>NZ_JBEYXP010000006.1:0-302058 GCF_040704615.1 Streptomyces sp. NPDC046862 | reverse complement strand
TGTGCTTTTACTACCACCCGTGGGTGGTGCGGTCGGACCCCTTGCGCTGGTTCCTGCCCCCCCCCCCCCCCCCCCCGCGCGACCCGCAGCCCGCCCCCACCCGCGTCCGAGTACCGCAACCGCCGCCCCCACCCGTCCCGCACATCGACCGCCCCCGCGATCCCGTGCCGTACCACGCACGGCGCCCCCGCCTCACTGGTCAGCCGGACCCAGCGGGTCGTACCGCCCTTCCGTACCGCGGACAGCAGAAAGGCGCCCTGCGTGCGGAAGTCGTGGACCGTGAGGTCCGCCCAGGCGGCGGGCAGTGCGGGGAAGACGCGGATGACGCCGCCCCAGGACTGGCAGATCATGTCGTGCAGGGACTGGGCGGCCGACAACGGTGTCTCGATGACCGGACCCGACTCCTTGTACATGGTGTTGGGCTGGATGAACCGGGACATCAGCTGACCCAGATAACCCAGCGCGTCCTCGCCCTTGCCGAGCAGGGCGGACATCGAGGCCGCGCCCGTGAACGTGTAGCCCTGGAGCGCGCCCTCGAAGCCCACCCAGTGCGCCAGCGACTTCTCGATCAGAGCCCGTTCCTCCGCGGTGCGGCCCGTGACCTCGTACAGGGGGTACACGGCGAGCAGATGCGAGTAGTGGCGGTGAGACTTCGCGAAGGGGATGTCCGCGCCGATCATGAAGCCGTTCGCATCGGTCGGATACGGCGCCCGCCTGTCCAGCACCTCGCGCCAGCGCGGCGCCAGCTCGTCGTCGATGCCGAGGATCTCGGCGGAGTCCAGCAGCGTACGGCAGCCCCAGGTCAGCAGCATCAGGTCGTAGTTGCAGTCCCGAGAGTTCCCGCCGTACTCGGGGGAGAAGGTCGCCGGAAGGTGCAGCCTGCCGTCCGGGCCGGGCTCCAGGAAGTGCAGGTAGTAGGTGATCGCCTTGCGGAGCAGCGGGAAGAGGACGTCCCTCAGGATCGACTCGTCCATCGTGTGGCGGTAGCTGAGCCAGACGTTGTGCAGGGCCCACGTGAGGTTGCCGACCTCGGGGGTCGGCGGGTCCTGGCCGGGGATGCCGACGCCGTACCCCATGAGCGCGCTCTGCGCGCCGTTGATCAGATGCGGGTCCGTGGTGCGCGGGATGCCCATCGAGTCGGCGTCGTACGGGGCGGCCACCTCCTTGACCAGGTTCCCCCGGAACTCGCTCAACGACCGGGTGATCGCGTCGAGTTCGAGGTGATTGGAGCCGTGGATGAGCCAGTACTCCAGCTGTGCGTTGAGGTTCCACCAGGTGTTGGGCCACGGCGTGGGCTCCAGCCAGGGTCCGCAGGTCGCCATCACCGGGGCGTCCCGGCGCGCGGCGGACGCCGTCTTGTACAGCTGGATCCAGTAGAAGCGCTGGATGCGGGCATCGGGCAGCGAGAGGAAGCTCTTGCGGTAGTAGGCGTGCCACCAGGCGCGGTGCGTCAGCGCCGTCTGCGAGTAGGGGAGCACGGACGCGTCCTGGATGGTGCGCATGGCTCGTCCGAGCGCCGTGCTCCGCGGGTACGAGTACGCCACGTTGACGTACAGCGTCCGGCTCGCGCCCCACGTCCGCTCCCGCCACGCCGTCACGTGCTGCCCGCCGGACAGCAGGGACTGTACGGACGTGGAGACGCCGTCCCGCTCACCGACCTCGGCGGGCGGGTTGCCCTGGTAGCCGTCCGGCAACGGCTTGAACGCGGCGCGCGGGCTGATCGCCTCCTCCGGATGGAACACCCACCTGAAGTCGCGCTCGCCCGCGCTGGGCGTCACCTCCACGGCCAGCACCGAGCGTGAGGTGTGCACCAGGGCGCGGATCGTGAGGGTGCCCCGCTCGGTGGTGAGCATGCCGGTGAGCTCGGCGTCCCGCAGCCGGAGCCGCCAGTCCACGCCCGTGACGCGGCCCACGGGCTCCAGCGTGAAGTAGCCGATCGGGAGCCGGGCGAGCCCGAACAGCGAGCCGAACTCGGGGCGGTGGTCCTGGACCTCGGAGTGCTGCACGTTGAAGCGCACGGCCCGGAAAGTGCCGTCCTCCTGGTCTCCGCCGGGCTCCGCGTAGATGCCGGAGCCGAGGAAGCCGTTACCGAGGAACGGACCCTCGTACCAGGTCGTCGGCATCCGCTCCCACACCAGGTCGGCGTCGTCGAGGACGGTGCGCCAGGGGTCCGAGGGGGAGAGTTCGGGGGCCAACGGGTCGGGGGCTTCGGGAGCGGCCGCGCTCGCCGAGGCCGGGAGACCTCCGGAGAGAAGTGTTCCGCCGAGGGCGGTCCCGGTGGCGAGAACAGTACGTCTGGAGGGGCTGGGCATCGCGTCGGACGGGCGGGACATGGTGCCTCCCGGCGGCTCAAACGGCATGATTCGTACGGTGATTCAGCGGTAACGCAGCAGTGATTCATCGGAGCTATCCCGCGATGCAACGTAGAGAAGGTGCGTGTGCTCGTCAATGGGAAGGGAGAGATCCGATGTGTCGAGAGCCGATCAACCCCAGATCACCGCGCACAGCCAGGTCATCGTGACGAGCAGACAGGCGAACAGTTCCGTCAGCACGCTCCAGCCACCCGACCGCATCGCGGTGCGCAGCGCCGCCCTGGCCTCGCGGTGCCGTCCGAGCCGCAGCCGTTCGGAGAGATAGATACCGGCCATGAAGCCGGGTATCGCCCCGATCACCGGTATCAGGCCGAAGCCGAGAAGCGCTCCGACCCCCGCGAACACCGCCATGCGGGGGGTGGCGCCGCTCTCCCGCGGACGCCGGGGTGGCAGCATCCAGCGGACTGCCTGGGAGAGCAGCATGACCACGGTTGCGCCCACGAGCACGAACCACGCGAGACCGCTGGTGTCCTCCAGCGCCCACCACGCGACCCCGGCCCACACCAGCCAGGACCCCGGTACGCCGGGTACGAGCACTCCGCACAGGCCGAGCAGGAGCACCACCCCGACCAGCAGGAGTTCCCACGCTCCCATAAGCCCAGGGTGCTGGAGTGGGAGAGGAGACGCAGGTCGCGAGCGCGCCCGATGGACGACGAGCGCGCCCGGTGCCGAGGCACCCCCACAGGAGAATGACCGCACATCACAGGGGAACCCAAGGAGCGTGGGTCACACTCAGGACCCCGGTCCGACCCATGCCCCCGGCGCCGGGGGCGGCTCACACGCCGCCGGGCGGTTCTCCTGTGGGGGGTGGAACCGCCCGGCGGTACACCAGGCGGCGCGGTGTCCCGGGGCGTGGATCAGCCGTACGCCGTACCGCAGTTCGAGATCGTCTCCGGAGCGTCGTCCCGGGGCATCCCCTGGCCGGTTTTTTCGGAAGCCTCGTTTTCATCAGGCTCCCGCGGTGGACAATTAGGGGCATGAGCCAGCAGGGGGAGAGGCCCACCGGTCACGAGGACGACTGGTGGGGGCAGTTGTACGACGACTCCACCGAGGACACGGGGCCCGCGGCCGCGGCCGATTCCCTCGACGACCGCTTCGCCTCGGCGGCGGACACGGTGGGGCAGGACCCGGCGGCCCGTCCCGAGTCCTCGCCCAGCGGTGCCCCGCCTCCACGCGGAGGCCCCCCGACGGTGCCGGGCCGACGCACAGCGACCCCTCCGGACGACGCACGCCCCGCCCCGGCCGACATCCAGCCCCGCCCCGCCGCCGGGTACGCCGGTTACGCGGGGTCCGACCCGGCCGACGTCTCCGGCCGGCCCGGCGGCCCTGACGGCCGGAGCGCGTCCGACGGCCGTTCCGGCACCCCCGGCCCGCGCAACCCCCCCGACCGATCCGGTCCTGCCGGCCAGGGCAGCAGGAGTGACCCCGACTCTCTCGTGCGGCGGTCGGCCCCCTGGGGAGCGCCGCCCGTCGATCCGTCGGGACCCGCGGCCTTTCCGCCCGGCCCCAAACCACCGGGCTTTCGCGCGGAGGCCCCACCGGCCGGCCCGGCGCGCAACGCCGCACCGGACGGCCCGGTGCCCACTGGTGCACCGGATGGCCCGGCGCCCCCGGACGTACCGGATGGCTGGGCGCGCACCGGCGCACCGGACGGCCCGGTGCCCACTCGTGCACCGGACGGCCCGGTGCCCACTCGTGCACCGGACGGCCCGGCGCCCACCGGCGCGCCGGACGGCCGGGCCCGCACCGGCGCACCGGTCGGCCCGACGCGCAACGCCGCACCGGACGCCCCGGCGTCCACCGGCGCGTCGGACACCCCCGTCCCCGCGACCCTCCAGTCCCGGGACGCCACCCTCGTCACCCGCTCCGAGCCGGCCGCCGTCGCCTACGTCGGCTCCGGGCCGCCCACGTACGACGCGGAGCCCACCGCGTTGCCGGTCGCGGACCCGGAGGACCTGCGGGATCTGGTCGCGGACACCGTGCTCGACGGGGCGCGCTACGGGGCGTGCACGCTGCGGGCCGCTTCCGTGCGCGGGGACTCCGCCCGGTTCCGGGGCGAGCCGCGCCGGGACTCGCTGCTGACGGCGAGGTTCGGCTCGGGCGAGGAGGCGCTGGTGCTCGTCGCCATGGCGACCGGCGCCCGCGCCACACCAGGAGCGCACCGGGCGGCGGCCGAGGCGTGCGCGTGGATCGGACGGGCCGTCGGACGCAGCCACGTCCGGCTCGCCGAGGACATGCGGGCCGCCCGGCGCGGCGAACTGAAGTCGGGGCTGCACCGGCTCACCGACCGCACCCTCGGCAAACTCCGCGCCAGCGCCGCCGAGCAGGGCGTCGAGCCCGAGGAGTACACGGCCGGGCTGCGCTGCCTGCTGCTCCCGGCGGACCCGGAGTGCCGTACGCGCGTCTTCTTCGGTGTCGGCGTCGGAGGTCTGTTCCGGCTGCGGGACGGCGAGTGGCAGGACATCGAACCACGGGTCGCCGCGACCGCAGGCGCACCGGTCGTCGGCTTCGGCTCACTGCCCCACGAGACCCCCGAGGGCGACCGTCTGACCATGGACCTCGGTATCGCGACGCCCCCGAGTCCCTACGAGCCCGCCCCCGCACCGCCCCAGGAGCCCTTCCGCTTCCGTGCCTCCGTGGCCCGCCCCGGGGACACGCTGCTGCTGTGCACGGCGGGCCTCGCCGACCCCCTGCGCGGCGAACCACAGCTCGCCGAACACCTCACGGCCCGCTGGGCGACCGGGGAGCCCCCGGGGCTCGCCGCCTTCCTCACCGACACCCAGGTACGGGTGAAGGGGTACGCCGACGACCGCACGGCCGCCGCCGTCTGGGAGGCGTGACCTGGCCGGCGCGGGTGGCCACGCTCCGTGGCCGCGAGCGGCTGGTCGGATACGGCCGGATCGGCAGCCGGGTGTGGACGGCGGGGACCGGAGCGCGCGGTCGGGCTCGTGACCGACGCGAGGGCCCCACGTGTCCGTTTCGTTGCCCTGCGTGATGGTTTCGCGTGGTGGCGCGGGGTGCCCGGGTCCTCCACCCGCGTGGCTTGACTGTGTGCGTTTGAACGCCTACCAGGGGTGCTTGACGATTCAGCATGACTGTCGCCTTCCGGACGGGGGCATGGATCCCCGTGAGCGTGTTCGAGCAGGAGGGGATTCGTCATCGGCATGCGGGCGGGGGTCATGAAGAGGCAGGCGCGAGGCGGCGGTCCCGTGGCGATCGGGGCCACCTCGGCGAAGACGGTGGAGGAAGCGACCGACAGTGCCACGGACCAGGCGGGGGCGGGGGAGCTCAGGTGCAGGCTCGGACGGGCGGACCTACGGGCGGTGCCCGAGACCCGGAGAGAGCTCAGGGAGTTCCTCCGGCACTGGGGGCGCCCCGGAAGATCGGAGATAGCCGAGCTGCTGACCAGCGAGCTCGTCACCAACGCACTCATCCACACCGACCGCGACGCGGTCCTGACGGCCGTTGTCTCGCCGCACGAACTCCGCGTGGAGGTACGGGACTTCGTGGGCCGCAGACCGAACCTGCAGATGCCCGACACCGGTGACGGTACGCACGGCCGGGGTCTCGTCCTCGTGCAGTCCCTCGCGGACGCGTGGGGGGTACGGGCGCACGGCGTGGGCAAGGCGGTGTGGTTCGAACTGGGCGCCGAGGCCGCCTGACCGCCCGGTTGCGGGCACGGGTGGGACGGACACGGGAACGGGGCGGGGGCGCGGCTCGTATGCCGCGCCCCCGCCCCGTTCGGCTCGTGAAGGGGATGCGGGCCCTCACGAGCGGGAGTGTGTTCTAGCCGAACTGCTGCTCCAGGTCCTTGAGCTTGCGCTCCAGGGAGTCCAGCCGGGGCAGCGCCATCGTGTCGTCCTCCGCGGTGAGGTCGACGGTGACCGGCTTGTCAGAAGCCCCGCGGACGGGCTGCAGGGAAGGGCGCGTACGCACGGGCAGTGGCTCCGGCGTGGATATGGCAGGCTCCGAGGCGACCGGCTCGGGGACGCGCTCCACGGTGGTCACGTCCATCTGCCGCCCGCCGCCACGGCCGGGCAGACTCCGGTGGCCCCGGCTGATCGCCTTCAGGTGGGCACGCTCCAGGCGCCCCTGCTCGCGCTTGCGCGTCCGGGTCTCCTCCTTTATGCGCTTGTCCTCGCGCACCTCCTCCACGGCCTCGTCAAGGGTGCGCACACCTTCGAGGAGCATCAGCGACCAGGCGCTGTACGTCTCGCGGGGCGCGCGGAGCCAGCGGACGACGCGGATCTGCGGCAGCGGGCGCGGGACCAGGCCCTGCTCGCGCAGTGCGGCACGGCGGGTCTGCTTGAGCGCGCGGTCGAACAGCACGGCGGCGGACATGGACATGCCCGCGAAGAACTGCGGGGCGCCGTCATGGCCGAGACCCCGGGGCGCGTGCACCCAGTTGAACCAGGCCGCCGCGCCCGCGAACGTCCACACGAGTATCCGGGAGCCGAGTGCCGCGTCGCCGTGGCTGGCCTCGCGCACCGCGAGCACGGAACAGAACATGGCGGCGCCGTCGAGGCCGAACGGAACCAGGTACTGCCAGCCGTTGGTGAGTCCCAGGTTCTGTTCGCCGAAGCCGACCAGGCCACGGAAGGAGAGCGCGGCCGCGACCGCGGCACAGCAGAAGAGGAGGATGTAGGAGGCCGTGCCGTAAAGGGCCTCCTTGCGGCGGCGGCGCTCCTCGCTGCGCTCCCACGAGTCCTCGGTCTTCGCGTGCTCCCCGGACCGCTTGCCGCGCGCGAGCACCGCCACCGCCGCCAGCATGCCCAGGAGCAGCACGGCGCCCGGAAGCAGCCAGTTCAGCGATATGTCGGTCAATCTCATCAGGGTCCCTTGCATTGGGATAGGGCGTAACGCCCGCCATATTGGCCCAATCCCCACTGCCCTCAGGGGGTTTCGGGGCAAGAGACCGCCAAGGAAGTGCAAGGAGATGCGCAGGGCGGCATTCTGCTCGAACTACCGCGCGAGGGACGGGAGTTGAGTGCGAGCAACACTACCCGTACGGGTGGTTCCTCGGAAAGTTCCCGCGACGAGTGAGGAAGTTGTGAATCTCCTGTAACCCGGGCGGGGGTCACACCGCGAGTTGATCTTACGGCAGATATCACGCGCTGCCGCCCTGTGGGAAGTCACGGCTTGGCCACAAGGGCCGGCGAAGGGGCGTCAGGCGGTCGCGGCCGCCGTCAACTTGGCGACGCGTTCCGCGTCGCAGACGCGCGGGCAGCTGGGGCAGGTGTCCTCGGGGCGCAGCGTGTAGAACATGCAGCAGCTCACCCGGTCCCGGGTGGGCAGCGACTCGCCGCCGGGGCCCGTCAGTTCGCGGAAGGCCGCGGAGCCCACGTACGGCTTGGTCGTGCCGGGCAGCAGCAACTCCAGCTCGCGCCGGGCGCGCTCCTCCTCGCCGAGCAGCTGGGCGACGTACCAGAGCCCCTCGACGACCTCGTCGGTCGCCATGCCCCACAGGGCGCGTCCACGGCGCCGCATCCGGGGGCCGAAGCCGGCGAGGACCGGTTCGACGTGCTCGGCGACCGCCGCCCGCACCTCGGCCCGCAGCGCCTCCTCGTCCGGTACGACCCGCGCGCCGGGCAGGTCGGCCGCCGGATCGTCCGGCAGGCAGGAGAACGCGTCGACGCGGACGGCCAGACGGCCCTCGGTCCGCTGGAAGGCGACGTGCTCCACGGGGATGCGGGGCACCCGGCGCGCCAGGAACCACGGCACGGTGAACAGCAGGCAGGCCGACCACGCGTACCGGTGCAGGCCGAAGCTCGCGATGACGTCCGGGCGTCCTCTCTGTCCGTAGTCCCGCAGCACCTGCTCGTCGTCCCAGGCGAGAAAGGCGTCGAGATCCGCGCCGCCCTCCGCGAGCCGCGCGGCCGGGACCCAGCCGTCACCCCGTGGTGTCGCCTCCAGGGGGGAGAGTTCCGTCACGTCCAGATATGGATACACGTCGGTGAGCCGGGTGTACGCATCCGTGACCGGCGACGTAACCGGTGCAGCGAGCGGCATGGGGGACCCCCGTTTCGCGGTCGTTCGCGGTCGTTTCGCGGTCGTCGAGCCGAGCGGTGATCGACAGGTAAGGCTTACCTTACCCGAAGCGATCGATATGTGAACTGACGCTCGGTGCGCTTATGGTGCTTTACGGCCGGTAACGACCCCCGCAGCTGATTCGAGCACCTCGCGCACCATCGACCCCTGAGGAGACCCCGTGGAGCAGGCCGGACCGCGTCCGCGCGACCCGCAGGGCTCCGTCGAGGCCGGGACCGGGACCGAGGTCGCCTCCGGGGCCGGGCCCGGGGTTCCCGAGGCGCGTGAGCGCCCTCCCTGCGTGCCGCAGCAGCCGGGGGTGGCGGACGTGAACCGGGAGCGGGGGATCGCCCCGGGCGCCGCGCCGGCCGCGCGGGGCGACGCGGTACGGGGTGAGCACACCCACAGCGAGACGCCCATCCCGCGTCCCGTCGTGCAGCGGACCTCCGTCCGCGGGCAGATCCTCGACGCCCTGCGCGCCGCGCTCGTCGCCGGAGACCTCACGCCGGGCGAGGTGTACTCGGCGCCCGCGCTGGGCGAGCGCTTCGGAGTGTCCGCCACTCCCGTACGCGAGGCCATGCAGCAACTCGCCCTGGAGGGCGCCGTCGAGGTCGTGCCCAACCGCGGCTTCCGCGTCGTCGAGCGCGGCGCCCACGAGCTGGCCGACCTCGCCGAGATCCGGGCGCTGATCGAGATGCCGGTGGTGCTGCGGCTGGCGCGCACGCTGCCCGCCGAGCGCTGGGCCGAGCTGCGGCCCCTCGCGGAGGAGACGGCGCGGGCGGCGGCGTCCGGCTGCCCCGCGGCGTACGGCGAGGCGGACCGGGCCTTTCACCGTGCGGTGCTGGGGCTTGCCGGCAATGAGCAGCTCGTGCGTGTGGCCGACGATCTGCATCGTCGCTCCCAGTGGGCGCTGGGAGGCGAGCCGGTGCGCTGCCGCGCGGAGCTGATGGTGGATGCCGCTGTGCATCTTGCGCTGCTTGATGCATTGGTGGCGCGGGACTTGGGGGCGGTGGAGGCGTTGCTGCGGGAGCACTTTTCCGGGGCGTGAGGCTCCGTTGGGGTTTCGGCCGGTTTCTGGGTGCGGGTTGTGTGTGGCTGGTCGCGCCCGCGCGGCGGAGCCGCATGATGTCACAGCCCCGCGCCCCTGTCGGGGCGCCCCCTCCCGTGATCAGTTGCCGCTTACGCCGTTGCCGCCGGTGGGGCCAGTTGCCTTGCCAGCCAGGTGGGTACGCCGCCCAGGAGGCGGAACAGGCGGGCTGCCTCTGCCCTGAGGCGGGTGGCTTCGGGGTCCGTCTCCGTGTCCGCCAGGGACGCGAGGGCCGGGGCGGTGCCGACGAGGTAGCCCAGCTCCTCGCGGATGCGGAGGGACTCGGTGAAGCCGTGGCGGGCCTCGGCCAGTTCGCCCTCGCGCAGGGCGAGTCCGGCGAGGTGGCGCCACGTGAACGAGAGCAGCAGCAGGTCGCCGTGGGCGGTGGCGCCCGCGTGGGCGCGGCGGTAGGCGGCGCGGGCGGCCTGCGGGGCGCGGGCCAGGTTCTCGGCGATCAGGCCGCGGCGGAAGTCCAGCAGGGCCCGGCCCGGTGCGCCCGGCGGGATCAGGGCCGCCGCCCGGCCGAGTGCCGCGCGTGCCTCGTCCGCCCGGTCCCGGACGCCCAACAACGTGGAGGCGTACGCCAGTTGCCCGCGCTCGCAGGCCGCCGCGCCCCGCTCGTCGTCGCTCTGGGCCTGCGCCTCGGCCGTGCGGAGCGCGTCCTCGGCGTCCTCCCAGCCCTGCTCGGTGTAGAGACAGCGCTCGACGAGGAGCGAGGTCCGCTGGAGCGAGGCCGACGGCGTGGTCGGCCGGAGCAGTGCCGCCGCGTCGGCCCAGCAGGCGCGCGAGCGCAACCGCCATACCGCGGTCTGGAGCGGATCGTCAGTTGCGGTCGTTCCCGTACCAGACATGGCGGGATGCGCCACGTTGCCCTCCCCTAGCGCGCCTTCGAGCTGTTGAGTGGTGGCCGCATCTCAGCACGGATCGCGGTACCCGGCCAAGGGGTCGGGTGAAGGATTTCACAAAGTCATGGGGTGAGACAGGGCGCACGGACGGCACCGCGTGCCTCCCTTCACGCAACCCCGTGACCTCAGCTCATGCGCAACGCCAGGAAGAAATCCAGCTTGTCCTCGAGGCGCGAGAGGTCCCGGCTCGTCAACTGCTCGATACGGCCCACCCGGTACCGCAGCGTGTTGACGTGCAGGTGCAATCGGGTGGCGCAGCGCGTCCAGGAGCCGTCGCAGTCGAGGAACGCCTCCAGGGTGGGGATCAGTTCGGCGCGGTGGCGGCGGTCGTAGTCGCGCAGCGGGTCGAGGAGACGGGCCGTGAACGCGCGGCGCACGTCGTCCGGGACGAACGGCAGCAGCAGCACGTGCGAGGCCAGCTCCTGGTGGCCCGCCGCGCACACCCGGCCGGGCCGCGCCGCCGCCACCCTGCGCGCGTGCCGCGCCTCCTCCAGCGCCCCGCGCAGTCCCTCGGCCGAGTGAACCGCCGCGCTGACGCCGAGCGTGAGCCGCCCGTCGTCGTTCAGACCGGCCGTCAGCGGGTCGCGGACGGACTGCAGGAGCGTGTCGGCGAGGATGCCCGACTCCGAGCCGTCGTGCTCGGCGGAGACCGCCGGGAGCGGGACGAGCGCGACCGCCTCGTCACCGGTGTGCGCCACGGCGATGCGGTCGGAGTGCTCGGCTCCGGCCGACTGGGAGTGCCCCGGGCTCCCCGGGGAAGGATCGACGAGGATCTCCTCCAGCAGCGCCTGCGCCACCGGCCCGCCCTCGATCTCCCCGCCGTCCCACTCCACGCGGGCCACCACCACCTGCCAGTGCGGGGCCGCACCCAGGCCGGGCAGCAGCACCGGGGCCGCCACCCGCAGCCGGGCCGCGATCTCGGCGGGCGCGGCACCCGCCTGGACCAGCTCCAGGACCTCCTGGGCCAGCCGCCGCCGTACCGTACGGGCCGCCTCCCGCCGGTCCCGCTCGACCGCGATCAGCTGGGTGACTCCATACAGCAGGTCGAGCCGCTCCTCTGCCCACTCCCCGGCATCCGCCTCGACCGCGAGCAGCCACTCGGAGAGCACGGTCTCGCGGGTGTCCCGGACGGCCGCCGCGGTCCGGCCGGTGTTGCGGACCGGGAACAGGGAGTACGTCGTCGGGCCCACGGCAACCCGGTGCGGTGCGCGCCGGCCCGCGCGCGTGGCCGCCAGGTGCTCGGCGGCCAGCCCGGCGCGCACGTCGGCGGGCAGGGCGGGACCGCCCACCTTGGGGCCCGCGACGAGCCGTCCGGTGGGCGAGAGCACCCAGGCCCGCAGGTCCAGGTCGGAGCCGAGCAGGTCCAGGACCACGTCCGGGCCGCCGCCCGCCGGTCCCGAGGTCATCATCCGGCGGTGCCGGTCGACCACCGCCGCCAGGTCACCGGCCCGCTCGCCCGAGACCTGCCGGACGACGTGCTCGGTGATCGTCGCGAAGGCCACCGACTCGTTGACGGCGAGCAGGGGCAGCCGGTGCACGGCGCAGGCCACGACCAGGTCCTCGGGCACGTCCCCCAGCTCGGCCTCACCGGCGGCGAGCGCGGTGACCCCGGCGCCCACCAGGATCCGTACGAAGGGCTCGGAGTCCGTGGCGTCGTGGCGCCAGGCGAGCCCGGTGAGCACCAGCTCGCCGCCCGAGAGGTAGCGGCTGGGATCGCGCAGGTCCGTGGTCATCACTCCGCGCACCGTGCGGTCCAGCTCGTCCTGGCCACCGAGCAGCCGCAGGCCCAGCGCGTCGGTGTCCAGCAGTGCGCGCAGCCGCATGTGTTCTCGCCGCCGTTCTTGTCGGGTCGTCGTGTCCGGTCGGCCGGGGCGTCCGGCTGTCCGTGTTTCCGGGTGTCCGGAAAACTGCGTTCGGTCGGTGTCCTGGGGTTTCGTGGCCGTGCTCACTGTTTCCGAGGAGAGACGGAGGGGTTACTGATGGTCTCCGTTCATACGAATCTACAAGATGGGCGCCCTGGCCAGCCAACTCCTTCATGTTTTCCGTGACTGACCCCGTTGGAGTAGGGCGCTGTGTACTGGCGTCGTCCCACGTGAACAGCTCATGCACGAGCCGGGCCGCCCGCACACGATCTGGCTCAAACGGAACGACCCACGCGACGTCAGCAGACGAAGAAGAGAGCCGGTCATGGACTTCCTTCGCCCCGCCAGCTGGGAGGAGGCGCTCGCCGCGAAGGCCGAGCATCCCACCGCTGTGCCGATCGCGGGCGGCACCGACGTGATGGTCGAGATCAACTTCGACCACCGCCGGCCCGAGTACCTCCTCGACCTGACCCGCGTCGGCGACCTCTACGAGTGGGAGGCCGGCGAGGACACCGTCCGGCTCGGGGCGTCGGTCCCGTACACGCGGATCATGGAGAACCTGCGGGCCGAACTGCCGGGACTCGCCCTCGCCTCCCACACGGTCGCCTCCCCGCAGATCCGCAACCGCGGCGGCGTCGGCGGCAACCTCGGCACCGCCTCCCCGGCCGGCGACGCCCACCCGGCCCTCCTCGCGGCCGGCGCCGAGGTCGAGGCCGAGTCCGTACGGGGCTCGCGGCGCATCCCGATCGACGCGTTCTACACCGGCGTCAAGCGCAACGCCCTCGCGCCCGACGAGCTGATCCGCGCGGTCCACATCAAGAAGGCGGACGGCCCGCAGCAGTTCTCGAAGGTGGGCACGCGGAACGCGATGGTGATCGCGGTGTGCGCCTTCGGGCTCGCGCTGCACCCCGAGACCCGCACGGTCCGTACGGGCATCGGCTCGGCGGCTCCCACGCCCGTCCGCGCCACGGCCGCCGAGGACTTCCTGAACGCGGCGCTCGACGAGGGCGGCTTCTGGGACAACGGCCGGATCATCACCCCGTCCGTCGCCCAGCAGTTCGCCGAGCTGTGCTCCGCGGCCTGCAACCCGATCGACGACGTCCGGGGCACCGCGAGCTACCGCCGCCGCGCGGTGGGCGTCATGGCCCGGCGGACGCTGATGTGGACCTGGGAGTCGTACCGCGGCAGCGCCCGCGTCTCGGAGGGAGCCGCGTAATGCGTGTCAACTTCACGGTCAACGGCCGTCCGCAGGAAGCCGACGACGTGTGGGAGGGCGAGTCCCTGCTGTACGTACTGAGGGAGCGGCTGGGGCTGCCCGGCTCCAAGAACGCCTGCGAGCAGGGCGAGTGCGGGTCGTGCACCGTACGGCTGGACGGCGTGCCGGTGTGCTCGTGCCTCGTCGCCGCCGGGCAGGTCGAGGGGCGCGAGGTCGTCACGGTGGAGGGGCTGGCGGAGTTCGCGCGGCGGCGGGCATGCGGAACCGGAAAGTGTGACACATCCGCGGAATGTGTCACATCCTCGGACGAGGACCAGCGGTGGTCCGCCCACGGCACCGACTCCCGGACCGGCGAGGGCACCCAACTCGCCCCCGTCCAGCAGGCCTTCATCGACGCCGGCGCCGTCCAGTGCGGTTTCTGCACCCCGGGTCTCCTCGTCGCCGCCGACGAGATGCTGGAGCGCAACCCGAACCCCACCGACGCGGACATCCGCGAGGCCCTCTCGGGCAACCTCTGCCGCTGCACCGGCTACGAGAAGATCATGGACGCGGTCCGCCTGGCGGCCGCCCGTCAGCAAGAGGCGGTCTGAGTCATGCCGACGAACGGTGCTCCCACGAAGATCACCCAGGGTTCGCACACCAGGGGTGGCATCGGCGAGTCCACGCTCCGCCCCGACGGCACCCTCAAAGTCACCGGCGACTTCGCGTACTCGTCCGACATGTGGCACGAGGACATGCTCTGGGGCCAGATCCTGCGCTCCACCGTCGCGCACGCCGAGATCGTCTCCGTCGACACGAGCGAGGCCCTCGCGACGCCGGGCGTGCACGCCGTCCTGACGTACGACGACCTGCCGACCGAGGTCAGGAACTACGGCCTGGAGATCCAGGACACCCCGGTCCTCGCCCACGGCAGGGTCCGCCACCACGGCGAGCCCGTCGCGGTCGTCGCCGCCGACCACCCGGAAACGGCCCGCCGCGCCGCCGCGAAGATCAAGGTGGAGTACCGGGAACTGCCGATCATCACGGACGAGGCGTCCGCGACCGCTCCCGACGCGGTCCTCGTCCATGAGAACCGCACCGACCACCACTCCCGTCACGTCCCGCACCCGAACATCGTCCACCGCCAGCCGATCATCCGCGGCGACGTGGAGGAGGCACGTCAGCGCGCCGATGTGATCGTCGAGGGCGAATACGTCTTCGGCATGCAGGACCAGGCCTTCCTCGGCCCGGAGTCCGGTCTCGCGGTGCCCGCCGAGGACGGTGGCGTCGACCTGTACATCGCCACCCAGTGGCTGCACGCGGACCTGCGCCAGATCGCGCCCGTCCTCGGCCTGCCCGAGGACAAGGTCCGGATGACACTGGCGGGCGTCGGCGGAGCCTTCGGGGGCCGCGAGGACCTGTCGATGCAGATCCACGCCTGCCTGCTCGCCCTCCGTACCGGCAGGCCCGTCAAGATCGTCTACAACCGCTTCGAGTCCTTCTTCGGCCACGTCCACCGCCACCCCGCGAAGCTGTCCTACGAGCACGGCGCGACGAAGGACGGCAGGCTCACCCACGTCAGGGCCCGCATCGTCCTCGACGGCGGCGCGTACGCCTCCTCGTCGCCCGCGGTCGTCGGAAACGCCGCCTCGCTCGGCGTCGGCCCGTACGTGGTCGAGGACGTCGAGGTGGAGGCCCTCGCCCTCTACACCAACAACCCGCCCTGCGGAGCCATGCGCGGCTTCGGCGCGGTCCAGGCGTGCTTCGCGTACGAGGCTCAGATGGACAAGCTGGCCGCGAAGCTGGACATGGACCCGGTGGAGTTCCGGCGGCTGAACGCCATGTCGCAGGGGGCCGTGATGCCCACCGGCCAGATCGTCGACTCCCCGGCCCCGGTCGCCGAACTCCTGCGCCGCGTCAAGGCGATGCCGCTGCCGCCCGAGCAGCAGTGGCTCACGGCCGGCGAGGAGGCGGACGTGCGTCAGCTCCCCGGCGGGCTGTCCAACACCACCCACGGCGAGGGCGTCGTCCGCGGGGTCGGCTACGCGGTCGGCATCAAGAACGTCGGCTTCTCCGAGGGTTTCGACGACTACTCGACGGCGAAGGTCCGCATGGAGGTCGTCGGCGGTGAGCCGGTGGCGACGGTGCACACGGCGATGGCGGAGGTCGGCCAGGGCGGCGTCACCGTCCACGCGCAGATCGCCCGCACGGAGCTGGGCGTCGCACAGGTGACGATCCGCCCGGCGGACACCCAGGTGGGGTCGGCGGGCTCGACCTCGGCCTCCCGCCAGACGTACGTCACCGGCGGAGCCGTGAGACACGCCTGCGAACTGGTGCGCGAGAAGGTCCTCGACCTGGGCCGCCGCAGGTTCGGCACGTATCACCCGGCCTGGGCGACGGCCGAACTCCTCCTGGAGGGCGGCAAGGTCGTCACCGACGGCGGCGAGGTCCTCGCCGACCTGGTGGACGTGCTCGGAGACGAGGCCGTCGAGGTCGAGGAGGAGTGGCGCCACCGGCCCACCGAACCCTTCGACCCGCGCACGGGACAGGGCTTCGGCCATGTGCAGTACTCGTTCGCCGCACACCGGGCCGTCGTCGAGGTCGACACCGAGCTCGGCCTGGTCAAGGTCATCGAACTGGCCTGCGCCCAGGACGTCGGCAAGGCGCTCAACCCGCTCTCCGTCGTCGGCCAGATCCAGGGCGGCACCACCCAGGGCCTGGGCGTGGCGGTGATGGAGGAGATCGTCGTCGACCCGAGGACGGCGGAGGTCAGGAACCCCTCCTTCACCGACTACCTCATCCCCACGATCCTCGACACGCCGACCATCCCCGTCGACGTGCTCGAACTCGCCGACACCCACGCCCCGTACGGGCTGCGCGGCGTCGGCGAGGCCCCGACCCTGTCGTCGACACCGGCCGTCCTCGCGGCGATCCGCGACGCGACGGGTCTGGAACTGAACAGGACGCCGGTCCGGCCGGAACACCTGACGGGTACGGGTACGGGTACGGCGTAGCGGCGGCGAGGAGACCGAGATGCTGGACATCGCCGAGGAACTGCACCGGTGGGTCGAGCAGGGACGCGACTTCGCCGTGGCCACGGTCGTGGCCGTCGGCGGCAGCGCGCCCCGCCGGCCTGGCGCCGCCCTCGCGGTGGACGCCGACGGCACGGCGATCGGCTCGGTCTCCGGCGGTTGCGTGGAGGGCGCGGTGTACGACCTGTGCCGACAGGCCCTGGAGGACGGCGGCGAGCCGGTCCTCGAACGCTTCGGCCACAGCGACGAGGACGCCTTCGCCGTCGGCCTGACCTGCGGCGGCGTGATGGACATCCTGGTCACACCGGTCCGCTCCGGCGACCCGGCCCACCCGGTGCTCGCCTCCGCGCTGTCCGCCGCCGCGAAGGGCGAGCCGGCGGCGGTGGCCCGGATCGTCTCCGGCCCGGCGGAACTGCTGGGCCGCGCGCTCCTCGTACGGCCCGACGGCACGCCCGACGGCACGCACGAGGGGACGTATGAGGGGACGTATGAGGGCGGCTTCGGCGCCCACCCCGAACTCGACCGTACGATCGCGGCCGAGGCGGGCGCCTTCCTGGACGCCGGCCGCACCGGCACCCTGGAGATCGGAGAGCGGGGCTCACGCTGCGGAGCACCGCTCACGGTCCTGGTGGAGTCCTCGGTCCCGCCGCCCCGGATGATCGTCTTCGGCGCGATCGACTTCGCCTCGGCACTCGTCCGCATGGGCAAGTTCCTCGGCTACCACGTGACGGTCTGCGACGCCCGCCCGGTCTTCACGACCGCGGCCCGCTTCCCGGAGGCCGACGAGGTGGTGGTCGAGTGGCCGCACCAGTACCTGGAACGCACCCCGGTCGACGCCCGCACGGTCCTGTGCGTCCTCACCCACGACGCCAAGTTCGACGTACCGCTGCTGAAACTCGCGCTCGGGCTTCCCGTGGCGTACGTCGGCGCGATGGGCTCCCGCCGCACCCACCTCGACCGCACCGAGCGTCTGCGCGAAGTCGGAGTGACGGAACTGGAGTTGGCCCGCCTCCGCTCCCCGATCGGCCTGGACCTCGGCGCCCGCACCCCGGAGGAGACGGCCCTGTCCATCGCCTCCGAGATCGTCGCGGCCCGGCGGGGCGGCAGCGGGGTACCACTGACGGGGGCGCACACGCCGATCCATCACGACGTGACGCCGGAGCGGACACCGGCGGGGAGGATATGGTCGGTGGCCTAGGCGGCCCCGCCGAAGTCCGGTGCGCTACCCGCGCCCCTGAGCCTCGCCCTTCGGTGAAATCCCCGGCTGGCAGGATAAGGCCGTGGCGAAATCTCGACCGATCAACTACGTACGGGTTGCCGAAGTCCTCACCGAACTCGACATGATCACCCTGGTGAATGCCCAAGGTGTCGTGGACCGCTTCGGTGACCTCGCGCACGAGGAACTGACACCGCACCATCACATAGCCAGCGCCCTCGAATCCTTCGGCGTGGCCGTCTGCATCCACGCCGATGACGTCGACTTCGCCGACGCCCACTACGAATGGCTCCTGGAAGAAGCCGCATCCCTCACCGGAGGGAAGGTCACCGTCGGAAACTTCCGCTTCGACAGGGATCACGAGGACGAAGACGACCCCGAGGGCGACGACGAAGACGACCGCGAGAAGGACGGCCGCGGGGTGCTGCACTTCGAGTGCAACGGCAAGGAGCTCTCCTTCCTCATAGAGCAGGAGTCGAACGACTACCTCGATATGGGCGCGGCGCAGGCCGCCATCGAAGCACTCGGTTCCGACGACGACCCACGGTCCTTCCGCTGCGTCGACAACGGCTCCCGGAACCCCCTCGGGACCATCGACGATGTCATGGTCCTCGCCACTGCCGAGCAGCGCGAAGGGCTCCGCCGACACCTCGGCATCACGTTCCACGAACCGTGGTGAGAGGTCGCTCTCTCCCCGAAGGACACCGTGCCGAGCTCACGACGCCGACTCCTGTCGCAGCAGGCTGTCCACCGCCCGCCCGAACATCCAGCGGGCCGCCAGTTTCAGGAGCCCGTCGAGGGTGCGGGGCAACAGGCGCACCGACAGATCCTCGCGCCAGAGCACCCGGGATCCCGCGCCGCCGCACGGACTGACCTCGATCTCCGCCCATCCTGTGACGATGCTTCCCCGTTTGGCCAGGCGACAGAAGGCGGTGTTCGTGTCCTTCGTCGGTGGCTGCCAGGTGACCACCTCCATGGGGTCGTCGACGGCGAGGCGGCCGACCCCCGACCGGGCCACGAAGACCGTGCCCTCGCGGGTCGGCGGGGGTGTGCGCACGGTGACGCGGGTCAGGGGGACCACGTCGGCGTGGCGCTGCCAGTCCGTGAGGCGGAGCCAGGCCTGGTCGACGGGGAGTGGGGTGACGCGTTCCAGGAGGAAGAGGACCACGAGGTGATCGTAAGCGGGTGCGCGCACGGCTGCCCGCGACTCGGCGGCGGTCAGGCAACCAGCCGTGGGAATGTGACACTTTCGCGAAAGGTGTCACATTCCCACGGCCAACATGAGGCGGATCCAGCGCCTCCCTTGAGCGCGCCCACGTCACCCACGTGAGCCCTCGGCCCTCACACGTCCAGCAACTCCCGCACCACCACCGGCATCCCCGTCTCGAACGACCGATTCGCCGCCAGCCCCGTCACCAGCGACCTCGCCCCGTCCACCCCGTCCGCCGCGCGCCCCAACGGATCGTCGGTCGTGGGCCGTTCGCCGAACAGGTCCGCCAGCATTCGTACGTCGCCACCCCCGTGCCCGCCCTCACCGGCGGGGACCTCGACCTCGCGCGGCCGCTCCCAGGAGCGGCGCACCAGCAGTTCCGTGCGTCCGGCCTCGTCGCCGACCGCCGCGCCGTGCATCACCGCGCTCGCGCCGTCCGTTCGCACCTCGGGCCGTGTCCACGTCGACTCCTCGACCAGGAGCTCGATGCGGCCCTCGCTGCCGTTGAAGGCGATGCGGTAGCCCTCCCAGGGGGCGTAGGCCGTGAGGTGGTACGTGAGGGTGGCGCCGGACGCGTACCGGACCAGGACCGCCATGTCGTCCTCGATGGTCACCCCGGGGGCGAAGACGTTCTGGTCGCGGTGGTAGCCGTCCTCGTGCTCGGCGTCCAGGTACAGCGACGTGAGGACGGAGGAGTCGGCGAGGTGGACGGCGAAGGGGTCGTCCTTGGCGGCCGCCGAGCCGTGGGCGCGGTCGTAGTCCCGGGCCAGGCCCCGGCGGCGGCCCGCCTCGTCGCCGTAGAAGAAGAGGCCGCCCTGGGCGTAGACCGTCTCCGGCCGCGAACCGAGCCACCAGTTGACCAGGTCGAAGTGGTGGGTGGCCTTGTGGACCATGAGGCCGCCGGAGTTGGCCTTTTCGCGGTGCCAGCGGCGGAAGTAGTCGGCGCCGTGCCGCAGGTCCAGCAGCCACTCGAAGTGCACCGAGCCGATCTCGCCCACGGCGCCGTCCGCGATGAGTTCCCGTACGGCCGAATGCACCGGGTTGTAGCGGTAGTTGAAGGCCACGCGCACCGAACGGCCCGTGCGCCGCTGCGCGTCCAGGATGCGGCGGGCGCGGTCCGCGTCAATGGTCATCGGCTTCTCGGTGACCACGTCGCAACCCGCCTCCAGGGCGCGCACGATGTAGTCGTCGTGGGTACGGTCCATGGTGGTGACGACGACGAGGTCGACTCGCTCGCGGCGCAGCATCTCCTCGAAGTCCTCGGGCCGGTACGCCGGTACGGGGGTGCGGCCCGGGTGCGCCGCCGTCAGCCAGTCGTTGTGGACGGCCATGCGGTGCGCGTTGACGTCGCAGAAGCCCGCCAGCTCGATCCGGTCCGCGTAGGGGCCCGCGAGCGCCTCGGTGAAGAGCTGGGCGCGGGCACCCAGGCCGATCACGGCCGCGCGGCGGTGTCGTGGGGATGCGGTGCAGGGGGCTTGTTGTGACATCCGGATCTTCCCTAGGGTCGAGCGGGCGTGGTGGAAGCGCTTTCTACCGTAAGGGGTGACCCACTCATGCCCGGAAACAGGACAAGGAAGTCCTGGAGGCCCCGAGCCGCGGCCACGGCACTCGCGCTCTGCGCGGTGCTGGCCGGCTGCTCCGAAGGGGACGGATCGAGCAGCGTCGGCGGCAAGGTCGTGCTGCGCTACACCTGGTGGGGCAACCCGGACCGAGCGGCCAGGACACAGGAGGCCGTCGACCTCTTCGAGAAGAAGAACCCGGGCATCGAGGTGCAGACCTCGTTCTCCGGATACGACGCCTACAAGCAGAAGCTCGCCACCCAGGCCGCCGGCGGCGACGCCCCCGACGTCATGCAGCTCGACTACCGCATGATCGACCAGTACGCCTCCGGAGGCGTACTCATGGACTTCGCCAAGCAGCAAGGAACGCTGAACACCGGCGAGTTCGACAAGGGGCTCCTGGCCACCGGCAAGGTGGACGGCAAGCAGTACGCGATCCCGCAGGCCCGCGGCACCGAGACCGTCGTGTACGACACCAAGCAGTGGAAGGCCGGCGGGGTCGAACCGCCCCGCCAGGGCTGGACGTGGAGCGACTGGGCCGACGCCATGCGCGCCCTCGCCGAGAAGACCGGCAAGCCCGGCGCCACCGACCCGGGGCAGAGCGAGGACGCCTTCGAGGTCTGGCTGCGCGGCCAGGGCAAGGCGCTGTACACGAAGGACAGGAGACTCGGCTTCACCGCCGACGACCTGGCCCGCTTCTGGACCTTCACCGACAAGCTGCGCCGCGAGGGAGCCGTCTCGTCCGCCGAGCAGACCACCCAGATCGACGGCACCGTCGAGAACACCCCGCTCGGGCGCGGCTACGTCACCGCCGACACCAACTGGGACGCGCCGTCCAGCGGCTTCCTCGCACTCATCCCGTCGGGGGTCACCCTCGCCCCGATGCCCTCAGGTGAGGACGGCACCCCGGGCCAGTACTTCAAGCCCTCGATGTTCATGGGTGTCGCCGCCACCACGGGCCACGCCAAGCAGTCCGTCCAGCTCGTCGACTTCATGCTGAACGACCCGGAGGCCGCGAAGATCCTCGGCGCCACCCGCGGCATCCCCGTCAACGAGACCCTCCGGGACCGAATAGCCCCCGAACTGAAGGACTTCGACAAGACGGTCTACGACTTCCAGGCCTCCCTCGAAGGAAAGCTCAAGGCCCCGCCCCAGGCGCCCCCTTCGGGCGACAGCGCCCTGCAGACCACCTTCCAGCGCGACTACGACCAGGTGTCCTACGGGCGCATGTCGCCCCACGAGGCGGCCGAGAACTACGTCACCGAGGCGAAGGCGGAGCTGAGGTCATGACCACCACGCAGATGCCAACAGCCGTACCCGAACGGCGCGTCGATCCGCCGAAGAAGCCCGCCCGGCGCCGGCGCGAGGGTGCCGCCTGGGTGTTCCTCTCGCCCTGGGTGCTCGGCGCCTGTGTCCTGACGCTGCTGCCCATGGCCGTCTCGCTCTACCTCTCCTTCACCGACTACGACCTGTTCAACTCGCCCAACTGGGTGGGCCTGCGCAACTACACCCAGATGTTCACCGAGGACCCGCGGTACTGGCGTTCGGTGGTCGCGACCCTCACGTACGTCGTCATCGCCGTACCCCTGCAACTCGCCCTCGCCCTGATCGTCGCCCTCGCCCTCAAGGGCATGAAGCGCGGCAGGGCCCTCTACCGCTCCGCCTTCTACGCGCCCTCCCTGCTCGGCGCCTCGATGTCCATCGCCCTGGTCTGGCGGGCGATCTTCAACGACGGCGGCACGGTCGACAACCTCTTCGGCACCGGCGGCTGGGTCAACAAGCCCGGCTGGGCCCTGTTCGCGGTCGCCCTGCTGACGGTGTGGCAGTTCGGCGCCCCCATGGTGATCTTCCTCGCCGGACTCCAGCAGATCCCGGGGGAGTTGTACGAGGCCGCCGAGGTGGACGGGGCGAGCCGCTGGCGCCAGTTCCTGTCCATCACCGTGCCCATGCTGTCCCCGGTGATCTTCTTCAACCTGGTGCTCCAGACCATCCAGGCCTTCCAGGTCTTCACCCCCGCCTTCGCGGTCAGCGCGGGCAAGGGCGGGCCCGCCGACTCCACGCTGTTCTACACGCTCTACCTCTACGACCGCGGCTTCGTCGCCTCCCACATGGGCTACGCCTCCGCCATGGCCTGGGTGCTGCTGATCGCCATCGGCGCCGTCACCGCCGTGCTGTTCCGCACCTCGCGGTCCTGGGTCTTCTACGCCTCCGAGGGGGACCGATGACCACCACGACGTCAACTCCCGCCGCCAGTAGGTCCGTTGCCTGGCGCCGGGTCGCCCTGCACGTCGGCTGTCTGGCCGCGCTCCTCGTCATGCTGTACCCGCTGGCCTGGCTGCTCGCCACCTCCCTCAAGCCCGCGAACGAGGTCATCGCCAGCCTCGACCTGCTGCCCAGCAAGCTGGAGTGGTCGAACTACAAGACCGCGCTGGACGGCGTGAACGACGTCTCCGTCACCCGCCTGCTCACCAACTCGCTGCTGATCGCGGGCGGCGCGGTCATCGGCAACGTCATCAGCTGCTCGCTGGCCGCGTACGCCTTCGCCCGGCTGCGGTTCCGCTTCCGCGGGCCGCTCTTCGCCTTCATGATCGCGACGATCATGCTGCCGCACCACGCGGTGCTGATCCCGCAGTACATCATCTTCAACCAGCTCGGCATGGTGAACACCTACTGGCCGCTGATCCTGCCCAAGTTCCTCGCCACGGAGGCCTTCTTCGTCTTCCTCATCGTGCAGTTCATGCGCGGGCTGCCGCGTGAGCTGGAGGAGGCGGCGCGGATCGACGGCTGCGGCCCGTTCCGCAGTTTCTTCAGCGTCATCCTGCCGCTGACCCGCCCCGCTCTGATCACCACCGCGATCTTCACCTTCATCTGGACGTGGAACGACTTCTTCACCCAGCTGATCTACCTCTTCTCGCCCGAGAAGTTCACGCTGACGCTGGCGCTCAGGTCGTTCGTGGACGCCTCCAGCACCTCGGCCTTCGGCCCGATGTTCGCCATGTCGGTGATCGCGCTGCTGCCGATCGTGCTGTTCTTCCTCGCCTTCCAGCGGTTCCTGGTCGAGGGCATGGCGAACTCCGGGATCAAGGGGTGAGCGGCATGCGGAGCGGGATGCGCACGACGAGGGAGCCGGGCGAGCTCTTCGGGCCGCGCATGACGTTGTTCGCGGACGTCCTCAGCGTCGGGCTCGCCACAGCCGTGGCCTGTGTGCCGCTGGTGACCGCGCCCGCCGCGCTGTCCACGGCGTGCGCGGTCCTGCGAGGCGTACGCGAGGACCGGCCCGCCACCGCCGGGCGGTACTTCGCGCTGCTGGGGCGGCGGTTGCGCGTGGGTGACCTGGCCGCCGGGGTCGTCGCGGTGGCCGGCGTGCTGCTGGTCCTCGCCGACCTGGCGCTCGCGCGTGCCGGGCTGCCCGGCGGCCCGGCCTTCGCGGTGGTCGCCGGGGCCATCGGCGTGTTCGCCGTCGTGGTCGGCCTGCGCGCCTGCGGGCGCCCCGAGTCCGTCACCGACTGGCCCGCCGCCGTACGGGCGGCCGCCCGCGACGCCGTACGGGACACGGGCGGCAGCGGACTCGTCCTGCTCGCCCTGGCGGCGGCCGCGCTCTGCGCGTGGGCACTGCCGCCGCTGCTGTTCCTGGCGCCGGGTCCACTGGCCATGGCGCTCACCGCCGTCCACGTACGGGACAGGGGCGTACGGGACGGGGGTATACGGGACGGGGACATACGGGACACTGGAGCGAACCTGCGGGAGAGCACGTGATGGGGCGACGGACCTTCCTGGCCGCGACCGCCGCGACCGCCACGACCGCCGCGACCGCCACGACCGCGACGACCGCCACGACCGCGACGACCGCGACGACGTCGGGGACCCGCGAGGCCCCGGAGAGGACCTCCAGCGTGGCCGACGCCGATCCCCAACTGGACGCCGACTTCCTGGAGTTCCTCACCACGGCGGCCGACGCCCGCGCCGCCGCGCTCCTCGCCGGCTACCAGGCGCACATCACCGAGCTGCGGGAGAAGGGCAAGGCCCGCTCCACCGCCCGGGCGCTGCGCGCCCTCACGTCCGTCCACGTCCACGACGGCTCGGCGTACCACCACTCGGCCGAACTCCTCGCTCCCATGGCCGAGCTGGCCGACGCGCTCGCGGACGAGCAGGAGGACGGTCTGTGGGACCACGGCACGGACGGCTCGCCGCCGGACACCGCGTTCTCCATCGTCGACCTGAACATCACGTACCACCTGCTGGACGAGGACGGCCACCGGTCGACGGTCGCGCTGCGCGAGGTGATCGAACGCGTCCTGCGGGCGGCCGGCCCCGCCCTCGCGACCGGTGGGCTGCACACCGCCAACCACCGCTGGCTGGTGTGCGCGGCCCTCGCACGCATCCACCGCAGGTGGCCGCACCCCTCGTACCGCAGGCGCGTCGACGACTGGCTGGCCGAGGGCATCGACCAGCTGCCGGGCGGCGAGTACAGCGAGCGCAGCCCCACCTACTCGGCGGTCGTCACGAACCCCGCGCTGCTCGTGCTCGCCCGGCACCACGGACGGACCGACCTCTACGACACGGTGCGCGCGAACCTCGCCGCCACGCTGTACGTGATCGAGCCCAACGGCGAGATCGAGTCCGTCCATTCGCGGCGCCAGGACCAGACCGCGCTGCGGCACCTGCCCGAGTTCTGGATGCAGTACAGGGAGCTCGCGATCCGGTACGGCGACGGGCGCTTCGCCGCGGTGGCGCGGCTGCTGCGGGAGCGGGGCGCCGGACAGACCATGGGAGAGACCCCGCTGGGAGACCGGCTCGCCCAGGTCCTCGACCAGCCCGAGCTGGCCCGGCGACTCCCCGGGGCCACCGAGCCGCCCACGGACTTCGAGCACCACGACGAGGCCTGCGGGCTGGTGCGAGTGCGCCGGAGCGCGCGCACCGCGAGCATCTTCGGCGGCACGGACTTCCCCCACGTGCGCGCGATCTCCTCCGGGCTGTCCTCGAACCCCACCTTCTTCAAGATGCGCAAGGGCGCGGCTGTCCTCGACTCGGTGCGGCTCGCCCCTCAGTTCTTCTCGCTCGGGCACTTCCGGGCGGAGGGACTGGAGCGCACCGACGACGGGTGGCGGCTGTACGCGGAGATGCGGGGCGCCTTCCACCACCCCCTGCCCCGGGCACACCGCCGCGAGGACGGCGCCTACCCCCTCACCGACGACGGCCGCTTCTGGTCCGCGATGGACTTCCCGCACCGGCCGAAGGACCACCGCACGCTCCGTACCGAGATCCTGGTGAAGGAGGCCGGTGACGGGGCCTGGGACCTGGACGTCGAGCTGTCCGGTGCCGCGTGTCCGTTCGCCCTGGAACTGTGCTTCCGACGCGGCGGCACGCTGAGCGGAGACGGCCTCGAACCCGTCGGTGGCGCCCCGGACACGTACCAGCTCGTCACCGGCGAGGCCTCCTACACCGTCGGTGACGACCGCGTCACCTTCGGCCCCGGCAACGGCAAGGGCGGACGGCAGCCGGCGGTCGTGGACGCGGGGGAGCGGTACTCCTGGATGAACGGTTCGAACACCCCGGACGGCGTCCGAGTCCTGATCACCGGAAGGTCGCCGCTCTCGTACCGGCTCGGGCTGCGCTGAACGGCCACGGGACGGTGTGGTGGTGCTGTCACACAGGGTGAGGGCGAGGTCGGTGAGGTCCGTAATTCGCGGGTGAATGAGCTTCCGGTGTTTGAGGCGGCCGTGGCGGGGCGACCCGTGTGATCCCAGGGTCCCCTACGCCGTCCGGGACGGAGCCCCACGATGACCTCCTACGCCGTGGTGATCCCGACGCTCGTGCGGGACACGCTCGCCGACTGCCTCGCCGCGCTCGCCGCCGCGATCGGCCCGGCGCCCGCCGAGATCGTGCTCGTCGACGACCGCGCCGGGGCCGTCCCCGGGCCGCTGGAGCACCCGTTGAGCGTGCTGGGCGACCTGCGGGACCGTACGACGGTCGTGAGCGGCGGCGGCCACGGACCCGCGGCGGCGCGGAACTCCGGGCTGCGGCGGGTCACGTCACCGTGGGTCGTCTTCCTCGACGACGACGTGCAGGTCGGGCCGCACTGGTGCGAGCAGGTGGCCGCGGACCTGGACGAGGCTTCGCCCGACACGGCCGGGGTGCAGGGGGTGATCTCCGTGCCGTTGCCGTCCGAGCGCCGCCCCACTCACTGGGAGCGGTCCACGGCCGGCCTGGCACGGGCGAGGTGGAGCACCGCCGACATGGCGTACCGCACGGACGTCCTCAAACAGGTCGGTGGCTTCGACGAGCGTTTCCGGTACGCCCACCGTGAGGACACGGACCTCGCGCTGCGTGTTCTGGACGCGGGATGGCGCGTTCGGCGCGGTGGGCGCAGTACCTGGCATCCGGTGCGGCCCACCGGCCGGTGGGTGTCGGTACGGGCCCAGCGCGGCAACGCCGACGACGCGTTGATGCTGCGGCTGCACGGGGCGGGCTGGCGGGCCGGGGCGGCGGTGCCACGTGGCCGGGTCCGGCGGCATCTGGCGATCACCGCGGCCGGTGCGGCCGCGTGTGTGTTCGCTGTGGGTGGGCGGCGGGTGGCTGCCGCCGTGGCCGCGGTGGGGTGGGCCGTGGGGACCGCTGAGTTCGCCTGGTCCCGGATCGCGCCGGGGCCGCGGACGTGGTACGAGGTCACTACCGTGCTGGGTTCGAGTGTCGTCATTCCGCCGGTGGCCACGGGGTACTGGCTTTCCGGGTTGGTGCGGCATCGTGAGGTTGAGGCGTGGCGGTGACGTTGGTCGTGGCGTGTGTCGCGTGGGCGCCGTTGGGTCGGTTGTAGGGCGGGTGCGGGTTCGATGTGGCTGGTGGCGCCACGAAACACCCGCAGCCGCCCCCACACAGAACCCGGCAGACGAGAACGCCCCTCGGGGTGCTAGGTGCTCAAGGCCGTGAGGAGTTCGTCCGCGTTGTCGGGGGCCGTGCCCGCTGTGAAGTCGGCGCGGACGCGCAGGGCTGCAGCGTGGGCGGGGGCTGAGCGGCACCAGCGCCACCAGCGCTCCAGGTGGGCCTCGTCGAGATGTTCCGCGGGGATGACGGCGGGCCAGCCGCAGGCGTGTGCCTGGGCGGTCACCTTCGCGCCGCCCGCCACGGGGTCGACGGCCAGTACGGGTGCCCCGGCCCGCAGGCCGAGTACGAGACCGTGCAGCCGGTCGGTGACGACGAGGTCCAACCGTGCGAACACCGACTGGAGTTGGTCCGGCGTGGCGCTCAGGTGCCAGTCGTGGGTGTCGAGCCGCGTGTCCAGTTCGAGCCGCGCGCAGTCCTTGCCGACCAGCCAGCGTGTCAGCTCGTCGGCGACCTGTCCGTGTCGCCGGTGTGCCCCGTGTTCGCCCTGCCCCCGCGTCAGGACCACCCCGACGACGGGTGTCGCGGGCATCGCCGGCGCCCGCGCCGCCAAGTCCTCCACCGGCTCGGCGCCCGGCGCGTCCCGGGCCAGGACCTGGTGGAACCCGGTCACCGCCGGGTCGTCCGCGTCGATCACCGAGACGCCCACGGCGATCCGTACACAGTGCCGGAACCGCCGGTGCAGGGCCGTGATCTGCTTCCCGTGCAGAGGGCCGCACACGAACACCAGGTGCGAGTAGGCCCGGGGCCGTACATGGTCCAGGTCCAGGTCGCCCGGCCGGAACGCGGGGCTCCACGCCACGTCGTACGCCAGGCCGTCATGGCGCAGTACGTCCTCCACGCGCCGCAACGCCAACACGTCTCCGGCGGTGGCCTCGCCGTCCCGAAAGCTGAACCATCCGGTCAGCAGAATCCGCTGTCGCACAGTGCGGAACGAGTTCCCCCTGTGCGCCGGGTCAGTCGGCCGCGTCGCCGGCTCCTCACGTGCGGCCCACCGCGTCCTGGGACTCGTGCGCGGCCTCCGGTGACCGGGTGCCGTCCGCCGCCGGGTGCGTGGGCCGGTGGCGGCGGGCGATGAGGCGCAGGGCGACCGGTTCGGTCCAGCGGGCGGTGAGCGGGCCGACGATCACGAGGATCAGGACGTACGCGGTGGCCAGCGGGCCGAGGGACGGCTCGATGCCCGCCGTGACGGCGAGCCCGGCGATGACGATGGAGAACTCGCCGCGGGCGACGAGGGTGCCGCCCGCCCGCCAGCGGCCCTTCGCGGAGATCCCGGCGCGACGGGCGGCCCAGTAGCCGGTGGCGATCTTCGTGGCCGCGGTGACGACGGCCAGGGCCAGAGCAGGCAGCAGGACGGGCGGGATGCTGGCGGGGTCGGTGTGCAGGCCGAAGAAGACGAAGAACACCGCGGCGAACAGGTCCCGCAGGGGGGCGAGAAGGCCGTGCGCGCCCTCGGCGACCTCGCCCGACAGCGCGATGCCGACCAGGAACGCGCCCACGGCCGCCGACACCTGGAGCTGCTGGGCCAGCCCGGCGACCAGCAGCGTCAGCCCGAGCACGACCAGCAGCAGCTTCTCCGGGTCGTCGCTGGAGACGAACCGCGAGATGTGCCGCCCCCAGCGCACCGCGACCAGCAGGACGAGTCCCGCCACCCCGAGCGCGATGGCCAGGGTGAGGCTGCCCGCCGCCAGACCGGCCCCGGCCAGCAGCGCCGTGAGGATCGGGAGGTAGACGGCCATGGACAGGTCCTCGAGGACCAGGATGCTCAGCACCACCGGTGTCTCCCGGTTGCCGAGCCGCCCCAGGTCGCCGAGCACCTTGGCGATGACACCGGAGGACGAGATCCAGGTGACGCCGGCCAGGACGACGGCGGCGACCGGCCCCCACCCGAGCAGCAGCGCCATGGCGGCGCCCGGCAGTGCGTTGAGTGCCGCGTCGACGAGACCGGCCGGGTACTGGGTCTTGAGGTTGGAGAGCAGTTCGCCGGCCGTGTACTCAAGGCCCAGCATGAGCAGCAGCAGGATCACGCCGATCTCGGCGCCGATCGCCACGAACTCCTCACTCGTGCCCAGCGGCAGCAGCCCGCCCTCCCCGAAGGCGAGCCCCGCCAACAGGTACAGCGGGATCGGCGACAGCTGGAAGCGCCCGGCGAACCGGCCGAGCAGTCCCAGACCCAGGATGATCGCGCCGAACTCGATCAGGAAGATGGCGGAGGAGTGCATCGCTCACTCCCGCCCGAGTATCGCCGCGGCCGTCTCCACGCCCTCGTGGGTGCCGATCACGATCAGCGTGTCGCCGCCCGCGAGGCGGAAGTCGGGCGCGGGGGAGGGGATCGCCCCGGCGCGGCGCAGCACGGCCACGATCGAGGCCCCGGTCTCGGTGCGCATCCGGGTGTCGCCGAGGACACGGCCGTTCCAGTACGAGGCCGAGGACAGCTCGACGCGCTCCGCGACCAGGCCCAGCTCGGACGTGTACAGCAGGTTGGGGCTGTGGTGGTCCGGCAGCAGCGCGTCCACCAGCGCCGCCGACTCGCCCGCGGTCAGCCGCACGGACAGCGCACACGCGTCCGGGTCGTCGTCGCGGTACGCGCTCACCGTCCGCGCCCCGTCCCGGTGCGCCACCACCGACATCCGGCGCTGCTCGCGTGTCGTCAGGTCGTAACGGACCCCGATCCCCGGCAAGGGTGTCCTGCTCAGGCGTGGCGTACCCACGACTGTCCTCCTGTCTGGATCGTGCTGTCTGGATCGTGCTGTCTGGATCGTGCTGTCTGGATTGTGTGTGTCCCGGCGTCGCCGGCATGGACAACCGGTCGCCGGCATGGACAACCGGGAGGGCGGGCCCCACCACCGGGGCGGCACACGTGGCCGCCGACAGGCCCTTCGGACCCTTCGGCGGCGGTCTCCGCGGAACCACCGCGGCCCTCCGAGGCAGTCCTTCCGGGCCGCCCGTGAGGACCACCCTAACCGGGACCAAGTCCGCCCGCGGGGGCGCCTCCGGGTGAGCGGGATGGGACAATCCGCTTCCGGGAGGCGCGGGTTGTGGCCGTACGGCGGTCCGCCCGTGGCCACCGGCATGGGCAGGACGGGCAGGGCAGGGCGGGCGGGCAAGGGGGCGTGACCGTGGTCGAGTGGGTACGGATCGGCAGCGAGGCACGGGCTGTTCCCCAGCCCGTCGCCACACCGTTCGTCTGGTCGGCGGCCTTCGGCGGCGCACTGCTGCTGATGGCGCTCTTCACCCTGCTCGGCGGGATCGGCCGCCCCACACCCGCCCTGGTGGCGCTGTCCCTGATGGCCGCCCTCCTCGGCCTGTGCGCCCGGTTCGTCGCGGCCCCCGGAACGGCCGTGCTGTGCTGGCTGTTCCTCAACGGCTTCGGCATCCCGCCCGCGGGCACCCTCAGCTGGGCCGGTCATCGCGACACGTTCTGGCTGGGCTGTCTGCTCGCCGCGGCCCTCACGGGTACCGCCGTCGCCCGCGTCGTCAACGCCCGCGCCGCGTACCGCCGCGTCTCCCCGCCGCAAGGCCGGGCGCATGGCCGTGCGCACGGCCATGTGTATCGCCCGCCCATGGACGGGGACGCCTTCTGACCGGCCTTCGGCTTCCGGCTTCCGGCTTCCGGCTTCCGGCTTCCGGCTTCGGGTTACCGGCTACCGGGCTTCCGGGTCAGGCGAGGCCGCGCCGCTCGTCCCGCGCCTGGAGTCGGGTGCGGACCTCGGCGGCGTCGGGGTGGCCCAGGCCGACCAGCAGGGTCAGGGCACGCAGCCAGGCGGTGCGGGCCGCCGCGTGGTCGCCCGTGGCGCGGTGGGTGTCGCCGATGCCGGTGAGCGTCGTGGCCTCCAGGTAGGGCACGCCCAGGTCCTGGTACAGGGTCAGCGCGTTCCGGTAGCCGATGAGGGACTGGGGGTGGCGGCCGAGGTGGTGGTAGGCGTGGGCGACGCTGTGCCAGGTCGCGGCCTGGCCGTAGCGGTCACCGATCTCCCGCAGCGTGTCCAGGGCGTCGAGACAGTGGCCGAGGGCCTGTTCGTACTCGCCGAGCAACGCGTGGTACCAGCCGACCGAGTTGAGGACGCTGGCCTGTGCGGCCCGGTGGCCGGCGGCCCGGAACAGCTCGAGTGCCCGCTGGTTGTGGCGGAGGGCACCGGGGAGGTCGCCCTGCTGCTCGTGTTCCCAGCCGAGGCTGCGGTGGGTCTGGGCGCGGCCGACGTCGTCGCCGAGCCCGGTGAAGAGGTCCAGGGCGCGGTGCAGGCGGGCGCGGGCGGAGTCGTGCAGGCCGAGCCGGCCCTCGGCGCGGGCCAGTCCCCGTAGACCGTGGGCTTCCATGGCGGAGTCGGACAGGCGCAGTGCGGCGTTCAGGGCGGTGCGCTGGGCGGTGGCCCAGTCGTGCCAGTGGCCCCTGCGGTCGAAGTAGGGCTCCATGGCCCAGGCGAGCAGGCAGGCGAGGCGGTCGTGACCGGAGTGCGCCGCGGTGTCGATGACGGCGAGCAGCACGGGGTACTCGGCCGTCAGCCAGGCCAGGGCCTCCCGGTCGTCGGCGAGCGGTACGACGGCGACGCCCGTCGGGGTGGGCGGGAGCGGCACCAGGTCGGCGTGCGGGGCGAGCAGCAGTCCGGCGGCGTGCGCGGTGTGCAGGTGGTGCGTGTACAGCCGCTCGGCGGCCGCACGGCGCTCGGTCTCGGGGTGGCGGTCGTGGACGAGTTCACCGGCGTGGGCGCGCAGCAGGTCGTGGAAGGCGTAGCGGCCGGGGACCCGCTCGCCGATCAGGTGGCCGTGGGCGAGTTCGGCCAGCTGCCGCCGGACCTGGCGCACGGGCAGCCCCGCCAGGGCCGCCGTGGCGGTCACGGAGAAGTCCGGGCCGGGGTGCAGGGACAGCAGCGGGAACAGCCGGGCGGCCCCGGGGGAGAGGGCGCGGGAGGACCACGAGAAGACCGCGCCGACGTCGGCGGACGCGTCGGCCCTGGCGAAGGCGTCGAGGCTGCCGTGGGCCTCACGCAGTTCGGCGGCGATGGCCGACAGCGCGAACCGCGGATGGGTGACGGCCCGTGCGGCGACACACGCCAGGGCCAGGGGCAGCCCGGCGCACAGCGCGGCGATCTCGGCCACCGCCTCCGGCTCCGCCGCGACGCGTGACGCTCCCAGGCGGCGGGTGAGGAAGTCCCGTGCCTCGTCGGTGTCGAGGGGGTGCAGGGTCAGCGCGCGGGCCCCGTGCGCGGCCACCAGTCCGGACAGCTGGTCGCGGCTGGTGACGAGGGCGAGGCAGCCGGGCGTACCCGGGAGCAGCGGTCGCACGTGGTCGGTGTCCCGCGCGTTGTCCAGCAGGACGAGGAAGCGTTGCCCCGCCAACAGGCTGCGATAGAGGGCGACTTGCGCGTCCAGACCGTGCGGGACCCGCTCCGGCGGGACACCCAGCGTGTCCAGGAACCCGCGGACCGCCTCGCCCGGACTCATCACGGCACCCGACGGGTCGTACCCCCGAAGGTTGACGTAGAGCTGTCCGTCGGGGAACCGGTGGGCGACCTGGTGGGCCCAGTGGACGGCCAGCGTGGTCTTGCCGATCCCGGCCATTCCGCCGATCGCTCCGATGACCACGGTCCCGGTCACCGGGCCGTTGGCTGTCCCGTCCACCGAGCCGTTGGCTGTCCCGTCCGCCGGTCCGTCGGCCGCGCTCTCCGCCCACGCGTCGCCCACCAGCGGCGTGAGCGCCTCGTCCAGCTCGACCCGTCGGCCGGTGAACGTCGCCAGATCCGGCGGCAGTTGGGCGGGCGTGGGCAGGCGGATCGCCTCGGGGCCGTCGGTGCCGGGACTGGAGAACGCCGAGCCCCGCTCGGAGAACGCCCCGCCGACGTCCTCTCGCGTACGGCGCGGTTCCTCGCGGTCGGCGTCGACCAGCATCGTCCGCCGGGCGTGGCGCAGTTCGGGGCCCGGGTCGATGCCCAGCTCGTCGGCGAGCCGGGAGACCGTCGTGTCGTACGTGCGCAGCGCCTCGGACGGGTGACCGGTGGCCGCCAGCACGTGCACCAGCCTGGCCAGCAGCGGCTCGTCCAGCGGATGGTCAGCGGCCGTCTCGCGCAGCTCGCCCAGGACCGCGCCCGGCAGCCCGGTCCGCAGAGCCGCGTCGGCCGCCTCCTTCACGGCCTCGACCCGCTCACGCGCGGGCGCGGTGAACGCCTCGTGCGCACGCACCTGTTCGGGGAGCCCGGCCGCGACCGGCCCCTGCCAGAGCGACAGCGCCCGGGTGAGCAGGTGCACGGCCCCTGCGGGATCCCCGCCCGTCGCGGCCCGGCGTGCCTCGTCCCGCAGTTCGCGGAAGCGCAGTAGGTCCAGGGAGTCGCCATCGGTCACCAGCCGGTATCCGCCCGTGCCCCGGACGATCCACCCGCCCCCCGCCCGAGCGGGCAGCCCCGGCTCCAACAGCCGCCGCAGTGCCCCGACATGACGGCGGATCACATTGGCCGCGCTGTCCGGCGGGCGCCGTCCCCACAGCACCTCGACCATCTCGTCCACGGCGACGGGCTGACCCGCCCGCATCAGCAACAGCGCCAGCAGCGCCGTCTGCTGAGGGCCGCCCAGCCGCAACTCCGTTCCCGCACGCCAGACCCGAACCGTTCCGAGCACGGCGAACCGCACCGACTCCGGTGCCAACGCGTCCCCCTTGTATCCCACCCTGCCCTTTACTTTACGTCTGGCTGGGCTGCGGCTCTGCCGCCCCTACGGGATGGGTGCGGCTGGTCGCGCAGTTCCCCGCGCCCCTACAAACCGCGCAGTTCCCCGCGCCCCTAAAAACCGTGCAGTACCCGGGGCCCTGAGACCCCAGTTCTCCGCGGCCCCGAAAACCAGCCCCCCGCGCCCCTGAAAGCCCGCCCCGGCCGGGGAAGATTCAGCCCCTCCGGCGTTGAGGAGCGGGGGTCCGGGGGCCGGCCCCCCGGGAGCGGGGTTGAAGGGGCGGAGCCCCTGGGGGGATGGGACGGGTAGGGGCGGCGGGGGCGAGGAACCCACTCGCGCACCCAGTCGCGCACCCACTCGCGCACCCACTCGCGCACGACTCAGACCCCGATCCCCCTTGCGTCTCGTCGAGCTGGGCCGCGCCCCGTTCGCTCTCGGGCAAGTCCCCGTGCGCCGCCGGACCCGGGCCGTAGTCCCGGCCACCCTAGCCTCGGCGGGACATTTCACACCCGGACCGCCAGGGACCGCCCGGACGGCCCGGCGGCACGAGGAGCGGCATGAGCGGGAACGAGCAGGCGGATGTGGTGGTCGTCGGACTGGGGCCGGGCGGTGAGCACGTCGCGGGCGCCCTGGCGGACGCCGGACTGGACGTCGTGGGCGTCGAGGCAGAGCTCGTCGGCGGGGAGTGCCCGTACTGGGGGTGCGTGCCCAGCAAGATGATGATCCGCGCCGGGAACCTGCTCGCCGAGGCGGACAGGGCCCCCGCGCTCGCCGGCGAGACGGTCGTGACGCCGGAGTGGAGCAGGGTCGCCGGGCGGATCCGCGACGAGGCCACCGACGACTGGAACGACCAGGTGGCCGCCGACCGGCTCACCGGCAAGGGCGGCCGGCTCGTCCGGGGGAGGGGACGCCTCTCCGGCGTGCGCCAAGTGACCGTCGGCGACCGCGTGTTCGACGCGCGGCGCGGTGTCGTGCTCGCCACCGGCACCCGGCCCCGGATCCCCGCGCTGCCCGGCCTCGACTCCACGCCGTACTGGACCAACCGGGACGCCGTGGCCGCCAAGGAGCTGCCGACGTCGCTGGTGGTGCTCGGCGGAGGCGCCATCGGCGTCGAACTCGCCCAGGTGTTCGCCCGGTTCACGTGCGCGGTCACGGTGGTCGAGGGACAGGACCGGCTGCTGTCGCAGGAGGAGCCGGAGGCGGGCGAGCTGGCGGCACGGGCGCTGCGCGCGGACGGCGTCACCGTCCTCACGGGCGCCCGGGCCCGCCGGGTCGACCACGACGGCACCGCGTTCACCGTACGGCTGGAAGGTGACGCGGGGCCACTGCGTGCCGAGCGGCTCCTCGTCGCCACCGGGCGCCGCGCGGACCTGTCCGCGCTGGGGGTCGACTCATGGGGCCTGGATCCGGCGGCCGCGGCCGTGCCCACGGACGGGCAGATGCGGGCCCTGGCCGGGGACGGGCGGGCGCGGGCCGGGGACGGGCTGTGGGCGGTCGGCGACATCACCGGCCGGGGCGCCTTCACCCATGTCTCGATGTACCAGGCCGAGATCGCCGTGCGGGACATCCTCGGCCGGCCCGGTCCCGACGCCGACTACCGGGCGCTGCCCCGCGTCACGTTCACCGATCCGGAGGTCGGCGCCGTCGGGCTGACGGAGCGTCAGGCGAGGGAACGGGGGCTGCGGGTGCGGACGAGTGTGGTGCCCCTCTCCTCCTCCACCCGCGGCTGGATCCACGGGCCGGGCGGCGAGGGGTTCATCAAGCTCGTCGAGGACGCCGACCGGGGCGTACTGGTGGGTGCGACGTCGGCCGGGCCGGCGGGCGGAGAGGTGCTCTACGGGCTGAACGTGGCCGTCCACGCCGAGGTACCCGTCGACCGGCTCAAGCACATGATCTACACCTATCCCACCTTCCACCGGACGATCGAGGCGGCACTGGAAGGCCTCCGCTGAGCCACGCGCGGGGCGCCCGGTAGGGGCGGCGTGCCAAGCCGCCCCTACCCGTTCCCGTCCCCTTGGGGCTGCGCCCCCAGACCCCCGCTCGTAGGCCTGACGGCCTCGCCCTCAAACGCCGGACGGGCTGACGTTCAGCCCGTCCGGCGTCTCAGCGACCGTGGAGCGCGGTGCGCAGCGTGCCGACGGCCATCGTGATCGCGGCCTCGGCGGCATGGGTCTCACGCAGGGCGTTCAGCATCACGAAGTCGTGGATGACGGCCTGGAAGCGCACGGCGGTCACCGGGACGCCGGCCTCGCGCAGTTTGTTCGCGTACGCCTCGCCCTCGTCGCGCAGCACGTCGGCCTCGCCGGTGATGACCAGGGCCGGCGGCAGCCCGGCGAGCTGCTCGGTGGTCGCCCGCAACGGGGACGCGGTGATCTGGGCGCGCTCCGCCTCGTCGGTCGTGTACTGGTCCCAGAACCACTGCATGCCGTCGCGCCGCAGGAAGTAGCCGGTGGCGAACTGGTGGTAGGAACCGGTGTCGAAGTTCGCGTCCGTCACCGGGTAGAACAGCACCTGCTGGACGAGGGGGACGTCGCCGCGCTGCTTGGCCATCAGTGTGAGCGCGGCGGTCATGTTGCCGCCGACCGAGTCGCCGGCCACCGCCAGCCGGGAGCCGTCCAGGTTCTTGGTCGCGCCCTGCTCGACGACCCACTTCGCGACCGTGTAGTTCTGCTCGATCGCGACCGGGTAGCGGGCTTCGGGCGAGAGGTCGTACTCGGGGAAGACCACGGCGGCGTTCGCGCCGACGGCGAGTTCGCGCACCAGCCGGTCGTGCGTGTGGGCGTTGCCGAACACCCAGCCCGCGCCGTGGATGTAGAGGATCACCGGCAGGGTGCCCCCGGCTCCGGCGGGCTTGACGACGCGCGCCCGGACGCTGCCCGTGGGACCGCCCGGAACGGTGATCCACTCCTCGTCGATCCGTGGCTTGTCGATCTCGCCGGACTGCACCTCGTCGACCGCCTTGCGGCCCTCGGCGGGCGGCAGCTCGAAGAGATAGGGCGGGTTGGCGGTGGCCTTGGCGAACGCGGCTGCCGCCGGCTCCAGGACCGGCTGAACGGGCTGAACCGGCTCGACGCTGTCGGACATGTCGGTCTCCTGCGCTCTCATGGGATGCCGGTGTCTCCGGCGGGGCGACCCCTGGGCGATGGACACGGAGATCCGCGGGGCCGTCGACCGGCACGCTAAAACCGTGCGGGCGACGGGAATTGCTCCCCAGCGCACCGATACCGGTCCCACCGTGCACGGTGGGCGGGCCAGTGCGCTGTCAGTGTGAATTCGGTGCGCTGCCGGGACAGGGACTCCGGGCGGGCCGACATAGTGTGGCGGCGAAGCAGCCGCGGGCGGTCCGCGCACCCAGCGACATGAACACCGACCGCATGTCATGTGGCGCGCGAGCTGATGTCATCTGGTGCGCACGCCGATGTCATGTGGCTTTCGCAGCGCGCGTACCGCAGTTCGTGCGTCCCCTGCCACGCCGGTCGTCACGCACGGAGAATCCGCTCGCCCCGCTCGTCCCACTCCATCCGCTCGGATTCCCGCACCAGGCGCTGCCGGGAAAACGACCAGAGGCCGACCAGAGGCCGACCAGAGAACGCCCAGAGAACGACCGGCAAATCGACCACACATCGGCTTTGTTCATTCGCAGGAGGTTGTCGAAAGGTGTCCACGATGCCGGTCGGCGGGGTGGTTCCCCGCGCCACCGACGACGCCGCGGACCTCGTCGTCCGCAACGCGAAGATCCACACGGGAGACCCGGGCCGCCCCCACGCCGGGGCGATCGCCATCCGCGCCGGAGTCATCGCGGCCGTCGGCGACGACAAGGACGTGGCTGCCCGGATCGGCTCGGCCACGAAGGTCGTCGACGCGCTCGGCCGCCGGGTGATCCCCGGTCTCAACGACTCCCACCTGCACGTCATACGGGGCGGCCTCAACTACGTACTGGAACTGCGCTGGGACGGCGTCCCCACCCTGCGCCAGGGCCTGGCGATGCTGCGCGAGCAGGCGGCCCGTACGCCCAAGGGCCAGTGGGTACGCGTGGTGGGAGGCTGGTCGGCCGAGCAGTTCGCCGAGCGCCGGCTGCCTACCGTCGCCGAACTGAACGCCGCCGCACCGGACACCCCCGTGTTCGTCCTGCACCTCTACCAGTCGGCGGTGCTCAACCGCGCGGCGCTCAAGGCCGCCGGGTACGCCCGCGACACCCCCGACCCCAGGGGCGGTCAGATCGTCCGGGGCCGGGACGGCGAGCCGACCGGCATGCTGCTGGCCGCGCCCAGCGCCCTGGTCCTCTACTCGACGCTGGCCAAGGCACCGGTGCTGGAGGGCGACGACAAGAAGACCTCCACCCGGCATTTCCTACGGGAACTGAACAGGTTCGGTCTCACGTCGGCGATCGACGCGGCCGGCGGATTCCAGAACTTCCCCGACAACTACAGCACGGTCGTCGAACTGGCCGCGGCCGGACAGCTCTCCCTGCGCATCGCCTATCACCTCTTCCCGCAGACCGCGGGCCAGGAAATCGACGACCTCGCACGCTGGATCGAAATGGCCCGCCCGGAGGACGGCGACGCATGGCTGCGCCTCAACGGCGCGGGTGAGAATCTCACCTGGGCGGCCGCCGATTTCGAGAACTTCACGCAGCCGCGCCCCGAACTGGCCGATTACGAGGCCGAATTCGAGAAGGCCGTACGGCTCCTCATGGAGAACGGCTGGGGATTCCGGCTGCACGCCACCTACGACGAGACCATCCGCCGTGACCTCGCGGTCTTCGAGAAACTTGCCGCGGAAGGGCTCTTCCCGGCCGGGAACCGCTGGCTCTTCGACCACGCCGAGACCGTCTCGGCGGACAGCCTCGACCGTGTCGCCGCGCTCGGCGGCGCCATGTCCGTGCAGAACCGGCTGTCCTTCCAGGGCGAGGCGTTCGTACGCCGCTACGGTCCCGGAGCCGCCGCGGACGCCCCGCCGATCCGCGCCATGCTGGACCGCGGCCTGACCGTCGGCGCCGGCACCGACGCCACCCGCGTCTCCACCTACAACCCGTGGATCGCCCTGCACTGGCTGGTCACCGGCCGCACCGTCGGCGACCTGACCCTCCGTCCGCCACAGAGCCGCGTCGACCGGAGCACCGCGCTCGCCATGTTCACCGAGGCGGGCGCCGCGCTGACCGGCGAACAGGACGTCAAGGGCGTACTGCGCACGGGCTGTTTCGGCGACCTCGCGGTCCTCTCCGAGGACTACTTCACCGTCCCCGAGCCGGACATCGCCCACATCGAGTCCCTGCTGACGGTGATCGGCGGCCGCATCGTCCACGCCGCCGCCGAGTACGAGGGACTCGACGAGGAACCGCCGCCGGTCAGCCCTGCCTGGAGCCCCGTGGCGCACTTCGGCGGCTACCAGGCCGCACCGCGTACGGGCCTGTCGGGCGTCCGCCAGGCCGAGTTGCTCGGCCAGGCCGTCGAGGAGTCGGTGGAGCACCGCCAGTGGCGTGCCCGGCGCGGCCTGGCCCCCGAGACGGAGACCGCGAGCCCGGCCCTCGACCCCTGCTTCTCCCTCTAGACCTCTAGGCCTCTAGACCGCCTGGACCACCTTCCGGGCCACGCGGACCACGTGGCCCACCATCCCGGCACACAAGGAAAGGACCCCCCATGGCCGACATCACCGAGGTCACCGCCGTCCCCAGCCCCGACCTCCTCACCCCCGACAACTGCGCGGTGCTGTTCGTGGACCACCAGCCGCAGATGTTCTTCGCCACGACCAGCGGCGACCGCGCCGCGATCATCAACGCGACCGTGGGCCTGGCCAAGGCCGCGAAGACCTTCGACGTGCCCGTCGTGCTGAGCACCGTGGCCGCCGAGTCCTTCTCGGGCCCGCTCCTGCCGCAGCTCGCGGACGTCTTCCCCGACCACAAGGTCATCGATCGCACGACGATGAACGCCTGGGAGGACGTCGCCTTCGTCGAGGCCGTCAAGGCGACCGGCCGCAGGAAGCTCGTCCTCGCCGGGCTGTGGACCGAGGTGTGCGTGGTCCTGCCCGCGCTGTCCGCGCTTTCCCAGGGTTACGAGGTGTACGTCGTCACGGACGCGTCCGGCGGCGTCAGCCCGCAGGCCCACGAGCACGCCGTCCAGCGCGTGGTCCAGGGCGGTGCCGTCCCGGTGACCTGGGTGCAGGTGCTGCTGGAGCTCCAGCGTGACTGGGCGCGCACGGAGACCTACGGTCCCGTCACGGAGGTCGTGAAGGAGCACGCAGGCGCCTACGGCCTCGGGGTCGTCTACGCGCAGGCCGTCATCGGGGCGCACGCGGCGGGCTGACCTTACCGGCGGGGGTGACGAAGGACGTCAGGAACGGACAGGAACGGACAACGACGCGATGGACACCGGACTGTTGGTGCTCCGGCTGGTGGTGGGGCTCCTCATCGCCGGCCACGGAGTGCAGAAGGTCAGTTCCCGGCTGGGCGGCGGCGGCCTGGCGGGCGGAACCGAGGAGTTCCGGCACGACGGCTTCCGCGGCGGCCGGCTCACCGCGCTCGCCGCGGGAGGCAGCCAGATCGGCGCCGGTCTGTTCCTGACGGCCGGAGTGCTCACCCCGGCGGCGGCGATGGCCGCCATGGGCGTGATGACGGTCGCCGGCACCGTCAAGTGGCCCAACGGGCTGTGGGTGCAGCACGACGGCTACGAGTACCCGATGGTGCTCGTAGCCGTGTGCGCCGCGCTGGCGCTCACCGGCCCCGGCCGCTGGTCGGCCGACCACCTCCTCGGCCTCACCCCCTGGCCGGCATGGGCCTCGGCGGCGGCCGTCGTGGCCGGCCCGGCCGCCGGACTGCTCACCCGCTCGCTGCTGCACCGACCGTCCGCCGCCGAAGGGACCGCCCGGTATGCGCGACCTGCTGACTGACGCGGCCCGCACGCTGGTCCCGCCCCGGGGGGACCGGCACGGCCCGCTGCCGCCGCTGATGCTGACCCTGACGGTGGTCACCGGCCTCGTCGACGCCGTGAGCTATCTGTCGCTCGGGCACGTCTTCGTCGCCAACATGACCGGCAACGTGGTCTTCCTCGGGTTCGCACTGGCGGGCGCCGAGGGACTGTCCGCGCTCGCGTCCGTCGTGGCGATGGCCGCGTTCCTCACCGGGGCACTGGCGGGAGGACGGTTCGGCACCCGGTTCGCGGCCCACCGCGGGCGGCTGCTGACCGTCGCCACGGCACTCCAGACGGTGCTCGTCGCGGCGACCTTCCTCACCGCGGCGGTGTCGCACGGCGAGGTGACCGCCCCGGTCCGGTACGCCCTGATCGTGCTCCTCGGCCTCGCCATGGGCATGCAGAACGCCACCGCGCGGCGCCTCGGTGTCCCGGACCTGACCACGACCGTACTGACGCTGACCCTCACGGGGCTGGCCGCGGACTCCACCCCGGCCGGCGGGGCGGCCCCGCGGCCCGGCCGGCGCGTGCTGTCCGTGCTGGCCATGTTCCTCGGAGCCCTCGTCGGTGCGCTGCTCCTGCTGCACACCGACCTCACCCTCGCCCTGGGCCTGGCGCTGCTGGTGCTCGCCGCGACGTCGGTGGCCGCCTGGCGTCTGTCGGCCCCCGACGCCACCTGGGCCGGGCCGGGGTCCTGACCCCGGGTCCTATCGCAGGCGAGACCCCACGCCCCGGCCCGCCGTGTCCCGCCACTCGCTGGGCGACATGCCGTACGCGGCCCGGAACACCCGGCTGAAGTGCGTGGCGCTCAGGAAACCCCAGCGGCCCGCGACCGCGGCGATCGTCTGCCGGCCACGGACCCGGTGCATCAGGTCGCGCCGGCACTCCTCCAGCCGGCGGCGCTGGATCCACCGCCCGACCGTCGTGCCCTCGTCCTGGAACAGCTTGTGCAGGTAGCGCACCGAGATGTGATGCGCCCCGGCGATCCTGTCGGGGGACAGGTCCGGGTCCGCCAGATGCAGGTCGATGAACGTCCGGATCCGCGCCAGCATCGGCGACACGGCGACCGGAGTGCCCGCGCCGTCCCTGCCCAACTGGTCGGTGGCCAGCGTGGCCAGGAGGTTCACGGCGTTCCAGGCGAGCATCTCGCCGACCGACGGCCGGGACGAGGTGACCGTGTCGGCGAGTTCGGACAGGAACGGCGACAGCAGCGCGCCCAGCCGGGACGACCGGCCCACCGGAGCCGCCATGACCCGGTGCACGTCAAGTTCCTGAAGCCCCAGCGCCTCGCGCGGCACGAGGAAGACCTTCAGCCGAGCGGTCCCGGGGACGTCCAGTACGGGCGGCCGGTCCGCCGCGTAGAAGCAGATGTCACCCGGTTCGAGGAGCACCTCCCGGGCCTGCTGCGTGCCGGGGGCGCCGGGCGCGGCTCCCCGTACGCCCACGAAGAGGTACTCGCCACCGCCCCGTGCGACCAGGCGATCGGCCTGAGTGGGCCACTGGCCGGGCAAGCGCGCGGACGCCCCGTGGGTGATGAGGATGTCCAGTCCCATGGGCATCCGGCACATCGTCCCGTCGCCCTCGGCCGTGAGGGTGCCGATGTCGCGCGTCATCCGTTCGTCGCCTCCGAGGCCAACAGAGCAGAACCGTTCTTCCACTTCCCCCGGAGCGTAGAAACGCGGATGTGCAAAAGAAGTGACGACCAAGTGACCGCTGTGCAGGACTCGTGTTCCTACGCGTCCTGGGCGCCCGGGAGATGATCGCGCAGGCGCCGCCGCGCTGCCTCACGCTCCGTCAGGGAGTCGTGCTCCTCGGCGAGTTCGGCGGCGAACACACGCAACAGTTCGTGCTGGGCGTAGCGGCCCGGAGCGTGTTCGGTGACGAGGTGGGCGTCGGCGAGTTCGCCGAGGACGATCCGCGCCCTGCGCACGGACAGCCCGGTGAGCGCGGCGGCCGCGCCCGCTCCGAGGTCCGGGCCGGAGTGCAGGGACAGGAAACGGAACAGCCGTGCGCTCTCGGGCGGCAGGAGCCGGTAGGAACAGGCGAACGCGGTACGCACGTCGACGGCTCCGCCCGGACCGGAGAAGGCGTCGAGACCGCCCCGGAGGTCACGCAGAACGGCGGCGATCGCCGCCGGCGGGGAGCAGGCGCGGCCGGTGGCGCGGGCGGCCACGCCGGCCAGGGCCAGCGGCAGCCGGCCGCAGCGCGCGATGATCTCGTCGACCGCTCCCGGCTCGGCGGACAGACGCTCCTGGCCGACGCGCAGGGCCAGCACGGCCCGCGCGTCCGAGCCGGACGGCGGGTCCAGGCGCAGCGAGTGGGCCCCCGACGCGATCAGGCCCGGCAGAACATGACGACTGGTGACCACCGTCAGGCAGTCCGGTGACGCCGTCAGCAGCGGCCGGACCTGCTCGGTGCCGACGGCGCCGTCGAGCAGGATCAGCAGCCGCCGGCCGGACAGCACGCTCCGGTACAGGCCGGAGAGGGTGTCCAGGCCATCCGGCAGCCGACGGGCAGGCACCCCGAGCGTGGTGAGCATCCCGCGCAGCGCCTCCGCGGGTTCGAGGGGCGCCCTGAAGGGATCGAAGCCCCGCAGTTCGACGTGGAGCCGACCGTCCGGGAAGCTGTGGGCGACCTCGTGCGCCCAGTGGACCGCGAGCGTGGTCTTCCCGACGCCGGCCATGCCGCTGATCAGGACCGTTGGGGAAGGCCCGGCGGGATCCTCTGCCGCGGCCTCGGCGATCTCCAGCAGACCGGCGAGTTCGGCCCGTCTGCCGGAGAACACCTTCAGATCGGGCGGCAGCCGGGCGGGCCGTACAACGGCCTCCGGAACGTCTCCCCGCACCGCTTCCAGCCGTCCCGCCACCGGAGGCATCGCTCCCGGCGGCACCGCTTCCAGCCGTCCCGCCACCGGAGGCATCGCTCCCGGCGGCACCGCTTCCAGCCGTCCCGCTACCGGACGCATCACTCCCGCCCGCACCGCTTCCAGCCCAGTCGCTCCCGCCCGCCCTGCCGCTCCCGGACGCACCGATTCCAGCCCTGCCGCTCCCGGACGGAACGCTGCCCACCGCACCGCTTCCAACCGTGCGGCGGCATCCCTCCCCGGCTCGACCGCCGGCCCGCCCGGCCGCAGCTCCTGCCGGAGCACCCGGGTGTGCGCCGCGGACAGCTCGGCGCCCGGAGCGACCCCCAACTCCTCGGTGAGCGACCGCCGTACGTCCTCGTACGCGGCCAGCGCGTCCGCCTGCAGCCCGGTGGCGGCCAGTGTCATGACGAGCCTGGCGTGCAGAGACTCGTTCATGGGGTCCAGCGCCACGGCCTGGCGCAGCCGCGGCAACACCTGCTCCGTCCCGCCGCACAGCAGCGCCGCGTCGGCCGCCATCACGGTCGTCCGGACGAACTCCTGCTCCACCGCCGCGAACACGGCGTGTTCCCGTACGGGCGCGGGGATGCCCGTGGCCACCGGACCGCGCCACTCGCCGAGCGCCCCGGCGAAGTGCCGCAGCGCCACCTCGGGCCGCCCGGTCGCCACCGCCCGCTTGCCCCGCCGGGTGAGGTCGCGGAACCGCAGCAGGTCGACCTCGTCCACGCCCGCGTCCAGCAGGTAGCCCCCGGTGCGGCGGAGCAGCCGACGGCCGGGCGCACGCGGGGGCAGACCGGGTTCGAGCAGGCGCCGCAGTGAACCGGCGTACCGGCGCACCACGTTCATCGCGCTGGCCGGCGGCCGCTCGGCCCAGAGCACGTCCACGATCTCGCCCATCGGAACGGACCGGCCGGCCCGCACCAGCAACAGACCCAGCAGGGCCCGCTGCTGAGGGAAACCGAGATCGAGCTCGCTCTCCCCACGGCACACCCGCAGGGGGCCCAGTACCTCGAACCGCATCGGTTTCGTCGCTCTCCGTCCTGTTGCCGCGGACAGAGTCCGGCAGACCCTCGGCCGCCTCGTTCCGCCGTGCGGCAGCCTAGAAGTGCGACGAGACGGTGGTCCAGAACGCGCTGAACGCCCCGAACATCGCCGCCCGGTAGAGACCGCGGCGCAGCAGCGCGGGTGGGGAGGCTGGTGGCGAGCCCGGCGGCCACGAGGGAGCATGCCCGGGGCTGCGTCATTTCCGGCGTCTACTGCGGAAGCCTGATCGTGAAGAGGGGGTACTCCCTCTCGGGATCCTCCGAACGGGCCTGCGCGGCCGTCTTTTCGTCCTCCCACGTCATGAGGCCGTAGGCGGAGAACTTGGCGGGAGCCTTGCCGACGTTCTTCAGCGTGAGCGTGAGCGTGAGCTCGACGAACTGACCCCGTACCGGCTCGTTGGTCGTGTCGATCTGCGTCGGCGTGACGTACTTGGCGCTGACGACGGTGATGTGCATCTTCGTCGTCACCTCGTAGTTCTCCCCGTACTCGTCGGTTTCCCCTCGTAGTGGATACGCGCGTAGCCAGGAGGTGCTATGCCGTGGGGTAGGGGCGGGCGGCGGGGGCGAGAACAACCCGGCGCACCCGCCCGCCCCGCCCGCTACTTCAGGCCGATCGCCTGGCAGTCGGCCTCGAGTTTCGGGGTGCAGATGTCCTTGACGGTGTAGACGTCGTCCCGGAGCACCGTCTCCTTGATGTTGTCCTTCGTCAGGGCGACCACAGGCACCAGCATCGACGGGATGTTGTCCTGCGTCGGGCTGTCCACCTTGTCGCGGGTCAGAGCGTCGAACTCGATCGAGCGCCCCTGCACCTTGGCCACAGCCATCTCCGCGGCGTTGTTCGCCTCCAGCAGGAACGACTTGTACACGGTCATGTACTGCTCGCCCGAGACGACCCGCTGCACCGCGTCCAGGTTCGCGTCCTGCCCGGTCACCGGCGGAACCTTGCTGACGCCGGCCTCCTTCAGGGCCTCGATCGCGGCGCCCGCCAGACCGTCGCTCGCGGTGTAGACGGCGGCGATGTTGCTGAGCCCGATGGCCTTGATCGCCTTCGCGGTGTTCGCCTTGGCGATCTTGGGAGACCAGTCCTTGGTGTAGTAGGACTTGGCGACGACCACGCTGTCCTGCAACTCGCTGTCCGCGCCCTGCTTGACCAGCGCCGTGTTCGGGTCGGCCACCGAACCGTTGATCATGACGACCTTGCTGGTCGCCGCCTTGTCGCCGAGCGCCTGCACGATGGCACGGCCCTGCACCTGACCGACGAGTTCGTTGTCGTGCGAGATGTACGCGTCGATCGGCCCCTGCGCGAGCCGGTCGTACGCGATGACCGGTATGCCCGCGTCCTTGGCCTTCTGGATGTCCGGGGCCACGGCCTTGGCGTCCAGCGCGTCCACGAGGATGACGTCCACCTTGGCGGCGATCATCTCCGAGAACTGCCTGCTCTGCTTGGCCATGCTCGCCTCGGCGTTGCGGTACAGGACCTTGCCCTTGTTGTTGGTGAGGTCAGCGACCCGCTGCTTGATGAGGGGGTAGTCGAACTTCTCGAAGCGGGTCGTGTCCTTGTCGGGCAGGAGAAGGCCCACCGTGACGTCGTTGCCCTTCTTCGGGGTGGCGGCGTCACTGGTGCCGGCCACCCCGTCGATGACACCGCACGCGGCGAGGAGAAGAGCCGCGTTCGATGCGGTCAGAGCCATGGCGAAACGACGCACAGCGATCCTGCGGGGGGAATGAGCGTTCACATCAGGTGCCTTCCAGGGGGGAGAGCGGCAGCATGGCAACCAGGTGACTGCACAGCCAACGCGGCCAGGGTACGAAGCGTCAAGCAGCGCTGGTTAACGGGGGCCCACAGCTGCGCGAGGGGCGGCCCGAGCCCCTTGCGTACGAGGCGTTTCCACCCCTTCGCGCGGTATCTCCCCAGCTGGGGCGGCCTAGGCGGAGTGTGCCAACAGCCCTCCGACAGCCCCCGACAGCCCCCAGCAGCCCTCAACAGGCCGATCGTGCGGGGATGTCCGAACCGTCGACGACGACCCGTCAGCTGGGCTGTCATGCGCACGATATCCCGATGTTCGGAACCCATGGGCGAGCCGATCCCTCCTACGGGTCGACACATCTGTCGAACCGACCGGGAACGTGGAGAGGAGCGTCTGTTGGCCCGCCAGTTGTCCCGCCGCAGGTTCATGGTCTACTCGCTTGCGGCGTCCACCCTGACCGTAGCGGCCCCCATCGCCTGCGACACGTCGTCCGCCGCGGGTGCCGAGCCCGCCCGAAGACCGTCCGACGTTGTGGTGACGGGCACCGACGAGGAGATGCTGGTCCTCGAAGTGACCGAGGCCAACAAGGTCGTCGTACGGCTGCCGCGCGTCGAGGTCGGCCAAGGGGTCACCACCGCGGTCGCCATGATGATCGCCGAGGAGCTGGACGCCCGGCTCGTCGACGTCGACATCCCCCTCGCCGACGCCCGTACAAAGGGCAACCAGTACACCGGCGGTTCGAGCTCGGTCAGTTCGCTGTACGGCCCGGCGCGCAAGCTGGCCGCCACGGCGCGCGCCAAACTGGTGACCGCCGCGGCCAGACGCTGGAACGTGCCCGCACGCTCCCTGCGCACCCGGGACACCAAGGTGATCGCGCCCGACGGCCGTTCGGCCACCTTCGGGTCACTGACCGCGAGCGCCGCCGGGATCCAGCGGCCGGACGTGTCGACGAAGCCCAAACCGGCGTCCCGCCACCGGGTGATCGGGAAACCGACGACCCGTATCGACGCCCGGGACATCGTCACCGGAAAGGCCAAGTACGCCGGAGACCTGGCGGTGGCCGGAGCGAAGCCGACCGTGGTGGCCCGGCCTCCGACGCTCGGCGGGAAACCCGTCTCGGTCGACTCCCGGGCCGCGCGTGCGATGCCGGGCGTCCACGCCGTCGTCAAGGTGGCGAGCGGGGTCGCGGTCGTGGCGGACTCCTTCCACCACGCCTTCAAGGCGAGGGACGCCCTGCGGATCACCTGGGCCCCGGGCCCGCTCGCGCCGGTCTCCGACAACGTGATCCGCGCGCGGCTGCGGGCCGCCGTCCCCCCGCTCGCCGACCCGCCCCGCGGATCGGCGCAGACGGAGGGCCAGTTCGAGTTCGCCTTCGTCAGTCACGCCCCGATGGAGGTGCTGACCGCGGTGGCGGACGTACGCGCGGACCGTGCCGAGCTCTGGTTCTCCTCCCAGACGCCGATGGACGCGCGGGACAGCATCGCCTCGGCGGTCGGACTGCCCAAGTCCAAGGTGAAGGTGCACGTCATGCGAGGGGGCGGCTCGTTCGGCCGTCGTCTGAACTACGACGCGGCGATCGAGGCGGCCCTCATCTCGAAGGCGGCACGCCGGCCGGTCAAGCTGATGTGGAGCCGCGCCGACGACATCCGGCACGGAAGGATGCGCCCGGCCAGCCACCACCGGATCCGGGCCAGCCACGCACAGGGACGGGTGGTGGCGTTCACCCACGCGGTGGCCTCGGTGAGCGAGTCGTACGAGAGGGAGGGGCTGTCCGCCCAAGGGGCCGCCAAGGGGTTCGCCCGGAGGCCCGCCCGGGTGTCCGCTCAGGGCGGGGTGACCCCGGCCGTCGCCGTACGCGCCGCCGGCCCCCTGCCCAGCGACAGCGGCCTGTACAACTTCGGCCGCGTCTCCGGGGACTACGGCTCGGTCGAACTGGCGATACCGATCGGCGCCTGGCGCTCGGTGGACTCCGGGACGTCGCGGACCGCGGAGGAGATCATCGTCGACGAGGTGGCCCGGAGCCTGGGCAGGGACCCGGTGGCCTTCCGGCGGACCACGCTCCGGAACAAGGCCGTCAAAGCCGCGCTCGACAAGGCCGCGTCCGCCGGCGACTGGGGCCGGAGCATGCCGGACGGCCACGCGCAGGGCGTCGCCGTCCACGAGGAGTACGGCTCGTGCGTCGCCTGCCTGGTCGAGATCGACGCCACCGACCGGAAGAACCCCCGCGTGACCAAGGTGGTGATGGCGGCCGACGTCGGAACCGCCGTCAACCCGCGGGGCCTTGAGGCCCAGCTCATGGGCACCGCGATCGACGGCATCTCCACCGTCCTGCGGGCCGGCCTCCACATCGACCGGGGCGCCGTCCGCGAGAGCAGCTACGCCGACTTCCACTACGCCCGCCAGCGGCACGCCCCGTTGCACTTCGAGGCGCACATCATGCCCTCCAAGGGGGATCCGGGCGGGGCGGGCGAACTCGGCGTCCCGGCCGCGGCCGGCGCGGTCGCCAACGCCTACGCCCGCGCGACCGGTTCCAGGCCCCGTCGATTCCCCCTCAGTTTCTGAACCCCGAGAAGGTACCGATGCCCTCCTACTCCTTCGTCCTCAACGGGAAACCGGTCACCGTCGAGGCCCCGTCCGACATGCCGCTGCTGTGGGTCCTGCGGGACATGCTCGACGTCACCGGACCCAAGTACGGCTGCGGTGTGGGCGTCTGCCGCGCCTGTACGAGTCACCTCGACGGCGGGGAGATACAGCCCTGTGTCGTCCCGGTCGCGGACTGCGCGAACCGCGAGGTCACCACGATCGAGGGTCTCGCCGACGGCGACACGCTGCACCCCGTGCAACAGGCCTGGCTCGACCGCGACGTCGCGCAGTGCGGCTTCTGCCAGCCGGGCCAGATCATGGCCGCGGCGGCCCTGCTGAAGAGGACGGCCCACCCGACCGACGCCGACATCGACCGCATCGAGAACGTGTGCCGCTGCGGCACGTACTGCCGGATCCGCGAAGCGATCAAGAAGGCGGCGGCGAACAGCTGAACGACCCACGGCCGGGCCCTCCCTGGTCGAACCCTCCCCGGCCGGACCTGCCCCCGGCCGGGACCCGCCCCCCGGGGCGGCCCGAACGGCCCGCCGGACAACCGGCGGGCCGTTCGGGCGCGTACGGGGAGCGGACCCGAGCGGGACCTCACATGTGGACCACGGGTGCCGCGTCGGGGTCCTGGACCGGTGCGCCCCGGCGGTAGAGGAGGACGCTGATGACGACACCGGCGGCGAAGAAGGCGGCCGACCACCCGTAGGCGGTGGAGTAGGCCTCCAGACCGGCCTGGGCCTGAACGGCGGGATCCCTGAAGTCCCTGCCCACCAGGTAGTCGGTCGCGGCGCTGGTGGAGAGGGTGTTGAGCAGGGCGGTCCCCAGGGAACCGCCGACCTGCTGCATGGTGTTGACGGCGGCGGAGGCGACACCGGCGTCCTCGGCGCCCACGCCGTCCGTGGCCAGGCTCATGGCCGGGGCCATGACCAGACCGAAGCCGAGTCCGGCCACGATCAGCGGCGGCATGATGTCCGTGGTGTAGCCGCTGGTCAGGTCCAGACCGGTCAGCCAGACCATGGCGGCGGCGGCCGCTCCCATGCCCAGCGGCACCACCGGCTTGGGGCCGATGCGCGGGATCAGCACGGTGGAGGCGAGCGTGGAGGTGAGCATGAGCCCGCCGATCATGGGCAGGAAGGCCAGCCCGGTCTCGATGGGGGTGTAGCCGAGGCTCTGCTGCAGGTAGTAGGTCAGGAAGAGGAAGACGCCGAACATGCCCGCGCCGATGATCAGGACGGAGACGAAGGAGGCGCCGCGGTTGCGGTCGAGCAGGACGCGCAGGGGCAGCAGGGGGTGCGGGGAGCGGGTCTGCCACCAGGTGAACCCGGCGAGCAGGACGGCTCCGCCGGCCAGGTAGCCCCAGGTGGCCACGGAGCTCCAGTCGTGGCTCTCGGCGTTGGAGAAGCCGTAGACCAGGCAGAACAGTCCGGCGGAGACGAGGACGGCGCCGGGGACGTCGATCCTGGCGGTCTTGTCGCGGCTGGTGCGGTGCAGCAGGATCACACCGCCGACGAAGGCGACGGCGGCGAAGACGAGGTTGACGTAGAGCGTCCAGCGCCAGTCGAGGTGCTCGGTCAGTACCCCGCCGAGGAGCAGGCCGACGGCACCGCCGGCACCGGCGATGGCGCCGTACACGCCGAAGGCCTTGGCACGTTCCTTGGCGTCGGTGAACGTCGTGGTCAGCAGGGACAGCGCCGCCGGGGCGAGCAGGGCGCCGAACACGCCCTGCGCGGCACGGGCGGCGACCAGTACCTCGAAGCTGCCCGCGGCGCCGCCGAGCGCGGAGGCCCCCGCGAAGCCGACCAGGCCGACCAGGAAGGTCATCTTGCGGCCGAAGAGGTCGGCTATGCGGCCGCCGAGCAGGAGCAGGCTGCCGAAGGCGAGGGCGTAGGCGGTGACGATCCACTGCCGGTCCCCGTCGGAGAACCCGAGGTCCTTCTGCGCCGAGGGCAGTGCGATGTTCACGATCGTCGCGTCGAGGACGACCATGAGCTGGGCCACGCCGATGACGGCGAGGATCCACCAGCGATGGCGAGAGGGCGCCTCGGCGGGCGGCAGGGATGTGACGGTCGCGTCGGCAGGCGCGTCGGCCGTGGGTCGGGGCATGACGGAACTCCAGGTAAGTGGAACAGGGGGGCAGGTCGGTGGTGCGGGCGGGACGGCTGCGTCGACGGAGCTCGTCACGCGCCCCGGGGCGGCATGGCGTCCCTGCCGCTCTCTTCGTGACGCCGAAACACTCTGACACCTGTCAGATTAACTGGAATCTGACACCTGTCAAGTAAGGTGTCGAGTGGTCCCTAAGATGACTGCGGGGGCCGTCCGCGCCGCCACGCGGGCACGAGCAGGCAGTGATGGAGGCAAGGGTGGGAGCAGGCGAGGCAGGAGCGGGAACGAGCGCCGAATCCGCTCGACGGCCGGGGCGCCCCGGCGCGGGCACCCCCGCGGTCCCCGACGAGGAGAGCATCATGCTGCGCGGGCTGGAGGCCTTCGCGGAGCTGGGCTACGACCGGGCGTCCGCGCGCGAGCTGGCCCGCCGCCTGGGCGTCAGTCACAACTTCATCAACGACCGGTACGGGTCCAAGGCGGCCTTCTGGCGCGCGGTGGTGGACTCCGCCATGGGGGCGCAGATGGCCCACATGCCCTTGGTGGACCCCGAACTCGACGACGCCGAGCAACTGAGGCAGTGGATGACCGCCTTCTACCGGACCTCGGTGATCAGACCGCAGGTCGGACGGATCTTCGTCGACGAGTCCGCCCGGGACACGGAGCGGCTGGACTACGTGTTCGAGAACTACGTCCAACCGACCCTGCGGACCGTGATGGCCGCCGTCGACCGGCTCGTGGCCTCCGGACGCATGGCGCCCATCCCCGCGGACGTGCTGTTCTTCGCCATCATCGGCCCCGTGTCCGGCATGGTGGAGGTGCCGTTGGCCCGGCGCCTGGGCCGGCCCGAGGCCACGTCACCGGAACAGCTCACGGCCACGGCGGAGTCGCTGGCGACGCTCGTGATCAACGGACTGCTCGCCACGGGTTCGGGGAGTGGCGCCTGAGCGGCGCGGCGAGTCCGTCACACGGAGTTCAGGTGGTCTCGCAGCCACCGCTCGGTGTTGCCGACGTGCAGCAGCGCGGCGGCCCGGCTGAGGGGGACGTCGCGGGCGGCCAGTGCCCTGAAGATCGCCTCGTGCTCCGCGACGGTCCGCCCGGCGGCCCGGGAGTCGACCAGGCCGCGCCAGATGCGGGCTCGTAGCGTACGGCCCGAGACCCCCTCCAGGAGGGTGACCAGCGATTCGTTGCCCGTGGCGGCGGCGACGGCGCGGTGGAACGCCGCGTCGTGCGCGTTGAGCCGCTCGACGTCGTCGCGTGCCTCCCGCATGGCGTCCAGATGCCGCTCCACCTCGGCCAGGCCCTCGTCGGAGATCCGGGTGGCGGCGAGAGCGGTGGCGACGGGTTCGAGCAGCCGCCTGACCTCCATCAGGTCCAGCAGGGCGCCCGAGTCGCTCTGGAGCAGGTCCACCGCACCGCCGAGCCCCTCCAGCAGCAGGCTCGGCTGCAGGCTGGTCACATAGGTGCCGTCACCCCGCCTGACCTCCAGCACCCGGGCGACCGCCAGCGCCTTGACCGCCTCCCGCGCCAGGTTGCGCGACAGTCCCAACTGGGCGGCCAGGTCCGGTTCCGGGGGCAGCTTGGAGCCCGGGGGCAGTGCGCCCGAGCGGATCAACGCACGGATCTGATCGATGGCCTTGTCCGTCAGCGACACAGAGGGACTCCTTCCGGAGACCTCGATGGTATGGCCGTGCGGGAGCGCCGGAGCCGCCAGGGCCGCGAGGGAGGGGCAAGCGTCCTTTCCGGGACCTCTCCCTTGATACATGTGATGTCTCTCTGGTGAAATAGGGAATTTAGTGGTTGAAACGCTCAACTCCCCAACCCGTGCAAGCATATTCATCCCTGCACACCCGTTGACAGTGACGCGTCACATGCCGGACCTTCGTGCGTAACACCAGGCGCTCAAGCCCCTGGAGTACCGCGTCGCCGGAGGGACCCGCAGTGTCGCAATCGATCAGCAGGCGCACGTTACTGGCCGGTGCCACGGCCGTCGCGGCGGCCACGGCGGCCACCGGCATGTCGGCCGCCGGCAGTGCACTGGCCGCCCCGCGCACCTACACGCCCACCTGGGACTCGGTGAACCGGCATCCGGCGGCTCCCGAGTGGTTCCGGGACGCCAAGTTCGGCATCTACTTCCACTGGGGCGTGTTCAGCGTGCCCGCGTACGACAGCGAGTGGTACCCGCGCAACATGTACGTGCCGGACAGCAAGGCGAACAAGCACCACATCGCCACGTACGGCGACCCGGCCGCCTGGCCCTTCCACAACTTCATCGACGGAGCGGACGACCTCGCGGGACACCACCAGGAGTTCGCTCCGAAGCTCAGGTCGGCCGGCGGCGGCTTCGATCCCGACGAGTGGGCGCAGCTGTTCGTCGACGCGGGCGCCAGGTTCGCCGGGCCGGTCGCCGAGCACCACGACGGCTACTCCATGTGGGACAGCCGGGCCAACGAGTGGAACTCCGTGGCCAAGGGCCCGCACCTGGACCTGCTGCGGCTGTTCACCGACGCCATCCGCGCCAAGGACCTGAAGCTGCTGGTGGCCATGCACCACGCGTACAACTACACCGGCTACTACGAGTACGCGCCGGCGCAGTCGGACGCGAGCCTGAAGAAGCTCTACGGGCAGCTGAGTTCGGCGCAGGAGAACCAGCTCTGGTTCGACAAGCTCAAGGAAGTCGTCGACCGGGCCGAGCCGGACATCCTGTGGCAGGACTGGCGGCTGGACCACGTCGACGAGACGCAGCGGCTCAACTTCCTGGCGTACTACTACAACCAGGCGGACAAGTGGGGCAAGGAGGTCGTCGCCACCTACAAGGACGGGTTCAACAACCACGGCGAGGTCTTCGACTACGAGCGGGGCGGCCCGGCCGACCTCACCGCGCCCTACTGGCTGACCGACGACAGCATCTCCAACTCCAGCTGGTGCTACACCGAGGGCATCGGCTACTACACGCTCCCGCAGATGCTGCACTCACTGATCGACCGCGTCAGCAAGAACGGCAACATGCTGCTCAACATCGCGCCCAAGGCCGACGGCACCATTCCTCAGGGCCAGCGCGACCTGCTGCTCGGCATCGGCGACTACCTGAGGCGATTCGGCGAGTCGATCTACGGCACGAGGGCCTGGACCGCGTACGGCGAGGGGCCCACGAAGATGGGCGGCGGCTCCTTCACCAGACCGACGGCGGGCACCGCGCAGGACATCCGGTTCACCCGCGACAAGGCGGGCACCGCCCTGTACGCCACGGTCCTGGGCTGGCCCGGCAGTTCGCTGACGCTGAAGACGCTCAGCTCCGACCGGATCGACCTGCACACGCTGTCCTCGGTGAAACTGCTCGACTCCACGCCCGGTACGTACGTCGACCTCCCCGCCCCCACCCAGGACGCGACCGGGCTGAAGGTGGCCCTTGCGCCGACCGCGCCGTTCGACGCCCCCGCGTACGTCCTGAAGTTCCGCTTCTCCGGCCGGATTCCCACGCTGCGGCCGCTCACCGGAGCCCTGGTCTTCAAGGACGCCCGGTACCGGGGCGAGGGCGCGGTGCTCGCCCTCGGCGGCTACACCGGCGAGGCGCTGACCCTGGGCGGAGTGGAGCCGGGCACCCTCTCCTCACTTCAACTGGCCCCGGGCTACCGGATCCTCGGCCATTCCGGCGACGACTTCACCGGCACGTCGTGGACCTTCACCACGGACAGGGCCGACCTGCGCGGCACGGGTGCGAACAACAGGATCCGCTCGCTGAAGGTGATGTTCGACCCGACGGCCCGCTTCAAGGTCACCAACGTCACCAACGGCCTGGCCCTGGACGGCGGCGGTGACGTCTCCGACGGCTCCGAGCTGAAGCAGGGGACCTGGAACGGCCACGCCGACCTCCAGTGGCACGCGGTCGACCTCGGCAACGGCTACTACACGCTGCGGAACCGCACCAACGGCATGGTCGCCGACGGCGACGGCGCCACCGGCGACGGCGCGGCGGTCAAGCAGCGGCGGTGGAACGGCGACCCCGACCAGCAATGGCTGATCACCCACCGAGGCGACGGCCGGTACTCCCTCACCAACCGCACCACCGGCCTCGCCCTGGACGGCGGGGGAGACGTCTCGGCCGGCTCAGCCGTCAAGCAGTGGACCTGGGGCACCAGCACCAACCTGCTGTGGACGTTCACGGTCGTCTGACCTCCGGTTCCCTCCTCCTCGCCCTTGCCGACGGCACGGGCTCAGAACGGGCTTTTCGCTACGCGACGCGGCGGCCGGTGATGGTCAGACCGGCGCCACGGGAGGTGTGGGCGCCCAGGAGTTCGGCGGTGCCGTCGGCGATGCCGCCCACCCCCATCCGGCCGTCGGGGCAGTGGGTGTGCAGCCAGGCCGCCAGTTCCGCCGATTCCAGAGGTGCGGCGACGTGCGGGACGGTCCAGGCGGCCGGTCCGCGAAACACGGCGCCCTCGATCTGCCGCAGCCAGCGGGCCAGGCGGAGGCGGTGCGCTGAGACCGGAACGTCCTCGTGGACCACGGGTTCGAGCAAGGGGGCGGCCCATCGGGCGAGCTCTGCCGCCGGGCCGCGCACCATCATGGTGCGCGGCCCTTTCCGGTGCACCATGAGGACGGGCGCCCCGTCCTCGATGGACCACACCTGGGCACGGCTGAGGGGCGGCAGCGGCGCGGCCCCCGCCCACGCGCCGGGCCGCATCAACGGCCGGACCTGCCACGCCTCGGCGAGCCCGTTCAGCCAGGAAGCCAGGTCGGCGACGGTCCGCACCGGTCGCGTCTGCACCACGGCGTCCCCGCCGAGCAGTCGCGCGTGGCCGGGCAGCCGCGTGGCGTCGGACCGCAGCAGCATCTGCCGACCGGCGCCGGCGCCCTGCCGCTGTCGTGACTCCAGGCTGTGCACGCTCACCAGGATTCCGTCCCGCCGGTGGAGGAACGCGGCCGCGAGGGGCACGTCCAGCGGCGCGGCGGACCAGCCGGGGTCGGGCAGGGCGTCCGTCAGCAGCGGGGACAGCTGCCCCAGCCAGGCGCCCAGGTCGGCGAGTGAGCGGACTTCGGCCGACAGCCGCACACGCCCTGCCGAGGTGCCCAGGGGCGTGGCCTCGGCGAACGGGACCGGATCGGCCTGCGGACCGCGGTCCTGCCACACCAGTGGCTCGATCGCCACCCTGCCCGTGTCGGGCGCGTCGCCGTCGTGGGTGAGCGCGCACAGACCGTCGACACCCTCGGCGGCGAGCACCTCGGCCAGGCCGGACACGTCGAGACCACGGTGCGTCCAGCGACCGTAGGGGTGGTCCGGCCAGCGGATGTCTCCGCGTACCAGGTAGCCATCGGGCTGCGGACCGGCGAGCAGGTCCAGCACCCGCTCCAGCCACTCCCCGGCCGGCCCGTCACCGGCCCGCCACACGAGAGGATCCTCCACCGTCCGCTCCCCCCTCCGCCGACCGCCCGAGCGTACAGCCCCGCTGATCACAGGATGACGCCCAGAGCAGAACCACCTGACGGCCTCGGGGGCCGTGGTGCGAGGATGGACCGATTGACGCGGTGGTGCGTGTCGCGAGCGGATGGGGAGCACAGGCCGTGCTGGACGATCAGTCGACGAAGTCCGTGAAACCGGGGCCCGCCGAGCCCGCCCCCGTGGAACCTCCTGCGAAAGAGAACTCGGCGCGGGAGACCTCCGAGGGGGAGACCTCCACGAAGGAGTCCTCCGCCGGGGAGACCTCCACGAAGGAGTCCTCCGCGGCCCGGCGCCGGTGGATCGGCGGGCTCGTGGCCGTCACCGCGCTGGCCCTCCTGTTCGGCCTGCCGTGGTGGGTGCTGCTGGCCTCGGGCACGGCCTGGCCCTCCTCGGTCCTGCTGACCGGAAGCGTCCTGTTCGGAGCCGCGCTGCTCGCGTTCCCGGCGATGATGGTCCTCGGCCACGGCCACCGGCAGCTGGACTGGGCGGCCCGTACCGGCGACACCCTGCTGGGCGTGATCTGGGTGCTGTTCGCCTGGTCGGCCCTCGGCGGTGTGCTGCGGCTCGTTCTGGCCGTCTTCGGAGCCGGTGGCCAGGGCGCGGCCAGGGGCGTGGCCCTCGCGGTGGCGGCGGTCGCCGTGCTGCTCCTGGGGTGGGGCTACGCCGAGGCCATGCGGGTTCCCCGGATCCGCAGGGTCGAGGTCGCGCTGCCCCGCCTGGGCCCGGGGCTGGACGGGACCCGCGTGGTCGTCCTGACCGACACCCACTACGGCCCCATCGACCGCGCCCGCTGGTCGGCGCGGGTCGCGGACGCCGTGAACGTCCTGGACCCCGACATCGTCTGCCACGCGGGCGACATCGCCGACGGCACGATCGCCAAGCGCCGCGCACAGGCCGCGCCCCTCGGGACGATCCGGCCGGACCTGGCCAGGGTCTACGTCACCGGCAACCACGAGTACCTCGGGGAGGCCCAGGGCTGGCTCGACCACATGAGCGGGCTCGGCTGGGAGTCGCTGCACAACCGCCACCTCGTCGTCGAACGCGGCGGCGACCGACTCGTCCTCGCGGGCGTCGACGACCGCACCGCCGGCTCCTCCGGTCTGGCCGGACACCGCCCCGACCTGCCCGACGCCCTCGCGGGCGCGGACCCCGATCTGCCGGTGCTCCTGGTCGCCCACCAGCCCAAGCAGGTGGCCCAGGCCGTGGCCGCCGGGGTCGACCTCCAGATATCGGGCCACACGCACGGCGGGCAGATCTGGCCCTTCCACTACCTGGTGCGCCTCGACCAGCCCGTGGTGCAGGGCCTCAGCCGCCACGGCGACCGGACCCAGCTCTACACCAGCCGCGGTACGGGCTACTGGGGACCGCCGTTCCGGATCTTCGCGCCCAGCGAGATCAGTCTCCTCGTCCTGCGGTCGTCCGCCTGACCTTCCCGGTGTCTGATGGAGTCGGAGCGGCACAGCCGGCCGAACCGCTGTCGCCACGTCTGTGACCTGGAGTCGTCATGACCACACCGCGGGACCTGCTGATCACCACGCTGGACGTCGCACCGGACCGTCCCGTCGAGCAGGGCGACCTCTCGCTGGCCCTCGCGGGAGCCGAACTCTGCGACCTCCTCACCGCGGAGGCCCTCACCCTGGACGGCGACCGCATCGTGCCCGGCCTGCCGCCCGCCCTGGACGACCGGCTGCTGGACGCGGCCTCGTCGTCCCTCGACCGGGAGGCGCCGTACGAGTCCGTCGAGGACTGGCTGTGGCGCCGGGGCCGTGGCCTGTACGCGACCTACCTCGCCGACCTGGAGGCACGAGGAGAGCTCACCAGGCGACGCAACCGCTGGCTCCCCGTCACGGCCGGCCGCACCGCGCTGTCCGACTCGCCCGCCCGCCACCACGCGGCCGAGCGCCGGTCCTCGGGCGACCCCGTCCTCACCGTCCTCGCGGCCGCCGTGGGCGTCGGACAGGAACCGGCCGAGGACCTTGCGGATCTCGTCGACGACGCGGTGGTGACCGTACTGGCCGCCGTCAACAACGCGCTGATGGAACTGGAAGCGGTACGGCAACGCCGAAGCATCGAGCAGGCGGCCTTCGACAACGTCTGGCGGGGGCCGTGAGGGAACGTACGGCACACAGGGATTTCCGGGAACGAAGAGAATTTCCGCGTGACGTCGATTCCGATTCCGGTGCCGAGTTCAATTCGCACCGGGGGAGCCGTCAAAGGCGGTGATGTGTTCCAGGAACAGATCGTGCACCGCCAACGCGGGTTCCGAAAGCGGCTGATTGTCCGACGTGACCAGGGAGAGCTTCACCTGGATCACCGGATTCACGATACGGCGCACGGACAGGGAGCGGACGTCGAGGATGGCGCGCGCGGCCGACCAGGGCAGCACGGTCGCGCCGAGGTCCGCGGACACGGCGTTGACGAGGGTCAGCGCGGACTCGACCTCGCCCACCACGTTCGGCCGCAGCGACGCCTGCTGGAAGGCGGCGTCGACGACCTGCCGGATCGTGTGGATGCGGCTGGGGAGCAGCAGGGGTACGTCCTTGAGTTCCTCCAGGCTCACCTCGCCCTCTCCGTCTCCCTCGCCCTCTCCGTCTCCCTCGCCCTCTCCCGGCGGGGCCGCGCTGCCCGGCGCCCCGATCAGGAACAGGTCCTCCGTCCGTAGCGGCTCGAACTGCACGCCCCGCAGCGGTCCGGCTCCGTAGATGAACGCCATGTCCATCCGCCCGGTCATGATCGCCTCGCTGATCACGCCGCCGAAGTTCTCGTTGATGTGCAGCAGGATGTCGGGGTACCGCTCGCGCACGCTCTTGAGCAGCGGCAGCGCGAGGGCCGCGCCCAGGCTGTACGGCGCGAGACCGACCGACACGCCGCCGGCGGGCGCCCGGCCGGAGACCGAGACGGCGGCCTGCGCGAGGTCCATCTGTCTCAGGATCAGCTGGGCGTGCCGGTACAGCGTCCGGCCCGCGTCGGTCGGGGCGACCCCGCGCTTGCTGCGGATCACCAACTGCTGCCCGAACTGGGCCTCCAGCGCGGACAGTTGCTGACTGAGCGCCGGCTGCGCGATGTGCAGGATGTCGGCCGCGCGCGTGATGCTCCCCGCGTCGATGATCTTGATGAACGAGTACAGGCGCCTGGTGTCCATGCGGGGCCTTCCAAGGGGAGCGGGGTCCCATCGTAGGGAGCGGCCACCCGGGAACACAGCCGCCCGGGCGGGCTCCGTGTGGCGTGGGTCATAGCGGTTCGCGATAACGCCAAACCGAACGCGTATTGGCGGTCATGGAAGTTGGGGATTACGTTGAGCTGAACATTCGGCCCGGAACCGCTCGGGAACCGCAAGAAGTATTCAAGCGGATCGCCTTTCCCGGATTCCGCCTGCTCGTGATCCTCGTCTTGTGCCAGAGAAGCGCGGACCATTACGGGAAATCCCCGACGTGATGGCATCTCCTTCCTCACCATTTCTCCCGGAGGACGACATGACCCGCACGGTAGATCTCGTCGCCGATCTCGGCGAGGGATTCGGCGCCTACACGATGGGCGACGACGAAGCGCTCCTGGAGATGCTCACCTCGGCCAACGTCGCCTGCGGGTTCCACGCCGGTGATCCGCGCATCATGGACGCCACCGTCCGAAGTTGCGTGGAGAAACGGGTGGCCGTGGGCGCCCACCCGAGCTTTCCCGATCTGGTCGGGTTCGGCCGCCGCGCGATGGACCTCACGCCCGAGGAGGTCCGCACCGACGTGCTGTACCAGATCGGCGCCCTCCAGGCGTTCGCCGTCGCGCACGGCACCCGGGTGCGGCACGTCGCCCCGCACGGACGCCTGGGCAACCTGGTCGCCGTACGCGCCGACTACGCCCGTGCCGTCGTGGACGCGGTCGCCTCCCTGGACGAGTCGCTGATCGTCCTCGCACAGGACGGCGAACTCGCCGACGCCGCCCGTGCCCGCGGACTGCGCGTGGGCATCGTCGGCATCGCCGACCGCGCCTACCGCGCCGACGGGACCCTCGTACCCCGTTCCGAGCCCGGGGCGGTGATCCACGACCCGGAGGAGATCGCCCGCCGCACGCTGCGGATGGTCACCGAGGGCCTCATCCGCAGCGTCGACGGCAAGGACGTCCCGGTCACCTGCGACACCGTGCTGCTGCACGGCGACACCCCCGGAGCGATCGCGCTGGCCCGCCGCGTCCGTGAACAACTCCTCGCCGCCGGCGTCCGGTTCGCCCCTCTCGACGACGTACTGAGCGCGGACGTATCGAGCGCGGACGTACTGAGCGCCGAAAGGGTCTGACATGGGCGGCGACGGCATGAAGACCGACGTGCTCCACGGCGATGTCACGATCGCCGACTGCGGTGACTCCGCCCTGTTCGCCAAGGTGGCGGGCCTGGACGCCGAGGACGCGTGGCGGTTCGTCCACGCCCTGGCCGACGCCCTGGACACCGTACGGCTCCCGGGCGTCCACGGAGTCGTGCCCACCTACGACACCCTGCTCGTGGAGTTCGACAGCGCCGGCACCGACCACGACACCGTACGCGGCGTCCTGCGGCACGAGGCCGCCCGCATCGCCACCCGCTCCGCGCTGGACTCCGCGCGGACGACACCTCCCCGCCGCTTCGTCGTCCCCGTCGTCTACGGCGGCGCGTACGGGCCCGATCTGCCGGACGTCGCGGCCGGGCTCGGCCTGACCGAGAGCGAGGTCGTCGCCATCCACTCGGGATCCGATCTCACCGTGCGCTGCCTCGGCGCGCCCGCCGGAGCTCCGATGATGGACGGACCCGCCTTCCCCGGACCGGTGCCGCGCCTGGCGTCGCCCCGCACCCGCGTCGACCCCGGATCGGTCGCGGTCGCCGGCCGGCAGGCGGTCATCAGCCCCATGCCCTCGCCCGGCGGCTGGCCGCTCCTCGGACGCACCCCCCTGCGCGTCCTGGACCTCGACAGCGACCCGATCACCGCCTACCGGCCCGGCGACACCTTCCGCTTCGTCCCCATCACGCCCGACCAGTGGGACGAGCACGCCGACACACCGCTGGCGGCCTGTCATGGCTGACACCCTCACCGTCCGGACCGCGGGCATCACCACCGTGCAGGACCTCGGCCGCGTCGGCCGGTCCCGCCACGGCCTGCCCGCCAACGGAGCCGCCGACCAGCACTCGGCGCGCGTCGCCAACGTCCTGTGCGGCAACGACGAACGCGACCCCCTGCTGGAGATCACGGCGCTCGACTTCGCGTGCGTGTCCTCCGGCGACATCCTCATCGCCGTGACCGGCGCCCCCGCCGACCTGACCGTCGACGGAGCGGTCCGCCCCCAGTGGGAACCGGTCTCCGTGCGCGCAGGCGAGACCGTCCGCGTCACCGGTATCCGACAGGGACTGCGCGTCTACCTGGCCGTCCTCGGCTCGTTCGAGGCCGAGTACCTCCAGGGAAGCTGCGCCCCCGACACCATCCTGGGATTCGGGCCCGCCCTGCGCGACGGCGACGAACTCGCCCTGCGCGCGGCCTGCCCGCCCCTCGACCATCCCTTCTCACGCATCCCGCTGTTCCGCCTGAACGCGCCCGTCCCCCGGTTCCCCACCACCTGGACCATCGACGTCACCGACGGCCCCGACCGGGCCGAGTTCGGAGACACGGGACGGCGTCTGTTCGACGGCCCCTTCACCGTCAGCCCGCAGAGCAACCACATCGGCCTGCGGCTGCGAGGCGACGTGCCCCGCCGGGTCACCCACGGCGAGGTGCTGTCCCGCGGCGTACCCATCGGCGCCGTCGAAGTACCGGCCGGGGACGAACTCCTCGTGCTGCACCGGGGCCGGGGCGTCACCGCCGGCTACCCCGTCCTCGCCGTCGTCACCGCCACCGGCCTGTCCGCCCTGGGGCAGGTCCGCCCCGGGCAGTCCCTCCGCTTCCGCCACCGCACCCTCGACCAGGCGGTCGCCGCCCACCGAACGCAACGAGGCGCCGTCGACGCCCTGACAACCCGCGTCCGCACGGCCTTCGACGCTCTCCGCATCCCCGTTCCCGCCGGCACCCCCGTTCCCGTCGGTACCTGACCGGCGCGCTCACCTCCGGTCGCCCCCGCGGCAGGTCGCGCCTGCGGCAGGTGCTCCCTCGCCCCGCCCGCACGCCGCCGAACGCCGCCCCCGTCCCCACCCGCTCCACGTCAGGAGGCGCCATGACCACCATGGCCGCTCAACCAGTGCCCAACACCGTCGACCCGAGAACAGCCCGGAAGATCACCCTCGCGGGATGTGTCGGCATCTTCGCCGAGCTCTACGACAACGGCATCTTCGGATTCATGGCGGGCACGCTCGCCGCCGTCTTCTTCCCCGGCTCCGAGAACGCCATCCAGCTCGTCTTCCTCGGCTACGCCGTCTCCTTCTTCTTCCGCCCCCTCGGCGGCATCATCTGCGGCCACCTCGGTGACCGCATCGGACGCCAGCGGATGCTGGTCTTCGTCATCCTGCTCATCAGCGTCGCCACCGCGGCCATCGGCCTCCTGCCCACCTACGCGAGCATCGGCATCGCGGCGCCCGCCCTGCTGATCCTGCTGCGCGTCGCCCAGGGCTTCTCCGTCGGCGGTGAGGCGTCCGGCGCGATGAGCTTCCTCGCCGAGCACGCCCCCGAGGGCAAGCGCGGCCTCTACACCAGCTACGCCCAGATCGCGTCGTTCCTCTCCCTGCTCACCGGCACGCTGGTCGCCGCCGCCATGACCAGCGGCCTCGGCGAGGCGCGCATGGAGTCCTGGGGCTGGCGCATACCGTTCCTGCTCGCCGTCCCGCTCGGCATCACCGGCATCTACATCCGCAAGCGGATCAGCGACACGCCCAACTTCAACCGCCTGAAGGAAGAGGGCGGCCTGTCGAGGAACCCCCTCAAGGAGGCCTTCACCTCCGCCGAGCACCGCCGCGCCATGCTGCTGGCCCTGTTCATCCCCCTGATGAACGGCTCCGGCTACTACGTCCTGTTCGGCTACATGCCCACCTTCATGAGCAGTGAGCTGCACTTCGGCAAGGTCCAGGGACTCCTCGTCACCGCCTCCAGCCTGGTGGCGATCTGTATCGCCATCCCCTACATGGGCCGGCTGTCCGACCGGATCGGCCGCAAGAAGGTCATCGCCGGCGCCGCCATCGCCATGGCCGCCGCAGGCATCCCCTGTTACCTCCTCATCGGCACCGGCAACGTCGCCCTCGCCGTCATCGGCGCCTGCCTCATGGCCGTCGTGTTCGCCGGGCACACCGGCGTCATCCACATCCTGCTCGTCGAGCTCTTCCCGACCCGCGTCCGCTACTCCGCCTACGGCCTGGGCTACAACGTCTCCGCGGCACTCTTCGGCGGCACGGCGCCCCTGCTGATGACGTACCTCATCGACCGCACCGGCGACACCCACATGCCCGCCTACTACGCCGTCGTCACCGCACTCGGCACGCTCGTCGCCGTCTCCCGGGTCAAGGACCGCGCCCACCTGCCCCTGCGCGACGCCTGACAGCCCCGTACGTCCGAACCCGCCCCACCCCCCACACGAAGGAGCACACCAGCATGCCGATCTCCGACTACAGGACGGCCCTCGTCACCGGGGCGTCGACCGGCATCGGAGCAGTGGTCGTCGAGCGACTCGCCAAGCGTGGCCTGGAGGTGCACGCCGTGGCACGCAACGCCGAACGGCTCGACGCCCTCGCCCGCACCACCGGCTGCGTCCCGCACGCCGTCGACATCACCGACACCGACGCGCTGACCGCAGCGCTCGACGGTCTGGAGATCGACGTCCTCGTCAACAACGCCGGCGTCTCACGCACCGGCAACATCCTGACCGCCGACGAGTTCGCCGTCGACGAGCAGGTCGCCGTCAACATCCAGGCCGTCCTGCACCTGGTCCGCCTGCTCATGCCCGGCATGGTCGAGCGCGACCTCGGCCACATCGTCAACATCAGCTCCATCGCCGGTGTCTACAACTTCGGCGGCAACACCATCTACCACGCCACCAAGGCGGCCGTGCACACGCTTTCCCGCCAGCTGCGCGTGGACGGTTACGGCAAGCGCGTCCGCGTCACCGAGATCTGCCCGGGCCGCGTGGAGACCGAGATCTTCGGCCGCCTGCTCGGCGACATGGAGGCGGCCCAGCGGCAGTTCTACGACGGCTACGAGTCCCTCAAGCCCGAGGACATCGCCGACTCCATCGAGTTCGCCGTCGACTCACCCCGGCACGTCAACATCGGCCACATCGAGATCCTGCCCACCTTCCAGGTCCCCGGAGGCCTGAACTTCGAACGCCGCGAAGGCTGATCACATGGACAAGGCAGAGCGGGTACGCCGCATCAAGCCCTCGCCCAGCACGGCGGCGGCGCAGCGCGTGCGCGAACTCAAGAGCCAGGGCCTGACCATCCTCGACCTGACCGTCGGCGAGCCCGACTTCGACACCCCCGACCACGTCAAGGCCGCCGCGATCGAGGCGATCGAGGCGGGCGAGACCAAGTACACGCCGGTGAACGGGACTCCGCGGCTGCGCTCCGCCATCGCGGAGAAGCTCCGGCAGCGGCACGGTCTGGAGTACCCGGACAGCGGGCTCGCCGTCGGCGGCGGAGCCAAGCAGGTCATCTTCCTCGCCCTGATGGCCACCCTGAACGAGGGGGACGAGGTCATCGTCCCGGCCCCGTACTGGGTGTCGTACCCGGACATGGTCCTCGCCAACGAGGGCACCCCCGTCATCGTCGACTGCCCGGAAGCGGAGGGCTTCAAGCTGACGCCCGGCCGCCTGCGGTCCTCGATCACCGACCGAACCCGCTGGGTCGTCCTCAACACCCCCGGCAACCCGACGGGCGCCGTCTACACCACCGCCGAACTCCGCGCGCTCGCCGAGGTGTTGCTGGACCATCCGCACGTCGGCGTCCTCACCGACGAGATCTACGACGAGATCTGGTACGACGACGGCGACCAGCCGTCCCTCGCCGCCGTCGAACCCCGGCTGGCCGACCGGGTGTTCCTCACCAACGGCGTGTCGAAGACGTACGCGATGACGGGGTGGCGGATCGGCTACGGGGCGGGACCGGCGGACCTGGTGACCGCGATCAACACGCTCCAGTCGCAGATCTCCTCGTGCCCGTCCTCGGTGAGCCAGGCGGCGGCCGCCGCCGCGCTGACGGGGCCGCAGGACTTCGTACGGGACACCGTCGACGTCTACCGCGCCCGCCGCGACACCACCGTCAAACTCATCGCTGAGACACCGGGGCTGAGCTGCACCACGCCCGGCGGAGGCTTCTACCTCCTGGTCAACTGCCGGCGGTTCATCGGGAGGTTCACCCCCGCCGGCGGCCGGATCGAGAACGACGAGGACTTCACCCGCCACCTCCTGGAGACACAACAGGTGGCCGTGATCCACGGATCCGCGTACGGGGCGCCCGGCTACTTCCGTATCTCGTTCGCCACCTCCACGGAGATCCTCACCGAAGCCTGCGCACGCATCACAGCCGCCTGCGCCACCCTGTCGGAAAGGCCGTCATGATCCGCGTCAGCACCAAGTTCGACCGCCCCGACCCGGAACTCGTCAAGCGTCTCGGCACGTACTCCTCGGCGACCATCCACGAGGCGCAGGGCAGGCTCGGAGCCCTGGACTCCGTCATCAAGCCGGTCGACCACCGGATGTCCCTGTGCGGCCCCGCCTTCACGGTCCAGTGCGCGCCACGCGACAACCTGATGCTGCAGACCGCCATCGCCTACGCCCGCCCGGGGGACGTCATCGTCGTCTCCGCCGGCGCCTACGAGGAGGCGGGCTCCTTCGGCGACGTCCTCGCCAACGCCTGTCAGTCCAAGGGCCTCGGCGGCCTGGTCACCGACACCGGCGTCCGGGACACCGAGGACCTGCGCGCCCTGGGCTTTCCCGTCTTCTCCCGCAGCGTCTCCATCAAGGGCACGGTCAAGGAGACCGTCGGCCCGATGTGCGAGCCGGTCACCGTCGGCGGCGTACTCGTCCGCCCGGGCGACGTCGTGCGGGCCGACGCCGACGGCGTGGTCGTCGTCCGCCGTGAGGACGCCGCCGAGGTGGCCACGCTGTCCCAGGAACGGATCGACACCGAGGCGGACTACATCTCCGCGTACCGGGCGGGCAGGACGGTCATCGAGATCTGCGGCCTCGAACCGCTGCTGGCGTCCAAGGGGTTGGTGATCGAGGAGTAGGCCCGGTCGTGACAGTGCCGTCGCCGCCCCTCGACGAAGGGGGCAGCGACGGCACTGTCACGACCAGGCCCGGGGAGAGGCCGGGTCAGGCTCCGGTCAGGCCCCTGACAGGTCCAGCAGGACCTTGGAGGCGGCCGTGCGGTCCTGGGCCATGGCGAACGCGGCGGCGGACTCGCCCAGCGGGAAGGTGTGGGTGACGACGGGCTCCACGTGCAGGCCCTGGGCCAGGAGGGACAGCGCGTCGTCGAACTCGGTGTCGAAACGGAAGGCGCCGCGCAGGTCGAGTTCGCGGGTGACCGTGACATTGCCCAGCAGGCCCACCTCGCCGGGCGGCAGCAGGCCCAGCAGGACGACGGTGCCGCCGCGGTGCACCCGTTCCACGCAGGTGCGCAGGCCCGCGGGTGCCCCGGACGCCTCGATGGCGATGTCGAAGTCACCGGACCAGCCCGGATCGTCGGGCCGGTCCGCGCGTGCCGTCGCGGTGGCGCCCACCTCGGTGGCGAGGCGCAGCGGCTCGTCGAAGAGGTCGCTGACGACGATCTCGGCGGCACCGCCGTGCGCCAGCGCCGCCACGACGAGGCAGCCGATCGGTCCCGCGCCGGTGACCAGCACCCGCTTGCCGCTGACGTCGCCGGCCCGGCGTACGGCGTGCAGCGCCACCGACAGCGGTTCGGCGAGGACGGCACGGCTGAGGCTCAGCCCGGGCGGCAGGGGGCGGATCTGGTCGGCGGGCACGTTGATGAGCTGGGCGAACCCGCCCTGGACGTGCGGGCTGTGGGCGGCGCTGCCCAGGTAGCGGGTGCGGGCGCAGATGTTGCGCCGGCCGCCCGCGCACTCGGCGCAGGTGCCGCAGGGCGTGGCGGGATGGACCGCGACGGCCGTGCCGACCGCCGGACCGCCCGGGCCGTCGGTGCCGGGTCCGAGGGCGGCGACGTGACCGACGACCTCGTGGCCGAGCACCATGGGCTCGCGCAGCGCGAAGTCCCCCACCCGGCCGTGGTGGTAGTAGTGCAGGTCGGAACCGCAGATCCCGCCGAGCGCGACGGCGACGGCGATCTCGCCCGGTCCGGGGTCGGCGGGGGGCCGCTCGTCGACCCGCAGGTCACCGGCTCCGTGGACGACACACGCTTGCATGAGAGGGCTCCTTGGGGTCACAGGGCGTCACGGGGCATCACAGGACGGAGAGCATGCCGCCGTCGACGTACAGCAGTTGTCCGTTGACGAAGTCGGAGGCCGGCGAGGAGAGGAAGAGCAGGGCGCCGACGAGGTCCTCGACGTCGCCCCAGCGGCCGGCGGGCGTCCGCTTGCGCACCCAGGCGCTGAACTCCTCGTCCGCGACCAGCGCGGACGTCAGCTCGGTGTCGAAGTAGCCGGGGCCGATGCCGTTGACCTGGATGCCGTGCGGACCGAGGTCGGCGCACATGCCCTTGGTGAGCATCTTCAGGCCGCCCTTGGTCGCCGAGTAGGGCGCGATACCCGGGCGTACCGCCTCGCTCTGCAGCGAGCAGATGTTGATGATCTTTCCGTGGCCCCGGGGCACCATGCGCCGGGCGACCTCACGGCCGACGAGGAAGGCACTGGTGAGGTTGGTCTGCAGCAGGCCCTGCCAGTCCTCGTCGGTGAAGTCGAGGAACGGGGCGCGGCGTTGGGCGCCGGTGTTGTTCACCAGGATGTCGATGGGCCCGGCCCGGTCCTCGATACGGGTGACGGCCTCGGCGACGGCGGTGGAGTCGGTGACGTCGAACGCCTCGGTGAGGACCGCGTCGCCGAACGACTCGGCCAGCTCCTTGCGGGCTTCCTCCAGGACGACCGTCCCGCGCCCGTTGAGGACGACCGTGCAGCCGGCTTCGAGCAGGCCCTTGGCCAGGGCCCGGCCGATGCCGCGGCTGGATCCGGTGACGAGGGCGACCTTGCCGGTGACGTCGAAGAGGGGATGGCTCATGGGGGCCTCTCAGGCGTGGGTGGGGGCGGAGGGCAGTGCGGCACTGCCCGGCAGTGGGGTGCGTGCAGGGCGGCCCGCCAGCACTTCCAGGATGTTGTCGGCCGCGAGGTCCACCATGGCGGCGCGCGTGGCCTCGGTGGCCGAGCCGATGTGGGGAAGCGCCACCACACGGGGCTCGCTCGCCAGCGGGGACAGCTCGGCACCCATCGGTTCGCGCGCGAAGACGTCGAGGCCTGCCGAGTGGATGGTCCCCTCGCGCAGTGCCCGGAGCAGGGCGTCCTCGTCGACGACACCGCCCCGCGAGGTGTTGACCAGGGTGGCGGTGGGCTTCATGGCGGCGAGCTCGGCGGCGCCGATGAGGTGGCGGGTCGCCGGGTTCAGGGGGACGTTCAGCGAGACGACATCGGCCTCGGCCAGCAGCGTGGGCAGGTCCACGGCCCTGGAGGGCGGGTCCTGGGTGTCCTCGCGTGCGGACGGGCTGTGGTGCAGCAGCCGCATGCCGAAGCCGTGGGCCCGGCGTGCCACCGCGCGCCCGATCTGGCCGTACCCGACCACGCCGAGGGTGGCGCCGTGCACGTCCAGGCCGAGGTAGTCGTCCATCCGGAACGTGTCCCACTGCCCGGCGGCGAGGGAGTCGCGGGCCGTGCCGAGGCGCCTGCGGGCCATCAGGACGAGCGCGAACGTGAGGTCGGCGGTGGTCTCGGCCAGGACACCGGGGGTGTGGGTGACCACGACACCGCGCTCGGCCGCGGCGTCCCGGTCCACGGCGTCGAAGCCGGCGCTGGCCAGTGCGACGACCTTCAGCGACGGCCCGGCGGCGTCGAGCAGGGCGGCGTCCACCTTGTCGTTGCCCAGGCAGAGGATGCCGCTCACTCCGGGAGTGAGGGCCCGCAGCTCGGCCGGTTCGGGCTTGTCCCGCCCGTCCCCGCGCACCAGGTCGAACCGGCCGGCCAGCCGGTCCAGGCCGCCGCCGGGCAGGGCGGGCCGGGTGGTGAGCACGCGCTGCGTCATGGGCCACTCCCAGGTCGTTCCCGCTCCAGCTTTTCCACTGAGTGGGAAACTTATCTACACAACGGAAAACATCGTCGGCAGCATCGGTCGGCCCTGTCAACCACTGGGCGAAAATCCTTTCCGCCCAGTGGTAATTTGCCGCTGTGAGTACGAGTGACGTGCCTGAAGTGCCTGAAGTGCCTGAAGTGCCGACCGACGTCGTCGGCCGGGCGATCCGGTTGCTCGTCCTGGTCGGTGAGCATCCGCACGGCATCACGCTGTCGGTCCTGGCCCGTGAGAGCGGCGTCCCGGTCAGCACCGCGCACCGGCTGGTCAACTCCCTCTGCCGCGAGGGCCTGGTGGAGTTCGAGTCCGGCGACAAGCGCTACCGGCCGGGCCTCAGGCTGTTCCAGCTCGGCCAGCAGGCGGGGCAGGCGTACGGGTTCGCCGGTACCGCCCTTCCCGTGATGCAGCGCGTGACGCGGCAGACCGAGGAAGCCACCCTCATGTCGGTGCTCGACGGCGCCCGGCACCTGTACGTGCACTACGTGGACGGCCCCCTGCCCGTCGGCGTACGCAGTGAGCCGGGCCGTCACGGTCCGCTGCACTGCACCTCGATGGGCAAGGTCCTGATGGCCTTCGCCCCCGCCGACGTACGCTCCGACCTCCTGGAGCGCGTCGAGCTCACCCCGCACGGCCCGAACAGCATCACCGACCGCGAGGTCCTGCGCGACGAGGTCGCCCGCGCCGCCGAACGCGGCTACGCCACCGCCGACGAGGAGCACCACGCCGGCCTGCGTGCGGTGGCGGTCCCGATCCTGCGGCCCGGTGGCACCCTCTTCGCCGCCCTGTCCACGGCGGCGCCCGCCTTCCGTCGCAGTCTCGACGATCTGGTCGCCATGGTCCCGCTGCTCCAGGCGGCGGCCTCCGAACTGGGCGTCCGTCTGCCCGCTCGCTGACCCGAAGCCCCGTCACGGCAGTTCCTTCGACCCCCGTGCACCCGGCCGCGCGTGGGGTTTCTCGTCGGTGCCAAGGTTGCTGACGCGCGCCGTGAGTTCCACCACCAGCTCTCCACGAAGCTGATCTGCGAGAACCAAGGGATCGCCGTGGAGGACCTGTCGGTCGCGGGACTGGCCCGCACGCGCCTGGCCAACGTCCGGGAATGGACCTGTGGCGCCTGCGGCACCGTCCACGACCGGGACGCCAATGCGACGATCAACGTGAAGACGGCCGCCGGACTGGCAGTACAGTGCCGCCCTCACCGCGGTGCGCGAGTGCGACGACGACGTACGGGCCATGGCGCGGGACTACCGCAACCGCCGCGACGTGATGGTGCGGGCCCTCGCCGACGTCCCCGGCCTCCGATTCGGTGAACCCGAGGGAGCGTTCTACGTGTTCCCGTCCCACGACATCGACCTGCCCTCGGTGGAGGTCGTGGCCGCGCTGCGCGAACACGGTGTCGCCGTACGGCCGGGGAGCGAGTTCGGCGCCCAGGGTGAGGGACACCTGCGGTTGTCGTACGCTGCCAGCCCGGAAACCATCACCGAGGGGGTCCGCCGACTGGCGCGTGGCCTCTCGGCCCTTCGATGAACGGTGATTCGCATGCAACGGGGAAGCCGCCCCATGCGCAGTGACACGGAGCGCAACCGCAGGCAGCTGATCAAGGCCGCCGCGATGCTGTTCGAGAACTCGCCGACCCCGGTCAGCCTGGCCGAGATCGCCAAGCACGCCGAGGTGTCCACCGCGACGGCGTACCGGCACTTCTCCTCCGTCGAGGAGATCCTGCACGCCTTCCGGTCCCAGGTGGGCTCAGAACTGCGGGACTTCAGCGAGCGGCAGACCACCCGCGGCATGGCCAGGCTCGACGCGGTGTCCCGTTACTGGGTGTCGCTCGTCCTCGAACACGGCGGGGCGATGGCGCAGATGCGCTCGCACCGCGGCTACCTCGAACGCCTTCGCGAGGGCACCGGCTACCTCGCCCCGCAGGCCGACGCGCTCGCCGAACCCCTGCGGCAGACCACCGAGGAACTCGGCCTCGGTGACCTGGGCGACGAGGCCCTGTACCTGTGGAACGCCCTGTTCGACCCGCGCGACATCCTCGACCTCATCAAGTCCGGCCGGACCGAGGAGGAGGCCGCCACCCGCCTGGTGGCCGCACTGCGCGGAGCCCTCAGCGGCTGGTCCGCCGCGATGGACCGGCCGGCCGGGCACACCCGGTGATGGCGCACGGCTGATCCCGGGGCAGGGTCAGTGGGCGAAGGCGGCGAACGCCTCGGCGATCGCCGTGCGGTCCGCGTCCCGCGCCAGCAGTTCACGGAGCAGGAGGCGCGCCTGGTACGGGCCGAGCGTGCCGGCCGGGATCAGGCCGCGGCCGATCAGGTCGATCTCGGACCCCGGATAGCCGTACGTTCCGGTCAGGACGGGGCCGTTGTCGATACGCGAGGAGAGGATCACCGGGACCCGCGCGGCGAGCCGTTCGAGGTTCCCGACGAGTCGCCCGGGCACGTGGCCGGCTCCGAAGGCGGCGACGACGAGCCCGTCGCACCGGCCGTCCCAGGCCGAGAGCAGCTCGCCGTCGTCCCCGAGGCTCACCGTGTACAGGCCGACGCGCACGTCGTGCCCCCGCGGCGGCTCCAACGGCTTCAGGGGAGCGAACCGGCGGGACGGCGGCGTCGCGGTCAGCCGTACGACGTCCTCGGCGATCCGGCCGATCGGCCCGGCACCGGGTGAGGTGAAGGCGGCGGGGCTGGTGGTGTGCGACTTGCGGACATGGCGTGCGGCGTGGATCTCCTCGTTGAGGACCACCAGCACACCGGCGCCGTGCAGTTGGGGATCGGCCGCGGCGAGGACGGCCGCGTACAGGTTGGCGGGCCCGTCGGGGCCGGCCATGGTGGGGTTGCGCATGGCGCCGGTGACGACGACCGGCTGCTCGTGACCGTGACGAAGGTCCAGGACGAACGCCGTCTCCTCGATCGAGTCGGTGCCCTGCGTGATCACGACTCCGTCGACGTCGCCGCCCGCGAGGGTCTTGTCGATCTCCGCCCCGAGCTCCGTGAGGTCGTCGAAGCCGAGTGAGGCACTGGGGACACGGCGGAAGTCGTGCACGCGCACCTCGACCCCGTGCCCCTCCAGCTGCGGGACGGCGGCCAGCAGGTCGTGCGCGGAGAGGGCCGGGACCACCCCGCCGGTCACCGGATCGGTGGTCATGGCGATGGTGCCGCCCAGGGAGTAGACAGCCACCGTTCTCGTCGCGCCCATTGCCGCCCCCGACCTCCGACCCGTCTTCGCCCGAGTGATTGTGCCCCCGGGAGATCGCCCGGTACAGGCCGCTGGAGGGAGGGGCTCCTCACGTTCCCGGCAGGGGCCGGACCGTGAGGATCTGCTGGGCGTGGCCGACCGGGCCGTCGACGTCGTGCAGGACGGTGCTGGTGACGCCCTGTCCGGAGGGGCCGAAGGTGACCGTGGTGTCCAGTCCCGTCCAGCCGTCCCGTGGTTGCCGGTGGAGGTGGACGGTCAGGTCGACGTTGGGGAACATCCACGCGGTGGGCGGCTGCCGGACAGCGATGCCGTTGGCGGTGTCGACGAGGGCGAGATACGACGCGAGCGGGCTGACGGGAACACCGGCGACCAGGTCCAGCGGCGTGGAGACCCAGACGGTCGCGCGGCCCGGCCGGGGCGGTGCGACGGGGCGGACGTCCAGCGAGGCTATGTACCCGCCCGGCCAGACGTCGGACATCGGCCACGCGGAGAGCGCCTTGGGCGGGGTGAGGCGGTCGTCGGGGCCGCCCGCGACCGCGGCGGTGTCGACGTGGGCCAGGAACCAGGCCCGGGCCCGGACCACCGGGCGGCCGGCGATCCGTACGACCGCCTCGACGAGCTCGATGGTCCGCCCGGGGCGGACGGTCTCCACCTCGATCTCGCACTCGTCGAGGGCGAGGCGGCCGAGGATGTCGTAGCTGACGCGGGACAGAACCAGGCCGTTGTCCGGGCCGTTGTCCCGGCCTGCGGCCCGATGGCGGTCGATGGCGTGGACGACGAGTCCGCCCAGCGGGCTGAAGTGCTGCTCGTCGGTGTTCCAGGCCCCGCTCGCGTGGGGCGTCGGTTTGTAGCGGTGATCGTCGATGGCTTCGAAGTAGCTGTCGGGGGTCAAGGGGTGCTTCTCCCGGCGGTGTTCAGAGGACGTTGAGCAGGACGACGTACACGGCAGTACCCGCGCCGACACTGAGAATGGTGCGGCGGCCGCAGGCCAGGTGGACGCCGATGGTGACGGCGACGGCGAGCAGCGCGTACCAGGCACCGTGCGGGTCGGCCGTGATCGTGCCGTGCAGGGCGGTCACGGCGAGGACGGCGAGGATGCCGACCGGCATCCACACCGCCAGCCGCCGCACGATCGCCGAGTCGCTCAGCCGGCCGAGCACGGCGAAGGGGACGGCGCGCAGGGCGAGGGTGATGCCGAAGACGATCGCCAGGACGGCGATAAGGTACGACGGGCTAGGCACCGGAGGCCTCCTCGGCTGTACCGCGGCGGGCCGTGACGGCGTGGCGGACCAGCAGCAGGCCGACGAACAGCAGCAGCGCGGTGAACATGGCCAGGCCCGGCGTCAGGACGAGGGCCACGGCGACCGAGCCGCCTGCGAGCAGCAGGGACGGCAGCTCCGCGCGGGAGCGGAACGCGTCCAGGGTGAGCACGGTGAACAGGGCGCACAGCGCGAACTCCAGGCCCTTGACCGGGGCGGGCAGCGCCGCACCCAGGGCGACGCCGGCCAGGCCTCCGCCGACCCAGTACGCCTCGCACGCGATCTGCATGGCCAGCAGCCGGGGTGCCGAGCGCTCGTGCTCGGGAAGCGAGGCGTTGACGGCGTACACCTCGTCGATCATCGCGTACACGGCGTACGCCTTCGCCACCGGGTGCCTGACCAGGTGGAGCGGGAAGGAGAAGGCGTAGAAGACGTGCCGGAAGTTGACCACGAGCACGGTCAGGGCGACCGCGGCGAGTGGCGTGACGGTGGCCACCATGCCGACCAGCAGCAGTTCGAGGGAGCCGGCGAACGCGGCCAGGGACAGGGCGGGGGCGAGCCACCAGGGCAGTCCGGCCTGGATGATCAGCAGGCCGAGAGCGATGCCGAGGGGAAAGATGCCCAGGCCGGCCGAGAACGAGTCGCGCACGCCCTGGGCGATCCGTATCCGGCGGGTGGCCCCGGCGGGGGCGGCCGAGGGGGTGAGTACGTCATGTGGCACGGCACCATCGTCTCGTAGAAGCCGTGACACATGGTTGCGAATATTGCTCGTCCCGGCCTCGTATGGGCAATATTCTCACTGTGGACGCGATCGACAGGGCAATCATCGCCGAGCTGGAGCGTGACGGGCGGCTGACCAACGTGGAGCTGGCCCAGCGGGTCGGGCTGACCACCGGGCCGTGTCTGCGGCGCGTGCAGCGGCTGGAGGCCGACGGGGTCATCCGGGGCTACCGGGCGGTCGTCGACCCCGCTTCCGTCGGCCGTTCCTTCGAGGTCCTGATCGACCTCAGTCTCGAAGCGCAGGACGCGGAGACGGTCGAGCACTTCGAGGAGACCCTGAGCCGGGCCGAGGAGGTTCTGGAACTGCGCCGGCTGTTCGGGAGCCCCGACTATTTCGTGCGCGTGGCCGTCGCCGACCTGCCCGCCTACGAGACCTTCCTCAGCCGGCGGGTCATGACGATCCCCAGGATCAGGAACGTCACCTCGCACTTCACGATGAAGACCATCAAGCCGGGACCGTAGGGCGTCGGTCGAGGTCAGGCGGGGCGGACCAGGCCGACCTCGTAGGCGAAGATCACGGCCTGGACGCGGTCGCGGGCTCCGATCTTGGTGAGGATGCGACTGACGTGGGACTTGACCGTGGACTCGGCGAGGTGGAGGCGTTCGGCGATCTCGGCGTTGGTGGCGCCGGTGGCGAGGGCGGTGAGCACCTCGCGTTCGCGGTCGGTCAGGTCGGTGAGCCGGCCTTCCTGACCGGGGGCGCGGCGGGCGTGCTCGCTGGTGTAGGTGTCGATGAGCTTGCGGGTGATGCCGGGGGAGATGACGGAGTCCCCGGCGGCGACGGCGCGGATGCCGACGACGAGTTCGTCGGGGCGGGCGTCCTTGAGGAAGAAGCCGCTGGCTCCGGCGCGCAGCGCCTCGTAGGCGTACTCGTCGAGGTCGAAGGTGGTCAGGACCAGCACGCGGGAGCGGCCGCCGGACTCGGCGATGCGGCGGGTGGCCTCGATGCCGTCCATGCCGGGCGGTGCGCGCGCTGGCCGCGCACCCCGGCTGGGCCGCAACCAACCTGCAGGGACACGACGCCAGTCCCCTGCGTCGCCTCGTCATGCGCCTGGGCAACCGCGTCTTCGCCCAGGACAGCCGGTCCGGCGCGCTGCCCACCCTGTACGCCGCCGTCCAGGACCTGCCCGGCGCGTGCTTCGTGGGCCCCGACGGCCTGCTCGAAGTGCGCGGAGCCCCGACCCTGGTCGGCCGCTCAGCGGCGGCCGGCGACCCGGCCACTGCCCGACGCCTGTGGACCGTCTCCGAGGAACTGACCGGCATCACCTTCCCCGCACCCTCCCTTGCGGTGCGGGCCTGACGAGCAGGGCTCGGCGCCACCCGCGGGGAGCCCGGCCCCGTCGTCCACCACTGTGTGCCAAGAGACCAGGCACTACGACAGCCCGGAGGCCCGGAGCACCTCTCGTGCCGTCTCGCCGTCGATCTGTTCGCCCAGCCGGTGGAGCACGTCCGTGCCCTGGATCAGGGTGCCCTGCTCCAGGGAGCGGCGGACGCCGGTGTCCAGTTCGTGCCACAGAAGGGGGTTGGCGGCCAGGACACGGGGATCGAGTTCGAGGCGGTGACCGTGCACGTCGCGCAGGACCAGGTGGGCGGTGACGCCGTCGTACTGCCGTACGGACACGAGGGCATCCGTCCGTACGGCCCGCCGACGCAGCGGACCGCGCACCAGCAGCCAGCCATGGCCCGCCGTGACCCGCTGCGGCAGCAGGACGGCGAGGACGGCCGCGGACAGGGCGAGCCACAGCAGGGCGCGCGGTGCCGTCAGGGTGCCGGCGTCCCAGTCGACCAGGAAGGTCAGCGCACAGAAGACGAGGGCGCAAGCGACCGCCAGCCGGGCACTGCCACGCCAGTGGCGGTCACCGGCCGGGCTCGGCGGTCCGCTCGGTCGCATGACGCCGACGCTAGGCGCCTGTGCGAGCTCCGGCGAGCGGTGCTGACGGCCCTCTGACGTCGCGCCGGGGAATCTTGACGGGATCCTGACGGGCGTCGGCGGTTCAGCCGCCGTCTGCCGACTGCGCTTGCGGCTGTCCTGAGGATCACGTCCGGTCGCTCCTCGCCACCGTGGTCACGGGCGCCGTAAGAGGTTCGTCAAGGGGGCGGTGGCGGCCGTAAGGGACCCGTCAACGGCGCTCGAATCCGGTCACGGGCGAGGTTTCCTCTAAGCGTCCGATCCGCGAACCGTCCGATCCGCAAGCGCGGATGGTTCCCCCCTCTCATCCAGGAGCTCGCGATGGCCGACGTGGCCTTCGTCCTCACCATTGTCGCGGTGTTCGCGCTGGTGGCTTTCGTCGCCAAGGGGGTGACGAAGCTGTGACCGCCGAGAACGTCGTCGGCCTGGTCGTGGCCGTCGCCCTGCTGGGCTATCTCGTCCTCGCCCTGATCTTCCCGGAGAGGTTCTGAGAGCGCACATGGGTCCCGTACTCGCCGGCGTGCTCCAATTGCTCGCCCTCATCGCGGCGCTGGCACTCGCCTACGTCCCCCTCGGCACCTACATGGCCAAGGTCTACTCCTCCGCCAAGCACTGGCGCGTCGAGAAGTGGATCTACAAGGGCATCGGAGCCGACCCGGACACCGAGATGCGCTGGCCGGCGTACCTGCGCGGTGTGCTCGCCTTCTCGGTCGTGAGCGTCCTCTTCCTGTACCTGCTGCAGCGGGTGCAGGGCGTCCTGCCCGGTTCGCTCGGGTTCTCCTCGATCACCCCGGCGCAGGCGTTCAACACCGCCGCGTCCTTCGTGACCAACACCAACTGGCAGTCGTACTACGGCGAGCAGGCCATGGGCCACGTCGTACAGACGGCCGGGCTCGCCGTCCAGAACTTCGTCTCGGCGGCCGTCGGGATCGCCGTCGCGGTGGCCCTCGTACGAGGCTTCGCCCGGTCGCGCACCGGTGAACTCGGCAACTTCTGGGCCGACATGGTGCGCGGTGTCACCCGCGTCCTGCTGCCGGGCGCGGCCATCGCCGCCATCGTGCTGGTCGCCTGCGGTGCGATACAGAACTTCTCCGGCATCCACGAGGTCGGGCAATTCTTCAACGGGCACAGCATGGGCGGCTCGCAGCAGTGGAACGGCGGCGCCGTCGCCTCGCAGGAGGCCATCAAGGAGCTCGGCACCAACGGCGGCGGCTACTTCAACGCCAACTCCGCCCACCCGTTCGAGAACCCGACCCCGTTCACCAACCTCTTCGAGATCTTCCTGCTGCTGGTGATCCCGTTCGCCCTGACCCGCACCTTCGGCGTCATGGTCGGCTCGGTCAAGCAGGGCTACGCGATCCTCGCGACCATGGCGAGCATCTGGGTCGGCTTCGTGGCCCTGATGATGTGGACCGAATTCGCCCACCACGGCCCGGCGTTGCAGATCGCGGGCGCTGCGATGGAGGGCAAGGAGGTACGCTTCGGCGTCGGTTCCTCGTCGATCTTCGCGGTGTCGACGACGCTCACCTCGACCGGTGCGGTGGACTCCTTCCACTCCTCCTTCACCGGACTCGGCGGCGGCATCACCATGCTGGGGATGATGCTGGGCGAGATCGCGCCCGGCGGCACCGGCTCCGGCCTGTACGGCATGCTGATCATGGCGGTCATCGCGGTGTTCATCGCCGGTCTGATGGTCGGCCGTACGCCCGAGTACCTGAGCAAGAAGATCGGCACCCGCGAGATCAAGCTGGCTGCCTGCTACATCCTCATCACCCCGGCGCTGGTCCTGATCTTCACCGGGGCCTCCATGGCCCTGCCGACGCCACCGCACTCGATGCTCAACTCCGGCGCGCACGGCTTCTCCGAGGTGCTGTACGCCTTCACGTCCGCCTCTAACAACAACGGCTCGGCCTTCGCGGGCCTGAACGCGAACACCGACTGGTACAACACGATGACCGGGCTCGCGATGGTGCTCGGCCGCTTCCTGCCGATGATCTTCGTCCTGGCGCTCGCCGGTTCGCTCGCCGAGCAGAAGCCGGTCCCGGTCACCGCGGGCACTCTGCGCACCGAGAAGCCGCTGTTCACGGGCCTGTTGGTGGGCGCCATCCTCGTCATCACCGGTCTGACCTACTTCCCGGCCCTCGCGCTCGGGCCGCTGGCCGAGGGGCTGGCGTCATGACCACCCGCACAGAGAAGCCAGAGGACCCCATGTCCGCAGCCACTCCGACCCGGGCGCCGCACAGCGACGCCCCCACAGGGCACAAGTCCGCCGAGGGCCGTGTCGGCGCGGGCCTCTTCGACCCCAAGCAGCTCGTCAGGTCCCTGCCGGACGCCTTCCGCAAGCTCGACCCGCGGGTGATGGTCAAGTCGCCCGTGATGTTCGTGGTGTGGATCGGCTCCGTCCTGACCACCGTCTTCTCCTTCAAGGACCCCGGCGACTGGTTCGGCTGGACCATCAGCGCCTGGCTGTGGCTGACCGTCGTCTTCGCCAACCTGGCGGAGGCGGTCGCGGAGGGGCGCGGCAAGGCGCAGGCCGACACCCTGCGCAAGGCCAAGACCGACACGGTCGCCCGCCGGCTGCTCAGCGACGGCTCGGAGGAACAGGTCCCCGGCACCGGTCTGAGGATCGGCGACCTCGTGGTCTGCGAGGCCGGCGACGTCATCCCCGGCGACGGTGACGTCGTCGAGGGCGTCGCGTCCGTCGACGAGTCGGCGATCACCGGTGAGTCGGCTCCGGTCATCCGGGAGTCCGGCGGTGACCGCAGCGCCGTCACCGGCGGGACCAAGGTCCTCTCCGACCGGATCGTCATCAAGATCACGACGAAGCCGGGCGAGACCTTCATCGACCGGATGATCAACCTGGTCGAGGGCGCCGCGCGGCAGAAGACGCCGAACGAGATCGCGCTGAACATCCTGCTCGCCTCGCTGACCATCGTCTTCCTGCTCGCGGTGGCCACGCTGCCGCCGTTCGCCGACTACGCGGGCACCCACCTGACGATGGTCGTCCTTGTGGCCCTGCTGGTCTGCCTGATTCCCACCACCATCGGCGCGCTGCTGTCGGCGATCGGCATCGCCGGCATGGACCGCCTCGTCCAGCGCAATGTGCTGGCCATGTCGGGCCGCGCGGTCGAGGCCGCCGGAGACGTCTCCACCCTGCTGCTCGACAAGACCGGCACCATCACCCTCGGCAACCGCCAGGCCGCCGAGTTCGTGCCGGTGAGCGGGACCACGGACGCCGAGGTCGCCGACGCCGCGCAGCTGTCGTCGCTGGCCGACGAGACGCCCGAGGGCCGCTCCATCGTCGTCCTCGCCAAGGAGAAGTACGGCCTGCGCGAACGCCACCAGGGCGAGCTGGCCCACGCCGAGTGGATCGCCTTCACCGCCCAGACCCGGATGTCGGGCGTGGACGTCGACGGACGCAAGGTCCGCAAGGGCGCCACGGCCTCGGTCATCGCCTGGGTCCAGGAGCGAGGCGGCACGGTCACCGAGGACGCGGACACCGTCGCGGCCCGGATCTCCGAGGCGGGCGGCACCCCGCTGCTGGTCGCGGTGGACGACGAGCGGGGCGCCCGCGTTCTGGGTGTCATCCACCTCAAGGACGTCGTCAAGGACGGCATGCGGGAGCGGTTCGACGAACTGCGCCGCATGGGCATCAAGACCGTCATGATCACCGGTGACAACCCGCTGACGGCGAAGGCGATCGCCGAGGAGGCCGGCGTCGACGACTTCCTCGCCGAGGCCACCCCCGAGGACAAGATGGCCCTGATCAAACGGGAGCAGGCGGGCGGCAAGCTGGTCGCGATGACCGGCGACGGCACCAACGACGCGCCGGCCCTCGCCCAGGCGGACGTCGGCGTGGCGATGAACACGGGGACGTCGGCCGCCAAGGAGGCCGGCAACATGGTCGACCTCGACTCCAACCCGACCAAGCTCATCGAGATCGTCGAGATCGGCAAGCAACTCCTCATCACCCGGGGGGCCTTGACGACGTTCTCCATCGCCAACGACGTGGCGAAGTACTTCGCGATCATCCCGGCGCTGTTCGCCGCGGTCTACCCGGGCCTGGACAAGCTGAACATCATGCAGCTGTCCTCGCCCGACTCCGCGATCCTGTCGGCCGTCGTCTTCAACGCGCTGATCATCATCGCGCTGGTGCCGCTCTCCCTGAAGGGCGTGCAGTACCGGCCCGTCAGCGCGGACAAGCTGCTGCGGCGCAACCTCGGGATCTACGGCCTCGGCGGACTGATCGCGCCCTTCATCGGCATCAAGCTCATCGACCTGCTCATCTCGCTGATCCCCGGGATCGGATGAAGGACATGAACAACTCCCTTACGAACACGGCCCGGTTGCTCGGGGCGGGCCTGCGGGCCCTGCTCGTGCTGACCCTGGTGACGGGCGTCATCTACCCGCTGGTCATCACCGGCATCGCCCAGGGACTCTTCCCCGGCAAGGCCAACGGCTCTCAGATCACGTCGGACGGCAGGGTCGTCGGGTCGTCCCTGATCGGTCAACAGGGCTACAGCCTGGACTACTTCCAGCCCCGCCCCGCGAACGGCCTGGGCGAGAACTCCGTCAACACGCGGTACAAGCTGATCCTGTCCGGCGCCACCAACCTCTCCGCCGACAACGAGAACCTGGTCAAGTCGGTGCGGGAGGCCAAGGCCAAGGTGGTGAAGGAGAACTCGACCGCCGACTACACGGTGAACCCCGCCGACGTCCCCGCCGACGCCGTCACCTCCTCCGGCTCCGGCCTCGACCCCGACATCTCCCCGCGGTACGCCGACCTCCAGGTCCACCGGGTCGCCGAACGCAACGACCTCTCCGTCGCCCAGGTGGAGAAGCTGGTGAAGGCCCACACCGAGGGCCGCACCCTCGGCTTCGTCGGCGAACCCCGCGTGAACGTCCTGGAACTCAACATCGCGCTCAAGGACCTCGTGGCCAAAAGCTGAGGGGCGAATGACGTGACCGGACAAGGAGTCGGCGGCCGGGGACCTCTCCGCGTCCGCCGACTCCCGCCGCCGAGCAGCCGGTTGCGCCGCCGTGGCCGGCCCGAACGACTCGAAAGGCACACCCCCATGACACGGGTGCTGGTGGTGGAGGACGACCCGCAGCTCGTACGGGCTCTCGTGATCAACATGCAGGCACGCCATTACGGAGTGGACGCCGCCCCCGACGGCGCCACGGCACTCCGGCTCGCGGCCGCGCAGCGGCCCGACGTGGTGATGCTCGACCTCGGACTGCCCGACATGGACGGCGTCGACGTCATCAAGGCGCTGCGCGGCTGGACCCGGACGCCGATCCTGGTGCTGTCGGCCCGTCAGGGCTCCGACGAGAAGGTCGCCGCGCTCGACGCGGGTGCCGACGACTACATCACCAAGCCGTTCAGCATGGACGAACTCCTCGCCCGGCTGCGGGCCGCCGTCCGCCGAACCGAAGACGCGCCGCTGGCCCCCGAGACGACCCTGGTGGCGACGGCGGACTTCAGCATCGACCTGCTCGCCAAGAAGGTCGTCCGGGGCGGGCGGGACGTGCGGCTGACGCCCACCGAGTGGCATCTGCTGGAGATCCTGGTCAGCAACCCGCGCCGACTGGTCACGCAGAAGCAGCTTCTCCAGGAGGTGTGGGGCGTCTCGCAGAGCAACAAGACCAACTACCTGCGCGTCTACATGGCCCAGCTGCGCCGCAAACTGGAGAACGATCCCTCCCACCCGCGCCATCTGATCACCGAGCCCGGCATGGGCTACCGCTTCGAAGCCTGACCGAGGGACGACATGGCACGCGGAAAGCTCCGGATCTATCTCGGCGCGGCACCCGGCGTCGGCAAGACCTACGCCATGCTCTCCGAGGCGCACCGCCGTATCGAGCGGGGCACCGACTGCGTGGTCGCCTTCGTGGAACACCACCACCGCCCGCGCACCGAGGTGATGCTGCACGGCCTGGAACAGATCGCGCGTACGGAGATCGAGTACCGGGGCGGCACCTTCACCGAGATGGACGTCGACGCCGTCCTGCGGCGCGCCCCGGCCGTCGCCCTCGTCGACGAGCTCGCCCACTCCAACATCCCCGGCTCCCGCAACACCAAGCGCTGGCAGGACGTGGAGGAACTGCTCGCGGCCGGCGTCGACGTGGTCTCGACCGTCAACATCCAGCACCTGGAGTCCCTCGGCGACGTGGTCGAGTCGATCACGGGAGTGCGGCAGCGCGAGACTGTCCCCGACGAGGTCGTACGGCGGGCCGACCAGATCGAGCTGGTCGACATGTCTCCGGAGGCGCTGCGCCGCCGTATGGCGCACGGCAACATCTACAAGCCCGACAAGGTCGACGCGGCCCTCTCCAACTACTTCCGGCCGGGCAACCTCACCGCCCTGCGCGAACTGGCGCTGCTGTGGGTGGCTGACCGGGTCGACGAGTACCTGACCGAGTACCGCAACGAACACCAGGTGTCGGCGATCTGGGGCTCCCGCGAGCGGATCGTCGTCGGCCTGACCGGCGGCCCCGAGGGGAGCACCCTGATACGGCGCGCCGCGCGGCTGGCCGAGAAGGGCGCCGGCGGCGAGGTGCTCGCCGTCTACATATCCCGCAGCGACGGCCTCACCGCCGCCTCCCCGAAGGAACTCGCCGACCAGCGCACGCTGGTCGAGGACCTGGGCGGCAGCTTCCACCACGTCGTCGGCGACGACATCCCGGTCGCCCTGCTCGACTTCGCCCGGGGTGTGAACGCCACCCAGATCGTGCTGGGCGTCTCCCGCCGCAGGAGCTGGCAGTACGTCTTCGGCCCCGGCGTCGGCGCCACGGTCGCCCGGGAGTCGGGACCCGACCTCGACGTCCACCTCATCACGCACGACGAGGCGGGCAAGGGGCGACTGCCCGCGGCCCGGAGCGCACGGCTCGGACGCTCCCGGGTCATCTGGGGCTGGCTCGTCGGGGTGCTCGGTCCCGCCCTGCTCACCTGGCTCCTCGCCGGCGTCACACCGGACGTCGGCCTTGCCAACGACATGCTGCTGTTCCTGACCCTGACGGTGGCCGCCGCCCTGCTGGGTGGGCTCTTCCCGGCACTGGCCTCCGCCGTCGTGGGCTCCCTGCTGCTCAACTGGTTCTTCACGCCGCCCGTCCACACCCTGACGATCGCCGACCCGAAGAACATCGTCGCCATCGCGATCTTCGTCGGGGTCGCCGTGTCCGTGGCGTCCGTGGTGGACCTCGCGGCCCGGCGCACCCATCAGGCGGCACGGCTGCGCGCCGAGTCGGAGATCCTCTCCTTCCTCGCGGGGAACGTCCTGCGTGGCGAGACCACGTTGGAGGCACTGCTGGAGCGGGTCCGGGAGACCTTCGGCATGGAGTCGGTGGCCCTGCTGGAGCGGTCCGGTGAGACGGATCCCTGGACCTGCGCCGGCAGTGTGGGGTCCGAGCCTGCCCGGATCCCGGACGACGCGGACGTCGACGTACCGGTCGGCGACCACATGGCCCTGTCGCTGCGCGGCCGGGTGCTGCCGGCAGCCGACCGCCGGGTGCTGGCCGCCTTCGCCGCGCAGGCCGCCGTCGTCCTGGACCGCCAGCGCCTGCGGCGCGAGGCCGACCGGGCCAAGGAACTGGCCGAGGGCAACCGCATCCGGACCGCCCTGCTCGCCGCCGTGAGCCACGATCTGCGCACCCCGCTCGCAGGCATCAAGGCCGCCGTGTCCTCGCTGCGCTCCGACGACGTCGAGTGGTCGGAGGAGGACCAGGCGGAGCTGCTGGAGGCGATTGAGGAAGGTGCCGACCGCCTGGACCACCTTGTCGGCAACCTGCTGGACATGTCCCGTCTGCAGACCGGCACCGTCACCCCCATCATCCGGGAGACCGATCTCGACGAAGTCGTCCCCATGGCGCTCGGCGGGGTGCCCGAGGACAGCGTGGAACTGGACATCCCCGAGACGCTGCCCATGGTCCACGTCGACCGGGGGCTGCTGGAGCGAGCCGTCGCCAACGTGGTCGAGAACGCCGTCAAGTACAGCCCTCCCGGCGAGAAGGTCCTGGTCTCCGCGAGTGCCCTTGGCGACCGGGTCGAGGTGCGAGTGGTGGACCGCGGGCCCGGTGTCCCGGACGAAGCCAGGAGCCGTATCTTCGAACCCTTCCAGCGGTACGGGGACTCGCCCCGCGGTGTCGGAGTCGGTCTCGGCCTGGCGGTGGCGCGCGGCTTCACCGAGGCCATCGGCGGCACCCTCGATGCCGAGGACACGCCCGGCGGCGGCCTCACCATGGTGCTCGCCGTACGGACGGCACCGCAGCGGCGGCCGGAGCGGCCGGAGGACCTTCCCGCTGCGGTCATGTCCTGAGGACGGGCACCACCTCGCGCTTGGGATCTCGGGCGGCACGGTGGGGAAATCCCCCACGTGGCCGGTGCCCCATCGCAGCCGCCAGGCGTTACGGCGGCACCGCGAGGACGGGCCAGGAAGCGTGGGCGAGGCAGTATGTTGACCGACGGCGACAGATGCCTCCGGCACAGCGGTACAACCTGGACGACATCCGCAGCCGGTACGGGGGCCTCAGACCCTGGGCACCCTGAGAGATCGACAAGGGGTTCCGCTGTGCTCGTCCACGTCGTGGCGCAGGGCGACCCGCTTGATCGCCACTTTTGTGAAGTAGGGCGCCACACCTTCGCGGCCGTCGTGCCTACACCTCGATCTGCGCGCCCATGATGACCGTGCGGTCGCGGGGGAGGCCGAAGTACTCGGCGGCGTCGGCCGTGATGTACGAGGTGGCGATGAACAGCCGCTTGCGCCAGGGGGCCATCGTCGGTTCCTTGCCGCGCCGGAGCTCGATCTTCGACAGGTAGTAGGTCGCCTGGTCGAGTCGCAGGGGCCCTTCGGTTGCGGCCGGGTCGAGCGTTGCCAGGGTGCCGGGCACGTCGGGTGTCTCCATGTACCCGTACCGTGCGGTGACGTGGATGATGCCGTCGTCGGCGTAGCCGAGGTCGTCGACCACGATCCGCCGGTCGGCCGGGACGTGGGGTACCGGCTCGGTCTCGATGGACAGGATCACGACCTGGTCGTGGCGGACGTGGTTGTGCTCGACGTTGGCTCGCATGGCCAGGGGGGCGGTCTGCTTGCCCCGGTTGAGGAAGACGGCGGTGCCGGGGGCCCTGAGTGCCCGTGTCCTGCCACTGCGGAGCTGGTCGACGAACTCGGGCAGCGGGCCTTCGCGCTGTGCCCGCTCGGTGGTGACGAGCGCGCGGCCGCGTTGCCACGTCGTCATCACGGTGAACGCGGTGAGGCCGATCAGCAGCGGCAGCCACGCGCCGTGGACGAGCTTGGTCAGGTTGGCCGCGACGAACAGCAGGTCCACGAGCAGCAGTACGGCCGCGCCGGTGGTGAGCAGCCATACGGGCGTGCCCCATTTCGCGCGGGCGACGTAGAAGAACAGCAGGGTGGTGATGGTGATGGTGCCGGTGACCGCCATGCCGAACGCGAACGCCAGCGCCGTGGAGCTGCGGAAGGCGAAGACCAGGGTGAGGACGGAGACCATCAGCAGCCAGTTGATCCAGGGGACGTAGATCTGGCCGATGGTGGACTCGGAGGTGTGCGCGATCCTCAGCCTCGGCAGGTAGCCGAGCTGGGCGGCCTGGGAGGCGACCGAGTACGCGCCGGTGATCACGGCCTGGGAGGCGATCACGGTGGCCGCCGTGGCCAGCAGGACCATCGGCCAACGTCCCCAGTCGGGCACGAGCAGGAAGAACGGGCTGCTGATGTTGTCCGGATCGTCGAGGATCAGCGCGCCCTGGCCGAGGTAGCTCAGGACGCAGGCCGGGAAGACGAGGATCAACCAGGCGCGGGTGATGGCCCGGCGGCCGAAGTGCCCCATGTCGGCGTAGAGGGCCTCGGCGCCGGTGACCGCGAGGACGATGGCGGCGAGTGCGAAGAAGGCGGTGCCGAAGTGGCCGACGAGGAAGTCCAGGGCGTAGGCGGGCGACAGCGCCTTGAGGATGTCCGGGTGGTCGGCGATGCCGGCGACGCCGCACGCGCCGATCGCCGTGAACCAGGCGATCATGACAGGTCCGAACACCCGGCCCACTGCGGCGGTTCCCCTGCGCTGTACCAGGAACAGGATCACGATGATCACCGCGGTGATGGGCACGACCGCGCTGTCCAGCGACGGCTCGACGACCTTGAGTCCCTCGACCGCGGACAACACCGAGATCGCCGGGGTGATCATGCTGTCGCCGAAGAACAGCGACGCGCCGAAGATGCCCAGCGCGGCCAGTACGACGGCGGCTTTCCGGCGCCGTTGTGAGTTCCACCCCCGCAGCAGGGTGATCAGCGCCATGATGCCGCCCTCGCCGTCGTTGTCGGCGCGCATGGCCAGCAGTACGTACGTGACGGTCACGATGATCATCACGGACCAGAACACGAGCGACACCACGCCGTACACGTTCTGTGTGCTGACCGGGACGGGGTGCGGATCGCTCGGGTTGAACACGGTCTGGAGGGTGTAGATCGGGCTGGTCCCGATGTCGCCGAAGACCACGCCCAGAGCACCGATCACCAGAGCGAGGCGCACCGTGTCCCGCGCGCCCGGACCGTGAGCCTCCGGTGGCCGCGAGACCGATCCGCCGTCCTCTGCCATCCCTTGCCGGCGACCGGCCATGAAGTCCTCCTCCGCACGGCTGCTTGCCGCAGACCAGGTCTCTTGCGGCGGACGATACCGATCCCTTGCACAACCGTTCGCAGGAGCACGCCCTTTCGTTCGCATGGCATCCCCTGCGCGGTCTTCAGCGGTGGCACACGCGGTGCGCCTCGGCTGTTGTCCGCCGCGAGGTCACTTCAGCGCCCGCAGGACGTCGAGCGCCGTCAGTGCCACATGGATCTCCGTGCGCTGTTCGCCGGACTCGAGGTCGCGGTCGAGTATCCGCTCGATGGTGCGCAGGCGCTGGTAGACGGTTTCCCGGGACAGGCCGCCGTGCCGGGCGGCCACCGTCTTGTTGCCGGCCGCGTCGAGGTAGTGGCGCAGGGTGGTGAGCAGGTCGGTGCCGTGCCGGGCGTCGTGGTCGACGAGCCGGCTGAGCCGCTGCTCGGCGTACTCCTGGATACGGGTGTCCTCGCGGAGCGCGAAGAGGAGCCGGCGCAGGCCGACGTCGGACCGTTCGTGGTAGGAACGTCCCGCGGGGAGCGGCGCCCCGGGCTCGGTGGCTTCGGCGACCCGGACGGCTTCGCGGAAGGAGCGGGCGATGCCCGGGAGGTCCGTGGCCTCGCTGCCGATGCTCACCGTCGCGCCCGGGACCAGGTTCAGGGCGGTTCGGCTCAGGTGCTCGACCACGGGCTGCCACGGCTGGTCGGGGCGCAGGGAGAGCAGGGCGCCGAGGCGTGTCGGCCCGAGGAGTCCGACGAGGGCCGGTGTTCCCTTCGCCCTGAGTTCCTCGGAGAGCAGGCCCTCGGCCTTCGCCGTGTCGTCCTCGTGAGGGAGGTCGGCCAGCACCGCGACGAAGTGGGAGTCCTTCGTGGGCAGGCCCAGGGCGGCGACCCGGGCCTCGGCGTCCGCGGGGAAGCGATGGCGTTGTTCGACGAGGTCGCGCAGGGCGTTGCGGTGTGCGGTGAGTTCCCAGGGCGTGGGGTGGATGAGGCGGGCGATGGTGAGGGCCATCGCGGTTCTCTCCAGGACCGTGACGTCCTCGGGGCCGGGGGCACGGGGTGCCGTCGGGGCGGGGAGCATGGCCACGCGGCCCCAGCGTTCGCCCTGGTACTCCACCGGCGCCACGAGCCAGCCCTCGGGACCGGACACTGCCGTGTGGTCGACGGGTGGTGTCGACCTGGACCGCTGTTCCCAGGCCGTGAGGACGCTCTCCGTCGTACCGCGCGACGGCTCGCAGATCAGCGCCTGGTGGGCCAGGTTCTCCAGGACGACCGTGCGGCCGCTCATCTCCGCCGCGGCCCGTACGACGTCCTCGGGACCCGCGCCGCGCAGCGTCAGCGCGGTGAACGCCTCGTGGACGCGCTGTGTGCGGCGCATCGCGTCCGCCTGGTTGCCGAGGAGGAGGGCGTGGACGACCTGGGTGACCTCCAGGAAGTTGACGTCCTTGGCCAGGGTCACGAGGGGGAGGCCGCGGGCCCGGCAGGCGTGGACCAGCGCGTCGGGCGGACGGTGGTAGCGGCGGACCAGTTCGATGACGAGGGCCGCCGCGCCGATGTCGGCGAGTTCGTCGACGTAGCGGCGTACTCCGGTGGGCTCCTCGGGCAGGGGCATGCCGGTGGTCAGGACGAGCTCGCCGCCCTTGAGGAAGGACGCGGGGTCGGTCAGTTCGGTGATGTGGACCCAGCGCACCGGCCGGTCGAGCCCGGCCACGCCGGTGACGACCTGCGGCTGCCCCGCGGCCAGGACGGGGAGGGCCAGCACGTCGGCGACGGTGGGCGGACGGCCGCCGGCGTCCACGTCACGGTCCGGCACGGGGGCCGCGAGCCCGTCGGTACCGGGCCCTGGCGCCGTGCGGTGGTGCTCGCTCACGTGGTTCTCGCTCACGGTGCCTCCCTGGGGGTACTGCCCGCCCGAGCGGGGCCGAGAACTCGGGGGAGTGCTGCGTCACTCTGACAAGCGCCGCTGACCTGCGCAAGGGGCGCAAGCCGGCGGTCAGGGGGAGCACGCGGAGACCGTACGGCCCGACATGGTTGACACAACGTCCGGATACCGCGTTCCGGCTGGACAGATCGGGCGTTGGCACGGGCCGGGGCGCCGGGGACGCTCAGAAGACCACAGTGACTGACGACCCGGGCCGGGAGACGAACATGACCGCACTGTCGCCGCACCTTCGTCAGGCCACACCCGTGGTGGCGGTCCGGGGCGAGGGCGTCCACCTCTACGGCGAGGACGGCCGCCGCTACCTGGACTTCACCGCGGGGATCGGCGTCACCAGCACCGGACACTGCCACCCCACGGTCGTCGCGGCCGCCCAGGAGCAGGTGGGCACGCTGGTCCACGGCCAGTACACGACCGTCATGCACCCTCCGCTCAGGCGGCTGGTCGACAAGCTGGGCGAGGTGCTGCCGGCCGGGCTGGACAGTCTGTTCTTCACCAACTCCGGCAGCGAGGCCGTGGAGGCCGCGCTGCGCCTGGCCCGCCAGGCCACGGGCCGTCCCAACGTCCTGGTCTGCCACGGCGGTTTCCACGGCCGGACCGTGGCCGCCGCCTCGATGACCACCTCCGGCACCCGCTTCCGGTCCGGCTTCTCCCCGCTGATGAGCGGCGTCGTCGTCACCCCCTTCCCGACGGCCTACCGGTACGGCTGGGACGAGGAGACCGCCACCCGCTTCGCCCTGAAGGAGCTCGACTACACGCTCCAGACGATCTCCTCGCCCGCCGACACCGCCGCGGTCATCGTCGAACCCGTGCTCGGCGAGGGCGGGTACGTGCCCGCGAACCGCGCGTTCATGGAGGGGCTGCGGGAGCGGGCGGACCGCCACGGTTTCCTGCTGATCCTGGACGAGGTGCAGACCGGTGTGGGCCGTACGGGCCGGTTCTGGGGGCACGACCACTTCGGGGTCACCCCCGACATCCTGGTCACCGCCAAGGGGCTGGCCAGTGGCTTCCCGCTGTCCGCCATCGCGGCCTCCGAGGAGCTGATGAGCAGGGCGTGGCCGGGTTCGCAGGGCGGGACGTACGGCGCCAACGCCGTGGCCTGCGCCGCGGCCTGCGCGACCCTCGACGTCGTCCGCGACGAGAAACTCGTCGACAACGCCGAGGCGATGGGCGCGCGGCTGCGCGCCGGACTGGAGAAGGTGGCCGAGCGGACCCCCGGCATCGGTGACGTACGCGGGCTGGGGCTGATGCTGGCCAGCGAGTTCGTCACCGAGGACGGCGACCCCGACCCCGAGACCGCCGCCCGTGTCCAGCGGGCCGCCGTCGACGAGGGCCTGCTCCTGCTGCTGTGCGGGGCGTGGAACCAGGTCGTGCGGATGATCCCGGCCCTCGTGATCGACGAGACGGCGGTGGACGCGGGCCTCGAGGCGTGGGCGGCCGCGGTGGAAGCCGGCACCTCCGGAGTTTCCCGGTGACGACGGACACCACCGCGAGCCCGGAGCGGCTGGTCGCCCGGCTCGCCCGGGCCGCTCCGGGTCTGCGGGTGGAGACCGGCCCGGGTGCCACGGGCAGTTACGCGTACGACGCCTCCAACTACCGGGTCCCGCCGCGGGCCGTGGTCTTCCCGCGCGGCGCCGACGACGTGGTCGCGGTGGTGCGGGCCTGCCGGGAGACGGGCGTCCCGGTCACCGCGCGGGGCGGCGGCACCAGCATGGCCGGCAACGCGGTCGGACCGGGCGTCGTCCTGGACTTCTCCCGGTACATGAACCGGATCCTGGACATCGATCCCGAGGCGGGAACAGCGCGGGTCGAGGCGGGCGTGGTGCTGGACGCGCTGCGCGACGCGACCGCCCCGTACGGGCTCGCCTTCGGCCCCGACCCGTCCTCGCACAGCCGCTGCACCCTCGGCGGGATGATCGGCAACGACGCGTGCGGGAACCGGTCCGTGCGGCACGGGCGGACCAGCTCCCACATCGAGGCGCTGGAGATCGTGACGGCCGACGGCGTGCGGGCCGTCGCCGACCGCACCGGCCTGCACCCGGTCGACCCGGACGACGCCCACCTCGTCGCCCGGCTCGAAGCGGACGTACGACGTCTGATCGACGGCGAGCTGGCGGCGATCCGCACCGGACTCGGCCGTATCCCGCGACAGGTCTCCGGCTACCAGCTGCACCACCTGCTGCCGGAGAACGGCTTCGACATGGCTCGCGCGCTGGTCGGCACCGAGGGCACCTGTGCGGTCGTCACCGCCGCGACGGTCCGCCTGGTGGCGACCGCACGGGCTTCGGCGCTGCTGACCCTCGGCTACGACGACGTCGTCGACGCGGCCGAGGACGTCCCCGAGCTGCTGCGCTGGTCGCCCACCGCCGTGGAGGGCATGGACGAAGCGATCGTCGCCACCATGCGGGCCCGGCGCGGACCGGACTCCGTCACCGGACTGCCGGACGGCCGGGCCTGGCTGTACGTCGAACTCGACGGTGACGACGAGGCGGAAGTGCACCGCCGGGCCGCCGAGTTGCTGGACGTGCTCAAGGCCCGGGGCCGGACGACCGGCGGACGGGTCGTGCAGAGCGCCGCCGAGCGGCGCTCGCTGTGGCGGGTCCGCGAGGACGGGGCGGGGCTCGCCGCCCGTCTGGTCGACGGCGGGGAGTCGTGGCCCGGTTGGGAGGACGCGGCGGTCGCGCCGGAGAACCTGGCCGCCTACCTGCGGGACTTCCGCGAGCTGCTGACCCGGCACGGGCTGACCGGCGTGCTGTACGGGCACTTCGGCGCCGGGTGCGTGCACGTACGCGTCGACTTCGACCTGGCCACGGACACCGGCCGGGCCGCCACCCGCCGGTTCCTGTCCGAGGCCGCCGCTCTGGTCGTCGGGCACGGTGGAACCCTGTCGGGCGAGCACGGGGACGGGCGGGCGCGCGGTGAGCTGCTGGAGGTCATGTACAGCCACCGGCTGATCCGGACGTTCGCCGCCTTCAAGGAGGTGTTCGATCCCGAAGGGCTGCTGAACCCCGGGGTCATCGTGGCCCCGGCCCGGCTCGACGCCGATCTCGCGCTGCACACGCCCGAGGTGCTGCCCGTCGAGACCCTCTTCTCCTTCCCGCACGACGAGGACGGCTTCGCGGGCGCGGTGCGCCGCTGCGTGGGCGTCGGCCGCTGCCGCGGCGAGGCGGGCGGTGTGATGTGCCCCAGCTACCGGGCGACGGGAGAGGAGAACGACTCCACGCGGGGCCGGGCCCGTCTCCTCCAGGAGATGGTGCGCGGCGGAACCGTCCAGGACGGCTGGCGCTCGACCGAGGTCAGGGACGCCCTCGACCTGTGTCTGTCCTGCAAGGCGTGCTCCAGCGACTGTCCGGTCGGCGTCGACATGGCCACCTACAAGTCCGAGTTCCTGCACCAGCACTACAAGGGCAGACTCCGGCCCCGCTCCCACTACTCGCTGGGCTGGCTGCCGCTGACCTCCGTGCTCGCCGGATACGCCGCCCGCCCCCTCAACGCCCTGCTGCGCGGACCGCTCGGCACACTGCTCGCCCGCCTCGGCGGTGTGACCACGAAGCGAAGGATCCCGGCCTTCGCCTCCCGGCGCACCCTGCGCGAGGCCCTCCGCGCGGCGCGGACCGGCGAACCGGCGAAGGCACTGCTCTTCGTCGACAGCTTCACGCGCGCCTTCCGCCCCGAGGTGGCCGGAGCCGCGAGCCGCGTCCTCGCCGACGCCGGAATCCCCTGCACGGCCACGGACACCCTGTGCTGCGGTCTGACCTGGGTCAGCACCGGCCAGCTGTCCGTCGCGCGCCGCGTCATGGCTCGCACGGTCGCCCACCTCGACAACGGCGACGACCGGCCCATCGTCGTGGCCGAACCCAGCTGCGCCGCCGCCCTCAAGAGCGACCTGCCCGAACTCCTCGGCACCCCTGCCGCCCGCCGCGTCGCGGACCGCGTCCACACGTTCACCGGCGCCCTGACCGACCTCGCCGCGGAGGACTGGACCCCACCGGAACTGCCGGAGAGCGTCGTCCTGCAGACCCACTGCCACGAGTACGCCACCTTCGGAAGCCGCCGCCCGCGCGACCTGCTGCGCCGCCTCGGCGTGCGCGAGGTCGACGAGGCCGAGGGCTGCTGCGGACTCGCGGGCAACTTCGGCTTCGAGCAGCAGCACCACGACACCTCGATGGCCGTCGCCGGCCTGGCCCTGAAGCCCCGCCTCGACGACATCGACGAGGACGACCCGACCGTCGTCGTCGCCGACGGCTTCAGCTGCGCCACCCAGATCGACCACCTCGCCGAGGACCGGGGCAGCATCCGCGCCCTGCACCTCGCGGAACTGCTCGACCCCGCCGCCGACCAAGCCGCTCGACCAGGAGAGACGTCATGACCGACACACCCACGCAGTTGTTCATCGGCGGTGCCTGGGTGGACGCCGCCGACGGCGCCACCATGCCCGTGGACGACCCGGCGACCGGCGAGATCCTGTGCCATGTCGCCGACGCGGGGCCCAAGGACGCCCGTCTCGCGGAGGAGGCGGCGGTCCAGGCGCAGCAGGAGTGGGCCCGCACGGCACCCCGGGCACGCAGTGAGATCCTGCGCCGCGCCCACGAGATCATCCTGGAACGCACCGATGAGCTCGCCCACCTGATGACGTCCGAGATGGGCAAGCCGCTGGCCGAGGCGCGGGGCGAGGTGGCGTACGCGGCCGAGTTCTTCCGCTGGTTCTCCGAGGAGGCCGTACGCGTCGACGGCGGCTACGGCACCCTGCCCGACGGCCGCCACCGCATGCTGCTGACGCGCCGTCCGGTCGGGCCGTGTCTGCTGATCACCCCATGGAACTTCCCGCTGGCCATGGGCACGCGCAAGATCGGCCCGGCCATCGCGGCGGGCTGCACGATGGTGCTCAAGCCCGCCCCGCAGACGCCGCTGTCCAGCCTGGCCCTCGCCGGGATCCTGAAGGAGGCCGGGCTGCCCGACGGCGTGCTCAACGTCGTCACGACCTCCCGTGCGGGCGAGGTGTGCGAACCGCTGCTGCGCGGCGGGCGCGTCCGCAAGCTGTCCTTCACCGGCTCCACCGCCGTCGGGCGGCTGCTGCTCGCGCAGTGCGCCGACACCGTCGTGCGCACCTCCATGGAGCTGGGCGGGAACGCCCCGTTCATCGTCTTCGAGGACGCCGACCTGGACGTGGCCGTGGACGGCGCGATGACGGCCAAGATGCGCAACATGGGGGAGGCGTGCACGGCCGCGAACCGCTTCTTCGTCCACCGGTCGGTGGCGGAGGAGTTCGGGCGGCGGCTCGCCGCACGCATGGGCGCGCTCGTGGTCGGCCCCGGAACGCGGGACGGTGTCGACGTCGGCCCGCTGATCGACACCGCCGGGCGGGCCAAGGTCGAGGAACTGGTCGCCGACGCGGTGGAGCGGGGGGCCAGGGTGCTCGTCGGCGGCAGCGCCCCCGAAGGGCCGGGCTGCTTCTACCCACCGACCGTGCTGACCGATGTGGCTCCCGAAAGCCGTCTGATGGAGACGGAGATCTTCGGGCCCGTCGCGGCGATCCTGACCTTCGACGACGAGGACGAGGTCGTCCGCCGGGCCAACGACACCCCCTGGGGCCTGGTCGGCTACCTCTTCACCGAGGGCCTCGACCGTGCCCTGCGCGTCAGCGAACGGCTGGAGGTGGGCATGGTCGGCCTCAACACCGGTCTCGTGTCCAACCCGGCCGCGCCGTTCGGCGGCGTCAAGCAGTCCGGGCTCGGCCGGGAGGGCGGCAGGGTCGGCATCGACGAGTTCCTGGAGTACCAGTACCTGGCGGTGCCCGTGCGATGACGGCGGTCCTGCCCTGACTCCCCGCATCGCGCACCGCGACGGGCCGCCCAGTGCCCGGTCACTTCGCCTGACCGGGCACTGGGACACCGGCCGCGCGTTCCCGCACAACCCGCACTGTCACGAACGGAGTTCCCCGACACTCCCGGCCAGCCCGATGGAACTCACGCTCCGTTGCGCCGGGCGGTGATCTCCTTCGCCGTTTCCGAGACGACACGTCCCAGCTCCGGCAGCCTCTCCTCGTCGTAGCGCGAGTCCGGCATGGACACGGCCACCGCGGCGAGCGGCGTCCCGTCCTCGTCCAGGATCGGCGCCGCCACGGCGCACACGTCCGGCCGGTACTGGTTCCGGTTGACCGAATAGCCGTCGGCGCGTACGCGCTCCAACGCCGCGAGCAACTCGGCCGGATCGGTCGGAGTGGCCTCGGTGTAGCTCTCCAGCCCACGGCCGGCGAGTTCCGCCACGTCCGCCTTCGGCAGATGCGCGAGAATGGCGCGCCCCGTGGCGGTGGCGTGCAGCGGCGAGGTGTCGCCGATCGCGTGGAACGTCCGTACGGCGTGATGGCAGTCCACGCGGTCCACGACGACCATGCACTGCAGCGCGTCCGGCACCGACAGGTGGATCGTCTCGTTCAGCGCGTCCCGGAGCCGGATCATCGGCTCCCGCGCGGCCGCGAAGAGGCTCGATCCCTGAAGCGCCGCCGGCCGTACGGCGAGTACGCGGGCGCCGATCTCCCACCGGGTGGTGTCCTTGCGGTTGGCCCGCAGCCACCCCGCCTCGTTCAGGGTGACCAGCGTGCGCTGCACGGTCGACTTGGGCAGGCCGAAGAGCTTGGTCAGTTCCCCCACCGTCACCGGCTGATGCTGTGCGACCGCCTCCAGGATCCGCAAGGACCTGGTCACGCTCTTCATTTCCATCTGATTTCCCCCGTTAACTCTCAGATTTCCTGGCGGACACCCCTTGACTCCCTTCTACACCACTGCCATTCTCGTGCCAGATTCTAGCACAGCGTTCCACATTGTGGCACGGCAACGCTCAGCACTCGACGAAGTGACCTGAAGCCCCTCCCCGCCCCCGGAAAGTCCCGAGTCGGCAAACCTCTGGCCCTCCTCGCATCCGGAATCACAGAATCCGCTCACCGGGCGCCCAGCATCCTCGCCCCGGGAGACGAAAGGAACCCTCGTGTCAGCCAGCAAGCGCGTCGCCGTTGTCGGCGTCGGAACGATGGGCAGCCAGGCCGCCTGGCGCCTGGCGGCCCGTGGAGCCGAGGTGGTCGGCTACGACCGCTTCGCCCCCGGCCACGACCGCGGCGCCGCCGGAGGCGAGACCAGGATCTTCCGCAGCGCGCACTTCGAGGACTCCCGTTACGTCCCGCTGCTCAAGCACGCCGACGCCCTGTGGGAGGAGCTCCAGCGGGAGACCGGCCGCGAGCTGCGCCGCCTGACCGGCTGCCTCCTGATGGGCCCGACCGGGCACCAGCAGATGGCGACGGTCCTGAAGTCCATCGCGGAGCACGGCCTCGACCACGAGGCGCTCGACGCGGAGTCCCTCGCCAAGCGGTTCCCGCAGTTCCGGATCGAGGACGGCGACGCGGCCGTGCTCGACCGCCGCGCCGGCTTCATCCGGCCCGAGCTGACGATCCAGACCGCGGCCCGCCGGGCCGAACAGCTGGGCGCGGTGATCCACCGTTACACCACGGTCCGCGAGATCGTCCCCGTCGGCGGCGGCGTGGAGATCCGCACCGACGCCGGCAGCGAGCGCTTCGACGCGGCCGTCGTCACCCCCGGTCCCTGGGTCAACGACCTGCTGCCCGAGCTGCCGTGGGAGGTCGACATCCGCCGCCTGGTCAGCGCCTGGTACGTGCCCACCACCGACGCCTGGTTCGGCGAGGAGCGCCCCGCCTTCATCCGTACGGCGCCCACCCACTGCTACGGCCTGCCCTCCCCGGACGGCGTCTCGGTCAAGCTCGGCCTGTCCCGCGCCCTGCACCGGCCGGCGGGCGACCCGAACCAGCTGGACCGCAACGTGCGGCCCGAGGAGCTGGACATCTTCACCGAACTCATCGGCCGCCACATGCCGGACCTGAACCCCGACCCGGTCCGTCTCTCCGTCTACATGGAGGGCTACACGGAAAGCAGCCGCCCGCTGGTGGGCCCGCTGCCCGGCGCCGACAACGTCGTCCTGCTCGCCGGCTTCTCCGGCCACGGCTTCAAGCTCTCACCCGCCTTCGGCGACATCGCCGCCGACCTCGCGCTGGACGGCACCTCCGCGCAGCCCATCGACTTCGTCTCCACCGTCGGCCGTACGGAGGCATGACCATGAACGACACCGTCCTCTCCGTCGGCTCCCTCCAGGCCCGGCCCGGCACCAGGGCGCGCGGCACCGTCCGGTCCGACCTCGGCACCCGCTCCGTGGACATCCCGCTGACCCTGGTCAACGGCACCCGCCCCGGCCCCCGGGTCGTCATCACCGCGGGTGTGCACGGCGGCGAGTTCACGCCCGTCGACGCCGCCGCACGCCTAGCGACCCTGCTGGAACCCGATGAGGTACGCGGGCAGGTGATCGTCTGCCCGGTCGCCAACCCTCCCGCCGTCTACGAGGGCCGTCTCAACGTCTCCCCGGTCGACGGCGTGAACATCAACCGTGTCTTCCCCGGCGACCCGGACGGCGGCCCCACCGAGCGTCTGGCCGCCTGGCTCTTCGCCCACCTGATCGACGGCGCCGACGTCTACATCGACCTGCACTGCGGCGGCATCGACCAGGTCCTGCGGGACTTCGTCGGCTACCGCCTCACCGGCGACCCGGACCTCGACAAGGCGACGGCCGAGCTGGCCGGGTCCTTCGGTGTCGAGGACGTCATCCTCGGAATGAAGGCCGAGGGCGGCAACAGCCACGCGGCCGCCGCCCGCCGGGGCATCTCGGCGGTCCTCGTCGAGGTCGGCCAACTGGGGCAGCGTGACGGAGCCACGGCCCGCCGCCGCGTCGACGGCCTGTACCGGGCGCTGCGCCACCTGGGCGTGCTGGACCCGGACGGCTCGGCCCCGGCGCCGATCCGGGAATGGGTCTGGGCCGCCGGTGTCACGGCCGAGGCGACCGGCCTGTGGTACCCGGAGTTCTCCTTCGACGGTGACGTCATCGGCGACGTGGCCGAGGGCGACGTACTCGGCCGCATCGTCGACCCGGCCGACGGCCGGGAACACACCGTGCACGCCCCGGCCGGCGGGCGGATCTTCTACGGCATGCACGGCCTCACCGTCGCCCCCGGCGAGGAACTGGCCGCCATAGCCGTCCCGTACGACCCCGACACCGCCCCGCGTCCCGACACCCTCCGGACCCCCGGCGTGGGCACCGCACCCGACGAGGCGGATCCCCCCTCCTAGACCTCCCAGTCCAGCCGCCCCCCTTCTCACGGCCAGCACCACCAGGAGGCACACGATGACGAATCACGATGCGGCTCTGCCGCGTGGCGCCCGGATCGACCGCAGACTGTTCCTGCGCGGAATCGGCGGGGTCACGGCGGGTGTCGCCGCCGCGACCGCGCTCAGCGGCTGCGGCACCGGCACCAGCCGGTCCGCCGCCGGCAGCGGTGGCAAGAGCTCCAAGACGCTGGTCGTCCGCGACAGCGGCGGCACGTACGGCGACGCCAACAAGAAGGCCATCTACGACCCGTTCACCAAGGAGACCGGTATCCGGATCGAGGTGGTGAACATCCAGTACGCGCAGATGCTCGCCCAGATCCAGCAGGGCCGACCCCAGTTCGACGTCATCGACGACTCGATGGCCGACTTCCTGCGCTTTAAGAAGGCGGACGCGACCGAGAACCTGGACTACGACCGGCTGAAGAACTTCAAGAACGCCGGCATCGCCAAGACCCTGGTCACCTCCAACGCCGTCGGCAAGAACTACTGGGCCAGCGTCATGGCATACCGCACCGACGTCTGGGACGGGAAGAAACCTTCCACCTGGGCCGACTTCTGGGACACCAAGGCGTTCCCCGGCGACCGTGCCCTCCAGGGCCTGGACGCGGACCTGCCCGTGCTGGAGTTCGCTCTCCTCGCCGACGGCGTACCGCTGGACAAGCTGTACCCCCTCGACGTGGACCGCGCCTTCAAGTCCCTGGACCACATCAAGGGATCGGTCAAGAAGTTCTGGGACACCGGAGCCCTCCCCGGCGTGCTGCTCGGCCGCAAGGAGGTCGTCGCCACCGACGTCTGGCACGGCCGCCTCGACGCCCTGATCAAGCAGGGCTCTCCGCTCGCCTACCAGTGGAACGGCGCCCGCCGGCAGAGCAACGCCTTCGGCATCCCCAAGGGCGCCCCCAACCCGGACGCCGCCTACCAGCTCATCGACTTCGCGCTCCGGCCCGACGTCCAGGCCGCCTACGCCGAGCTGTACCCGATGGCCCCCTCGGTGCCCGCCGCCTACAAGAAGCTCTCCTCCGCCACCGCAGCGAACCTGGGCAGCTCCCCGGAGCACCTCAAGACCGGCTTCGACCTGGACGTCCAGTGGTGGCACGACAACCAGGACGCGGTGGCCAAGCGCTGGCAGGAGTGGACGCATGCCTGAGACCGACGTCATGTCCGAGCCGTCGCTCGCCGCCCCGGCGGCGCTGGCCGGCAGCGGAAAACCCCTGTCGGTGACGCGACTGCGCAAGACGTACGGGGGAGTGACGGCCGTCGACGAGGTCTCCATGGAGATCGCGGCGGGCGAGTTCGTCACCTTCCTGGGGTCCTCCGGCTCCGGCAAGACCACCACCCTGATGATGATCGCCGGGTTCTGCGAGCCCGACTCCGGCAGCGTCGTCGTCGGCGGCAACGACGTGACCCGCCTCGCCCCGCAGAAGCGCGGGCTGGGTTTCGTCTTCCAGCAGTACCTGCTCTTCCCGCACATGACGGTGTGGGAGAACGTCGCCTTCCCGCTGCAACTGCGCGGCGTGCCGAAGGCGGAGCTGCGCCGCCGGGTCGGCGAGACGCTGGAGATGGCGGGCCTGACGTCCATGGCCCGTCGCCGGCCGCGTGAGCTGTCCGGCGGCCAGCAGCAGCGCGTCGCGCTGTGCCGGGCCCTGGTCTACCGGCCGCCGGTGATCCTGATGGACGAGCCGCTCGGCGCCCTCGACAAGAAGCTGCGCGACCAGCTCCAGACCGAGATCAAGCGCATCCAGCAGGAACTCGGCCTCACCGTCATCTATGTGACGCACGACCAGGAAGAGGCCCTCGTCCTCTCCGACCGCATCGCCGTCATGCAGGACGGGCGGATCGACCAGTTCGACACCCCGCAGGAGCTCTTCGAGCGCCCCCGCACCCCCTTCGTCGCCGACTTCCTCGGCGCGGCCAACTTCCTCCCCGGCCGCGTCGAGGAACAGACGGCGGAACACACGCTCGTACGGCTCGACACCGGCGGCCTGCTCAGGGCCCGCCCCCAGGCCGCCCCGGACAGCGCACCCGTACGCGCCGCGGTCCAGCCCGGCCGGCTCTTCCTGTGTCCCGCCGGCGACGGCTTCTGTACCGGGACCGTCGAGACGGTCACCTACGTCGGCACCCTCGTCCGGGTCACCGTCCGCCCCGTCGGCGGCACGGACACCGACCTCGTACGACTGGAACTGCCCGCGGGCCGCGCTCCCGCCCTCGGCGAGCGCGTCGACCTCGCCGCGGACCCCGGAGACGTCAGCGTGTTCGCCGGCGCGGAAGACGGGGGGTGACGCCAGTGGCCGCGCTCGCTCCGGCACCGGGCTCCGTAGCGCCGGTGCCCCGCAGGAAACGACTGGGCCGCGCGCTGTCCGACCGCCGCACCCGCTTCGGACTGTTCAACGCCGCACCCGTCGTCGCGTACCTCCTGGTCCTCTTCATCTATCCCATCTTCAGCACCCTGATGCTGAGCCTCAAGGACGCCGGCGGAGGCTTCACCCTCCACTGGTACACCGACGCCTTCAAGGGCGCCAACCTGGAGATCCTCCTCACCACCCTGCGGATCTCCGCCGAGACCTCGCTGCTCAGCCTGGTCATCGGCTTCGTCCTGGCCGCCGCGGTGTCCCGCCTCAAGCCCCTGTGGGCGGGGCTGGTGATGGTGGTCGTGGTCGTCCCGCACTTCATCAGCGCGCTGGTGCGGACCTACGGCTGGATCATCCTGCTCGGTGAACACGGCGTCATCAACAACGCCCTGACGACCCTTCACATCCCAGGCGCGCCCTTCCAGTTGCTCTACAACGAGCTGGGCGTCGTCATCGGCACCACCTCCGTGATGCTGCCGTACACCGTGCTGCTGCTGTACGCCGTCATGAAGGGCATCGACCGCCGGCTGATGGCCGCCGCCGCCAGCATGGGCGCGGGACGGGTGACGATCTTCCGCCGTGTCTACCTTCCCCTGGTCGCTCCCGGCGTGGTCAACGCGGGCATCCTGTGCTTCATCCTCTGCCTGGGCTACTACCTCACCCCGGCCCTCATGGGCGGCGAGAAGCAGACCATGGTCGCCTCGCTCATCGACGAGCAGGTCATGAAACAGGACCAGTGGAACGGCGCCTCGGCGCTCGGCATCATCCTGCTGCTGCTCACGTTCGCCGGACTGCTGCTGCTCAGGCTGCTGAAGTCGGCGGGCGAGGCGTACCGGAACCGAGGTACGGCGTCATGACCGAGCTCCGCTCCACCCTCGCCGGACGCATCACCCTGACCGTCCTGTCCACCCTGATCCTGCTGTTCCTGGTACTGCCGATCGTCGTCATCGTCATCACCTCCTTCGGCAAGGACGCCTTCGGCTCCTTCCCGCCGTCCTCCTGGACGCTCGACTGGTACAAGGTGCTGTTCGCCGACGGCAGCAAATGGCCGGCCGCGCTGTCACTCAGCGTCCTGGTCGCCTCCCTGACCACCGTCTTCTCCCTGGTCCTCGGCATGACGGCGGCCACGGCCCTGGTCCGCAGCGACCTGCCGCTGCGCACGGCGGTCTACGGACTGGTCCTCGCCCCGCTGGTGATCCCCCAGGTCGTCATCGCGCTCGGCCTGTTCCTGCTCTTCGAACCGGCCGCGATGCTCGGCAGCCCCATCGCCATCGCCCTCGGCCACACCGTGCTGGCCTCGCCGATCGCGGTGATGATCCTCATGGCCACGCTGAAGGGCATCGACGAACGGCTGGAGGACGCGGCCGCCAGCATGGGCGCGAGCCGCCTCACCGTCGCGCGGCGCATCACCTTCCCGCTGGCCATGCCCGGACTGGTGGCCGCCGCGATCTTCTCCTTCATCACCAGCTTCGACGAGTTCTTCATCTCGCAGTTCCTGTCCTCCGTGGACACCGTGACCCTGCCGGTCCAGGTGTTCAACGTCCTCCAGTACGACGTCGACCCGTCGGTGACGGCCGTCAGCGCGATCCTCATCGCCGTCGCCGTCGTGGCCCTCACCGTGGTCGCCGTGGTGCGCAAGCTCAGCGGCTCCGGCAAGCAGGACGGCCTGCTGCCGACCGACCCCGGCGTGGGCCTGGCCGCCGGAAGTGAGACCGCGTCATGACCACCCGCACCCACACCCCCGCCGGGGAACACCTGTCGGCCACCGCGGCCAGACACCTGCTCCTCAACATGACCCCCAACGGTTCGCTCGGCCCGGGCGGCCAGGAACTCTTCGTCGTCCGGCGCGGCGAGGGGCCGTACGTCGACGACGCCGACGGCAGGCGCCACATCGACGGACTGTCCGGCCTGTACTGCTGCCAGCTCGGCTACTCCTACGCCCCCGAGTTCGCCGAGGCGGCGGACAAGCAGCTGCGTGAGCTGTGCTTCAGCCCGCTGTGGTCCGCCTCCGCACACCCCACGGCGATCGAACTCGCCGAGCGGCTCGCCCGGATCGCCCCCGCCGGCGTCGAGCACACCTTCTTCTCGGGCGGCGGCGCCGAAGCCGTCGAGACCGCCTGGAAGATCGCCCGCCGCTACCACGCCCTGCGCGGCGAGGCGGGACGGGTGAAGGCCATCTCCCGGCGTGGCGCCTACCACGGGCTGACCATCGGCGCCCTCTCCCTGACCGACGACCCCGGACTGCGGGAGCCGTACGGCCCCGGCGCGTTCGAGACGCGGTTCGTGTCCAACACCAACCGCTTCGGCCTTGCCCCGGAGTACGCGGACGACGACCTGTACACGGCCCGGCTGCTCGCCGAGTTGGAGGACGCGATCCTGGCGGAGGGCCCGGAGACGATCGCGATGCTCATCGCCGAGCCGGTGCAGAACCGGGGCGGCTGCATCACCCCGCCCGAGGGCTACTGGCCGGGGCTGCGCGCGCTGGCCGACCGCTACGGCTTCCTGCTCGTCGCCGACGAGGTGATCACCGCCTTCGGACGGCTGGGGGAGTGGTTCGGCGGTGAGCGCTACGGCGCCCGCCCGGACATCGTCACCGTCGCCAAGGGCATCACCGCCGGATACGCCCCCATGGGCGCGACCATGGTCAGCAACCGCGTCGTCGAGGTCATCAACCGGCCCGGTGCCGTCCTCAACCACGGCTACACGTTCGCCGGGCACCCGCTGAGCGCGGCCATCGCCCTGCGCAGCCTTGAGATCATGGAGCGGGACCGGATCCTGGACAACGTCCGCGGCCTCCAGGACCACCTGGCGCACCGGATGACCTCCCTCGCGGACCTGCCGATCGTGGGCGACGTCCGGGGCGCGGGCTTCTTCTACGCCTGCGAGCTCGTCGGCGACCTCGACGGCGGCGGCTTCACCGACACCGTCCGCACCGAGCTGATCGCCGGCCTGATCCCGCGCCGGCTCAGGGAAGCCGGCCTCCTCGCCCGTGTCTACAACCGGTCCGCGCCGCTGGTCCAGATCGCGCCCCCGCTGATCAGCGACCGCCACCTCCTCGACCGGGTCGCCGACATCCTCGCGGAGACCCTCGCCGAGGCGTCCGCCCGCCTGTGACATCCGTCCGTGTTCTCTGAAAGGAACGACATGTACTCCATAGGTCCGCTGACCGTCGCCCCCGGCGAGCGCGCCCAGGGCCTCATCCCCGTCGGCACCAGCAGCTACGGCGTGGAGCTCGGCATCCCGCTGGTCGTCGTCAACGGCGCCCAGGACGGCCCGGTCCTGTGCGTGGACGCGGGCGTGCACGGAGACGAGTACGACGGTCAGGAGGCCGTCCGGCGCGTCCTCGCGGAGATCGACCCGGCCACCCTGCGCGGCACGCTCGTCGCCATCCCCTGCATGAACACCCCGGCGTTCGAGGCGGCGGCCCGCACGAGCGGCCTGGACCACCTGAACCTCAACAGGATCTTCCCCGGTGACGCGGACGGCTCGTACTCGCTGCGCCTGGCCGCCACCTTCGTCGAGCAGGTCGTCCCCGCCATCGACGCCCTCGTCGACCTCCACACCGGCGGCACCTTCGGCGAGATCGCCCCGCTGGTCATCCTCCAGGGCGGCTACGAGGAACTGGCGACGGACCTCGCTCTCGCCGCCGGGCACGAGCTGGTCTGGAAGGGCGGCAAGTGGGGCGGCACGGTCCGCCACCCCACCCTGGCGGCGGGCAAGCCGGCCATCACCATCGAGGTCGGCGGCGGCACCTACCGCGAGGAGAACGTCGCCCTGCACATGCGCTCCATCCGCAACATCATCCGGCAACTCGGCATGACCGACGGCGAGGTGGAGCTGCGGGACACCTACACCACCGTCTCCGGCACCTTCGCCCGCTCCGACGCGGGCGGCTTCTTCGTCGGCCACGCCGAGCCGGGGGAGACCTGCAAGGAGGGCGACCTGATCGCCACCGTCGTCGACCACTACGGCACCACGCTGGAGGAGGTCCGCGCCCCGCAGGACGGCATCGTGCTCTGGGTGCGACGGATCCGTACGGTCCGCCCGGGCGACGAGGTCGTCATCTTCGGCGAGGTGCAGGGGGAGATCCGGCCGTGACCGCCGAACTCCCGCTGACCGAGCGGCTGACCGAGCTGCTGATCGACGGCAAGCCGGTGCCCGCCGCCGACGGACGCTCCTTCACCGTCCTCGACCCGTCCGACGGGACGGCCGTCGCCCAGGTGGCGCTGGCCGGAAAGGCGGACGTGGACCAGGCGGTGGCCGCCGCGCGAGCGGCGTTCACGGCGCCCGAGTGGGCCCGGATGCGGGCCGCCGACCGCAGCAGGCTCCTGTACCGGATCGCCGAGGCCATCCGCCACGAGGGCGAACGGCTGGCCCGCCTGGAGTCGAGGGACGTGGGCAAGCCGCTCAGCCAGGCCAAGGCCGATGTCGAGGCCGCCGCCCGCTACTTCGAGTTCTACGCGGGCGCCGCGGACAAGCTCGGCGGCACCACCATCCCCCTCGGCCCCGGTCTGGTCGACTACACCGTCCGCGAGCCGATCGGCGTCTCCGGCCAGATCATCCCGTTCAACTACCCGCTGCAGAACACCGCGAGGGGCTCCGCCCCAGCACTGGCGGCAGGATGCACGGTGGTGCTCAAGCCGTCGCCCGAGGCGCCGCTCACCCCGCTGGAGATCGGCAGGATCGCCCTGGAGTGCGGTCTCCCGCCGGGCGTGCTGAACGTCGTCCCCGGCGACGGCGAGACCGGCGCGGCCCTCGCCGGCCACCCGGACATCGACCAGGTCACCTTCACCGGCTCGGTGCCCACCGGCATCAAGGTCGCCCAGGCGGCCGCCGCCAACGTGGTGCCGTCCGTCACGGAGTTGGGCGGCAAGTCGCCCTTCGTCGTCTTCGCCGACGCGGACTTCGACCTGGCGCTGAAGGCGATCATGGGCGCCTCGTTCAGCAACGCCGGGCAGATGTGCTCGGCGGGGACACGGCTGCTGCTCCAGCGCGGCGCCGAGGCATTCCTCGACCGGCTGGTCGAGACCGTCGCCGCCCTGCGCGTCGGCCCCGGCCTGTCGGACCCGGACATCGGCCCGCTGGTCGCCGCCCGGCAGCGCGACCGGGTGCTGGGCTACCTGGAGCTGGCCCGGCAGGAGGGCGCTGTCGCCCGGATCGGGGGAGGAGCGCCGCCGGCCCCCGAACTCGCCGACGGCTACTACATCGAGCCGACCGTCCTCACCGGACTGACGAACGACGCCCGGTGCGCCCGCGAGGAGATCTTCGGCCCCGTCGTCACGGTCCTCGACTTCGACGACGCGGACCAGGCCCTGGAGATCGCGAACGACAGCCCGTACGGCCTGTCCTCCTACGTCTGGACCCGCGACATCGACAAGGCGATGCGTCTGGCGGAGGGCATCCGGGCCGGCCAGGTCTACGTCAACGCCACCGGCGTCGGCACCGGCGTCGAGCTGCCCTTCGGCGGCTACAAGCACAGCGGCTGGAGCCGGGAGAAGGGCCTCGAAGCCCTCGACAGCTACACGCAGACCAAGAACGTCTGCATCGGCTTCGGGAGCCGGCCATGAGGTACCGCACCCTGGGCGCACGCGGACCGGCCGTCTCCGTCGTCGGTGTCGGCGGCAACAACTTCGGCTCCCGCCTCGACGAGGAGGGCACGAAGGCGGTCGTCCACGCGGCCCTCGACGCCGGGATCACCCTGTTCGACACCGCCGACATGTACGGCGGGTCCGGCGACCGGGGCGGCGCGCGCGGCGACGGCGAACGGCTCCTGGGCGCCGCCCTCAAGGGCCACCGCGACGACGTCGTCCTGGCCACCAAGTTCGGCATGGAGATGGGGCCCGAGGCCGACGCGTACGGTCGGCGGGGCGCCCGCCCCTACCTCCGGTACGCGGTCGAGGCATCCCTGCGCCGCCTGGGCACCGACCGGATCGACCTGTACCAGTACCACGAGCCGGACGGCGTCACCCCGCTCGACGAGACGGTCGCCGCCCTGCTGGAGCTGGTGGACGAGGGCAAGGTCGGCCACATCGGCTGCTCCAACCTGCCGGCCGAGGACGTCACCGACGCCTTCGTCTCCACCCAGGCCCGCTACCACCTGCTCGACCGCGGCGCGGAGAACGACCTGATCCCCGCCTGCGTGCGCCACGGCGTCGGCCTGCTGCCGTACTACCCGCTCGCCAACGGCCTGCTCAGCGGCAAGTACCGGCGCGGGGAGGCGCCCCCGCCCGGCAGCCGCCTGTCCTGGCGGCAGGGCTGGCTCACCGACGCCGCCCTGGACCGCGTCGAGGCGCTCACCGCGTACGGCGCCGCACGCGGCCTGACCCTCCTGCAGGTCGCGGTGGGCGCGCTGGCCGCCCTTCCCGCCGTCGGCTCCGTCATCTGCGGCGCCATGACTCCCGAGCAGGTCACCGCGAACGCGGCGGCGGCCGGCTGGATCCCCGACGCGTCCGACCTGGCCGCACTCGACGCGATCGTCACCCCCGGCCAACGCGTCGTCTGAATCCCCAACTCCCCAACTCCCTTGACAAGACCGCGAGATCGAGGCTGAACACCATGCGAGAGATCGTCACCTTCGACGCCTACGGAACCCTGGTCGACTTCCAGCTCGGCCCCACCACCCTGAAGGTCCTCTCCGACCGGCTGGGTCTGGACAACCTGGACGTCGACGAGTTCCTCGACGACTTCCGCGTCATGCGCTTCCAGGCCGTCCTCGAGGCCTACCGCCCGTACCACGAGATCCTGCACTCCAGCCTGCGCAACGCCATGCGCCTGCACGGCCTGGAGTACCGCGAGTCCGACGGCGACGCCCTCGTGGAGGCCGTCCCCACCTTCGGCCCCTTCCCGGAGGTCCCGGACGCCCTGCGCGCGCTGAAGTCCCGCTACGAGATCGCCATCATCTCCAACACCGACGACAACCTGATCGCGCGGAACGTCGAGAACATCGGCGTCGAGTTCGACCACGTCATCACCGCCCAGCAGGCCGGTGCGTACAAGCCGGACCGGCAGACCTTCGAGCACGCCCTCAGGACCATCGGCGCCGAGCCGTCCCAGGTCATCCACACCGCCCAGGGATGGGAGTACGACCACATCCCGACCCGCGACCTCGGCCTGCGGCGCCGGGTGTGGATCAACCGCTACGGCCGGCCCGGCAGCGCCGACTACCAGCCGTACGACGAACTGCCCGACCTGTCGGGCCTGCCGGCGCTGCTCGGCTGCTGACCGGGAGCCCGCGATGAAACAGATCCCGTACTGGCTCGACACCGCCCCGCCCCTGCCCGACCGGTCCGGAAAGGACCTCCCGGACGAGGCGGACGTGGTGGTGATCGGCGGCGGCCTCACCGGCTTGTCGACGGCCTACCACACCGCCCGCAAGGGCGCCCGGGTCGTCCTCGTCGAGAAGGACAAGGTCGGCTCGGGCGCCTCCGGGCGCAACGGCAGCATGTGCACCCAGGGCATCACCATCAGCCCCGCCGAGGCCCGCAAGCGCTACGGCCAGGAGCGGGCCCGCGAGCTGTACGACGCCTTCCGCGAGGCGGTCGACGTCGTCGAGGAGCTGACGCGAAAGGAGCGGATCGACTGCGACTTCCGCCGTGCCGGTCGCCTCGGAGTCGCCTTCAAGCCCCAGCACTTCGACGGCATGCGGGCCAAACAGCGCGACCTGGCCGAGAACTTCGGCCACGACACGGTCGTGCTGAGCAGGAGCGAACTGCGTGCCGAACTCGGCACGGACTACTACCACGGTGCCCTGTTGGACCCGCTCAGCGCGGGCCTGCACGTGGGCAAGTTCGTCCACGGCCTGGCCGGCGCCGCCGAACACGCCGGCGCGGAGATCCACGAGCGCAACGCGGCCACCGGCCTCACCCGCCTCCCCGGAGGCGGTTTCCTGGTGGAGACCCTGCACGGCACGATCCGCGCCCGGCAGGTCATGGCCGCCACCGACGCCTACACCGACAAGTCGATGCCCTGGTTCCGCAAGCGGCTGATCAACGTCGGCAGCTTCATCATCGTCACCGAGTCGCTGGGGGAGACCCGCGCCAAGGAGCTGATCCCGAACGCGCGCCTGGTGGTCGACTCCAAGAACATCGGCCACTACATCCGCCTCACCCCCGACAACCGCCTCGCCTTCGGCGGCCGGGCTCGCTTCGCCCCCTCCAACCCGGCCTCCGACATCAAGAGCGGCGACATCCTCAAGCGGGAGATGACCGAGATCTTCCCGCAGCTCGCGGGGGTGCGGATCGACTACGTGTGGGGCGGCACGGTCGGCTTCTCCTGGGACCGCGTCCCGCACGCGGGGGAGGTCAACGGCCTGTACTACTCCATGGGTTACTGCGGTCACGGTGTCCAGATGGCCACGTACATGGGCCGGGCCGTGGCCGAGATGATGGACGGCAAGCCGGAGGCCAACCCCCTGCGTGGCCTCGGCTTCCCGAAGGTCCCCGTGCCCTTCTACAACGGCACCGCCTGGTTCCTGCCGTTCGGCGGCGCGTACTACAGGGCGAAGGACAAGCTGCGCTGAGCCGGGACCGGTGGTGATGCCACTGCGGGGACTTCCCAAGAGGTCGTGGGAGGTCCCCGCGGTGCGTCGTCGCTTCCTCTTCCCGGTGTTCAGCCGGATCGCCGGGATGTGACGGCCTTGATCGCCAGCACGGCCGGCGTGGGGGCCCCGCCCTCGGTGAACCGGTCGAGCGTCAGACCCGCCTGGAGAAAGGCGTGCAGCAGTTCAGGCAGGGGATAATGGGTGGCGCCGACCTTGTCGCGCACGCCTTTGTTCGTCCACGACGCCTTGGTCCAGCGGCCGTCGAGATAGCCGGGGCGGATGACCACCGCTTCCAGGTCGCCTCGGTCCGCGAACCCGCCGGAGAAGCAGGGATGGACCCCGATGTGCACGAACGCGCCGCCCGGACGCAGGACCCGGGAAACCTCCTGCAGTACCTCCGGATACCGGGGCATGTCCGTGTGAGCCATCACTGAGACGACGGCTGACAGAGACCCGGTGCCGACCGGCAACCGCGCGGCGTCGGCCCGCGCGACCGGCAGCCGCTCACGCGCATGGCGCAGCATCCCTCCGGACAGGTCCATGCCGACCGGGGTCCATCCCAGCGTGCGGAGCCGGTCTGCGTGGATGCCGGTGCCGCAGCCGATTTCCAGGCAGGTGCCGCTGCCTTCACCGAGGAGATCGTCCAGGAGAGCGCCCAGGCCCAGGGGATGCCCGTCTCCTGTTTCAGCGCGCGGGCGGTTCAGGAACTCGGTCTCGTACCAGTCGGCGATCTCGTCGTATGCCGCTGTCGATGCCATGTTCTCTCCCCTTGCCCGGGTCGCCGGCCGTCCGGAGCTTGGTCGTCCTGGGCGGTCGTTCCTGCAAAGGCTGCCCGTATGACCGGACTCTGCCCGGGATTCCGCCCGAGGCAGAACCGTTTCCGTGCGACGGGGTCGGGCCTGAAGGTTGGGCGTTTCTTATCGGTTTCCTGGCCGCTCTCTAGCCTCTTGCTTGAGTGCCTGTTCCTAGGGTCGATGACGTACTCGACACGGCCCGGACCTGCGGTGTTCTTCCGCAGCCGGGTGCCGTACGTCCCCGACTCACGTGGAGATCCTCACCATGAACACTCCCCAGCGTGCCCTGGCCGCCGCTGTTTCCACCGCCGCTCTGCTGGTCGGCCTGGTCGCCTGCGGCGGCTCGGACTCCGGCGATTCCGCCTCGTCCTCGAACAGCGCCGCGGCCGGCCAGGCCGGAGGCGACACCCAGGCCGCCGGCGGTGATGCGCAGGCCGAGGGCAAGGAGGGCAAGGAGGGCGGAGACCCGGTGGAGACCCCGCTGACCGGCGAGGCCAAGAAGAAGGCCGAGGCCGCGGCGCTGGCCGCCTTCCCCGGCACGGTGGTCAAGTCCGAGGAGGACGCCGAGAACCCCGGCACGTACGCGGTGGAGATCAAGAAGGCCGACGGCAGCGAGGTGGAGGTCTACCTCGACCCGAAGACGTACAAGGTCCTCAAGACCAAGGACGAGGCGGGCGACGACGACTGAGACCGCCGGTCCCGCCGGACGACAGGGTCCGGCGAGCCGACCGCGCCTTCATTGAGCGGGCACGTCCCCGAACGCGTAACAGAGGCTGTCCGGACGACCGGGACGAGTTGGTGTGATCATGGCCGCGGAGCGGTGGGGGAGTGAGCCTGACGCCATGCAGGTGCTGCTCATTGAAGACGACGAACGGATCGCCGGGCCGCTGGCCGAGGGCCTGGCCCGCTACGGGTACGCCGTGGAGCGGGCACGCACCGGCTCCGCGGCGCTGGCCGCGCCCGAGCCGGAGATGGTGTTGCTCGACCTGGGCCTGCCGGACATGGACGGCATCGACGTCTGCCGGGCCCTGCGCCGGCGTTCGGACGTCCCGATCATCATGATCACCGCCCGGGGTGAGGAGATCGACCGGGTCCTGGGCCTCGAACTGGGCGCCGACGACTACATGGCCAAGCCGTTCGGCGTCCGCGAACTGGTCGCCCGCATCCGCGCGGTCACCCGTCGCACCCGCCCGTACGTCACGGCGAGTGCCGGCGCCCCCGGCCACGCGGCCGACCCTGGTCGGCCCGTCCAGCCGCCCGGCACCACCGGCCCCGCTCCCGCGGACGCCCCGCAGGCAGTGGGGCCGCTGGTCATCGACCGCCGCACCCGCCAGGTCCACCTCCATGAAGTCCCTGTCGCCCTGGCTCCGAAAGAGTTCGATCTGCTGGCCTACCTCGCGTCGGACCCGGGCGCCGTCTGCTCGCGTCAGCAGATCGTCGACCAGGTGTGGGACCCGCACTTCTTCGGCCCCACCAAGACCCTGGACGTGCACGTGGCCGCCCTGCGCCGCAAACTCGGCGATCCCGCCTGGATCGAGACCGTCCGCCGGGTCGGCTTCCGCCTCCACACCCCCGACACCGCGGCACCACCCGGGAGCGCGCACCTGGAGGCCGGTACGTGACCCGGCGTCTGCTGGCCGGATACCTCGGACTGGTCCTGCTCGTCCTGCTCGGCCTGGAGATCCCCTTCGGCCTGCTGTACGCCAGCGCCGAAACGTCCCGCCTGTCCAACAGCATCGAGCGGGACGCCGGAACGCTCGCCGAACTCGCCGAGGAGCGTATCGAGGAGAACAACACCGACGAACTGCCCGAGCTGGCCACCGACTACGCGGAACGGACCGGAGCCCGGGTGGTCGTCGTGGACCGCACCGGCGCCGTCCTGACCGACTCCGCCTCCACCACACCCGTGGGCACCGACCTGTCGGCGCAGCCGGACATCGCCACCGCCCTGCGCAACCGGACGACCGTCGGCACCGCGCCCGACCCGGACCGCGGCACCGAGACCCGCTACGCCACCGTCCCCGGTGCCTCCGGCGACACCATCCGCGGCGCCCTGCGGCTCAGTTACCCGACAGACATCCTCAACGGCCAAGTCCACGACATCTGGCTCACCCTCGCCCTGATCGGCCTGGGCGTACTGGCAGTCGTGACGCTGATCGCGCTCGCCCTGGCCCGCTGGATCATCCGCCCCGTCCACGCCCTCGAACGCGCCACCGCCCAGCTCGCCGACGGCACCCTCACCAACCCGCCCGCCACGCACCTCGGCCCGCCCGAACTGCGCCGTCTGGCCGCCTCCTTCACCCACACCGCCACCCGGCTGCAACACCTTCTCAAAGCCCAGCGCGCCTTCGCCGCCGAAGCCTCCCACCAGCTGAAGACCCCCCTGACCGCGCTGCGGATCCGGCTGGAGAACTTCGAACCCCACCTCGACCCCGCCGTCCACGACAGCCTGGACGAAGCCATCGGCGAGACCGAACGCCTCGGCCGCATGATCCAGGGACTGCTCTCCCTGGCCCGCCTCGAATCCACCGCCACCACCCCCGAAGCCGCCGACCTCGACGCCGTGGTCGCCGACCGGGCCGCCACGTGGGCCCCCTTCGCCGCCGAACACCACGTCCACATCACCACCTCCGGCCACCCGGCCGGCCATGTCTGGGCCATTCCCGGCGCCCTGGAACAGATCATCGACAACCTGCTCGCCAACGCCCTGCGCGCCTCACCCCCCGGCACCACCATCACCCTGGCCACCCACGTCGCGCCCACGATCACCGAACTGCATGTCATCGACCAGGGCCCCGGCATGAGCGAGACCGAACGCCAACGCGCCTTCGACCGGTTCTGGCGCGCCTCCGACACCCACCACGACGGCACCGGCCTCGGCCTGCCCATCGTCGAACAACTCACCCGTGCCGGGGGCGGCCACGTCACCCTGGAACCCGCCCCGGTCGGCGGCCTCGACGCCGTCGTACACCTCCGCCCCACGCACACCCATACCCCCGCCGCTGCGGCGATGGGGGAGGCGCCAAAGACACGGCAGGCGACGCCACCGGTGCGTCCGGCTCCGACGACTGTCCCGCGTGAGGCGTCACCGCACTTCTACTCTTCGAAGTCCCGCGCTACATAGCGTTTCGCGACGAGCACGACTGCCCCGCATGACACCACGGTCAGGCGGGCTGCCACAGCTCGATCCGATTGCCCTCGGGATCGGTGACCCAGCCGAATCGGCCGACGCCCTCCATGTCCTGCGTTTCCTCGGCCACGTCCGCTCCCTTGGCGCGCAACTGCGCGAGCATCGCATCCAGGTCGCGGACACGGAAGTTGAGCATGGTTCGCTGGGCGCGGGACCCGAAGTAGTCGGTCTCGGACTCGAACGTCGCGAACACCGTCGGCCCGGTTTCCTGACGCCACAGCCCGTTCTCGTCGGCGTCGAGGCCCAGGCAGTCGCGATACCACGCGCTCAGGGCCGCCGTGTCGGCGGCCCGCATGAAGTACCCACCGATCCCCAGCACACGTTCCATGCCGCCATCTTGCCAGCACGGCGATCGGACGGGCCGGCACCACACCACTCTCCTGCGCTAGGCGCCGCCGGGGTCCGGCTCGTGGAAAGTGACCGCCCCGGAGGGGCAGACACCGGCGGCCATCTGTGCGGCCGCGCGATGGGCGGTGGGCGGCTCGGCGTGCAGCAGGAGCACGCGGCCGTCGTCGGGATCCTGGTCGAAGACCTCGGGCGCGGTCAGGGCGCACATCCCGGCGCCGATGCAGCGCTCACGGTCGACGTCGACGCGCAGGCGTGTCGGCCTCATGACTCCGCCCCGTCCCAGGTGACCGGCAGGCTCTTCACTCCGTAGATGTCCGCGGTCTCCGGGCGCAGGACCACCTCTTCAGCCGGTACGGCCAGGCGCAGCGTGGGGAACCGGTCGATCAGCGCGCGGAACGCGACCCGCATCTCGACGCGGGCCAGCTGCTGCCCCAGACACTGGTGGATGCCGTGGCTGAAGGCCAGGTGCCCGCGCGTGCCCTGCCTTTGGAGGTCGAGCACATGGGGGTCGGCGAAGCGCTCGGGGTCGCGGTTGGCGGTGTGGTACGACAGGACGACGGTCGTGCCGGCCTCGATGGTCTGGCCGCCCAGCTCGACGTCCTCAAGAGTCGTCCTCATGAACGTCTTGGCGACGCTCAGGTATCGCAGCAGCTCCTCCACGGCCCCGTCGGTGAGCGAGGGGTCGGCGCGCAGCGCGGCCAGTTGCGCCGGGTTCTGCAACAGGGCGAAGGTGCCGAGGGACAGCATGTTCGCGGTGGTGTCGAATCCGGCGGCCAGCAGAACCAGGCTGATCCCCTTCAGCTCCTCATCGGTCAGGTCGCTGGCGGTGAGTTCGCTGAGCACGTCGTCGGTGGGGTTCGCGCGCTTCGCGGCCACCAGCTCCGCGAGGTATTCCTGGGTCGCGGTGTAGGCGGCTATCAGCTCCTCGTCGCTCGTCTCCCCTCCCATGAACGTGTCGATCTGTTCCTGGAAGGAGCCCCGGTCCTCGTACGGCACGCCCAGGAGCTCACAGATGATGATGGTGGGGATGGGCTTGGCGAACGCGGTCACCAGGTCGGTGGGTGGCCCGGCCTTCTCCATGGCGTCCAGGCAGTCGGCGGTGATCTGCTCGATGCGCTCGGTGAGAAGCCGCATCCGCCGTACGGTGAACTTGCCCGCCAGCGGCTTGCGGTAGCGCCCGTGCTGCGGCTCGTCCGTGAGGAGGAACTCGCCGGGCGGCGCCGGAGGAACCTCGAAGTCGCCCACGTTCAGGAGCTCTTTGCGCGAGCTGAACCGCGAGTCGGCCAGGACCGATCTGACGAGGTCGTATCCGGTGATCAGCCAGCCGGGCCGTCCGCCGGGGTGGGTGAAGCGGCTGATGGGACCGTGCCGGCGGGCGTCGAGCAGCTCTGCCGGCGGGTCGAAGGGACAGCCGGACCGACGCGCCGTCGGTAGTGCCGTGACGGTGTGGGGGGATTCACCCATGACCATTTCCTCATCTCGCGATAGTACGTGTTTAACGCGACTTGAAAGCTACGTTGCGTTCATGATTGCGTCAATCACTTGAAAACCGTATCCCCAGGTGAGAGGCGGTAAATTGATGCAATGGCGCGAGAATTGAATGCAACGCTGCGTTGCAATGAATGGCGGCGAAGGCAATGCTGGCGGCACGCCGGGAGCTGGGCGGGTGGTCAGCCCAGTGCGGGGCGTGTGCGGCGTGCGGTGTGTGCGGGCCGCCCGACTGCGGCGTACCAGACCAGGGCCGCACATATGAAGGCCGTCGCCGCGGAGACCAGTGACCTTGTGAGGGTGTCGTTCCGTGCGCCGGAAACGAGGGCGACGGCCAGTGCCGACGTCAGGGTGATGACGTGCAGCGCTCGGGGGCTCCGCGTGGCGCCTGGCGCGGCGGCCGGCGGCAGCGGCCAGGTTGCGAGGCCGTAACAGGCGCAGGCCAACAGTGTGGCTCCCAGTACTTCGCTGGGCCGGTGGCCGCCCATGGTCGCGCTGGCGGCGGCGATGCAGGCGAGCCACAGCACACCGGCCGTGGCGACGTAGGGGCGGATGCGGGGGGAAACCACGAGGACGGCGGCGAGGGTCAGCGCGGCGGGGATGGCCGTGTGCCCGCTGGGGAAACCCTGATCAAGGAGATTCTCGGGCGCGCCCACCAGATCGGGGCGGGGCAGGATGGTCGATTTGAGCACCTCCTTGCCTCCGGTCGTGAGAACGACGACCCCGAGCGCCGCGCACCCCTGCCGCCAGCACCGCCGCACCAGGGTGAGGACCACGATGACGGCCAGGCCCGCCATCACGGTGGGCTTGGCGCTCAATTCCATCGGCGGCAGGGGCGTCGAGCCGTAGGCCGCTCCTGACAGGGGGTAGATCCATGCTTCTTCGCTGCCCTGTTTGCCGAGGTCGAACAGGGCGTTCTCAGCTCGTTGCCCCCACGGGGTGCAGATGGCGAGCAGGTAGACCGTCAGGAACCCCAGGGTGTACAGCAGAGCCGGCATCCACGGCCGTGTCGTACGTGTCGGGCTGGCGTCGCCGGGGGCTTCGGGGGCCTCGGGGGCCCGCCTTGAGGCCCCCGGACGGTGCGCGGGCAGGGACGGGGAGTCGTGCTGAGTCATCGTTCTGTTTCTTCCGTTGAGGGGAGTTCGGCCACGCGCGTCGTGCGGCACGACGGGGCCGCCGGGCTCGGCCGGCGGCCCAGGGGGTCCGCTCCTATTCGGCGAGTGCCTGCCCCTGTCGGCGCTGGGCGGTGAACGCCAGGGCGGGGAGGGGCGCGATCAGCAGGATGAGGACGACCAGGTCCGGAAAGGACTGCATGAACGCGTCCGGCTGGGCGACGATCGCCTGCGTGCGGACGAACGCGAACGCCGCGACGGGGATCAGCCACCGGTGGTCGCCGGTGGCGGCCGTCGCCACCCACGCCGCGATCAGCGCGGCGACTTCGAGGACGAACAGGCCGCGTTGGAAGGTCGGACTGACGGAGATGACGTGCAGGCCCCCGGCCACGAACATGGCGAGCACGACGGGGACCAGCCAGCGGTACGAGTGGCGCCGCAGCCGGCCAGGGCGGCAGGCCGCCAGCACGGCACACGCGGTGCACAGTGTCCCGGACAGCACCAGGTCACGGGCCGTTATCGGGGCGCCAAGGCCGTAGTAGCCCAGGCCCGCCTTGCCCTCGTCGCCGAAGAACGGATTGCTGTTGAACGTGGCACCGGCGTAGATCATCACGGCTGCGGCCGGCAGCGCGATCCACGGCTTGCCGCGCAGCAGGGCGATCAGGCAGAGGAGCGGAAGCAACCCGTAGGGCAGGAGCCGTGTCCGCCCGGGCCCGTCCGCCCACGGGTACCAGCCGGAGAAGTGGAAGGCGATGGCATGCCCGCCGGGATCGATGTGCAGTGCCCAGTGCCACACATCCTGCAGGTACGGGACCAGCGCCAGCGCGGCGAGGACGAGGGCGGTCAGATGGATGCCGTCCAGCCACCACGGCCGGGCCGTGTCGTCGACGACGGCACGGGCGCGGGCCTGCACCCCGGCACGCGCCAAGGCGACGACCTCCCGAGGCGGGGGCCAGGAGCGGCCGGGATACGCCTCGGCCAGGCAGGCCAGCAACTCCTCACCCTGTCGGGAACGGTAGGACCTTGGGTAGGCGGTGAGCAGCAGACGGTTCATGCCTGGGCCACCCCGGCACCCCGCGAGCGCCCGATGACGACGGCCGCCGCCTGCTGCATCCGCAGCGCCTCCCGGCCGAGCGCCTCGGTGCCCTCCTCGGTGAGGTGGTAGTAGCGCCGCGCCCGCCCGTCCACGACCTCCTCGCCGCCTGCGGCCACCAGCCCGGCCCGCTCCAGCCGCTCCAGCGCACCGTAGAGCGTGCCGACAGCGATGCGGAGCCGTCCGTCGGTGGCCTGCTCGGCGGCCTTGATGATGCCGTAACCGTGCAACGGCCCATCCATGAGCGCGGCAAGGATGAAGTACTGCGGTTCCGTCAAGGACGGATTCTGGCGTGCCATGCGCCGAGTATATATCGAGCGACGAAATATATCGTGCTGCCTCGGGGGCGCAGAGGTGTGGCCGACGGCGCTAGGACCAGAGTGTCTCGATGATCCCGGTCATCTCATCGAGTGCGGGATCGTCGGTCGCCCCCCAGACGTGGCCGTCGGGGCGGACGAGGACACCGCGCAGACGGTCCTGGCCGGGCCATGGCTCCGCCCGGCACACGGTCACGCCGACCTCGGCCGCACACGCGGCCGCCTTCGTGCCTGCCGCGCTCTCCTCGAAGCCCAGCAGCACGGGCCGCCCGTCAAACAGCACGGTGAACAGGTCGCTGTCACCGATGGGCAGGTTGGGCACGCGCTGCCCGGTGAGGGGATGGCTCGCGGTGTCGGCGGCCGGGTACGTCACGTCGATGCCGGACAGACCTCGGGCGAGGTCGTGGGACAGGGCCGGATGGGCGGCGATGGCCTCGGAGAGGACCTCACGCAGGGCGAGACCTTCGGGGCTGAAGGTGGCGATGAGGGCGGTCTGGGCGAGTGTGTTCCTCAGCAGCGCGGCTCCGATCGGGTGCCGCTCGTGCTCGTAGGTGTCGAGCAGTTCCCCGTCGGCCCTCCCGCGGGCGACCGCGGCGAGTTTCCAGCCCAGGTTCATCGCGTCCTGGATGCCGACGTTCATGCCCACGCCGCCGGCCGGCATGTGCATGTGGGCCGCGTCCCCCGCGAGCAGTACCCGCCCGGAGCGGTAGTGCTCGGCCTGCCGCGTGGCGTTGCCGAACCGGGACAGCCAGGTGGCGTCCCGCATCCCGAAGTCTCGGCCCGCGGCGCGTACGACGGATGCGCGCAGCGCCTCGAAGTCGAGGGGAGCGTCCGGGCTTTGGTCACACGGATCGAAGCCGGCCACGCGATACCGGCCGCCGGGCAGCGGCGCCATGATCAGTGCGCCGCCCGGTCCGGCGAAGGTGCCGGATCCCTGCGGCGGCGGATCGTCCAGCACGACGTCGCCGAGGTATCCGTAAAGGGTGGCGTCACTGCCGGGGAACGCGATGCCGGCCGCTTTGCGCACCGTGCTTCCGGCGCCGTCACAGCCCACGACGTACGAGCCGTCGAACGTGCGTGGCCCGTCCGGCCCGTCGGTGTGGACCGAGACCGAGGACGGGCCACGGGTCAATCCGGTGACGGTGCGGCCGCGGACGACCGTGGCCCCCCGCTCGATGACGTGCTGCTCCAGCATGTCCTCAAGGAACTGCTGCGGGTAGGCGAGCACGAACGGGAACTCGGTGTCGAGCCGTCCGAAGTCCAGCAGGCTGGGCAGCATCCCGAAGTGCCACGCGGGCATCCGCCGGCCCTCGGCGAGCGGCCGGCCGGCCATTCCCCGCATGGCGAGCACCTCGAGCGTCCGGGCGTGCATGCCGACCCCGCGGGTGTAGGCGGGCCGCTCGGTCGTCTTCTCCAGCACGGTCACAGGGACCCCGGCCAGCCGAAGCTCGGCCGCGAGCCATAAACCGACCGGCCCGGCACCGGCGATGATCACAGGTGATTCACTTGTCATAGGCGGACACTATGAATAGAGGACCCTCTAGTCAACTTAACCCCCATCCGCTCCCGGCCTAAAATGCCGCCGTGACCACGAGCCGCTACCACTCCCCGCGACGGGCCGATGCCGCTGCGGCGACCCGGGCCGCGATCCTGCGGGAAGCCCAGGCGTTGTTCCTCGAGCGCGGCTACGCCGAAGTCACCGTGCCGGAGATCGCGCGGGCCGCGCGGGTGGCGGTGCAGACGGTGTACGCCAGCACGGGCGGCAAGTCGGCGATCTTCGCGAGCCTGATCAGTCCGGCGGTCGAGGATCCTGAGCCGGCACAGGCCAACGCGGCCGTCCGCGCGACGCGGGACCCGGTGCGGGTCGTGGAGATCGCGGCGAACGGGACGCGGCGCGTCCACGAGCGCTACTGGGACATCATCTTCGGGCTCGTACGCCGTGCCCCGGGCGAGGAGGCGGCGCAGCGGGTCATCGACTCCGCCGTCGCGCGGTGCTTCGCCGGGCTGCACGGCATCGCCGAGCGGCTCGTCGAACTGGACGCCGTGCGACCTCCACTCGATCTCGCCGGTACCGCCGACGTCCTGTGGTTCCACTTCGGGCAGAACGCCTGGTTCAGCCTGGTCGGCGAGCGGGGCTGGACGTTCGACCAGGCCGAGCAATGGCTGAACGGGCAAGCCGCCCAGGCCATCCTCCGCACCGACGGCCCAGGAGGGGCCCCGGCGACCTGAGGGCTTTCTTCGAGGCCAACGACTGCCCGATCCTCGACTCCGACTACGAGACGGCGCTTTCCGACGACGATGTGTGGTCCATCGGCGCCGGCGGGGGAGGCAACTACTACGTCGTGCTCACCAACGGCCGGGTCGCGGTGTGGTTCCACGAGGCGGAAGTCATGGGGGCCCACTCGCAGTTCGACAACCTCGACGTCTCCCTGTGGTCGGTCGTCAGGTACCACGCCGTGCGCGCCGAAGACCGCCTGCCGGCCCTGGCAGCGGGGCGGGTACGGATTGTCAGGCCGTGCATCCGAGGGCTCGGGCGCCAACTGCTGTTTGGTGACGTGTCCATGGGACACCCGTTCGGCGAACCGGAAGCAAGGAGAATCTCTGCCATGGGCATCATCGCGTGGATAGTCATCGGTCTGCTCGCGGGAGCCATTGCCAAAGCGCTCATGCCGGGCAAGGATCCGGGCGGGATCATTGTCACCATGCTCATCGGTATCGCCGGAGGCCTGCTCGGTGGCTTCCTCGGCAAGGTGATATTCGGAGTCGACTCGATCGACGGCTTCTTCGATCTGTCCACCTGGATCGCGGCCATCGTCGGGTCCGTCATCCTTCTCGCACTGTATCGGCTGTTCACCGGCCGCGGACACGGGCGCGGACACCGGCGGGGGCACGTCCACGCGTAACAGGTCCGCGTAGTCGGCGTGGCCGGGTGCACAACGAGATGAAGTGAAGTACGCCAGTGCGCCCCCGCCTTCAGGCGGCGGCGCACTGGCGTAGCAAAGGTTTCCTCGGCCGCACCCATGGAGCCGACTCTCGAAGTCAGCGCATGCCTGCTGCGTCGAGCAGGGTGATCACCGTGGGCGCGATGAGCCCCGTCAGTTTGTCGGCTCCGACTCCCGCGCGTGCGCTGGCACCGTCGAAGACCAGGCTGAGCTGCCGCGCCAGCAGGGAGGGATCGCTCGCCCCGCCTTGCTCGGCCTCGGCGCGGAAGAAGGCGGTCAGGTTCTCCTTGACCCGATGGGCGACCCGGCTCGCAGGATGGCTCTGATCCTTGAGCTCGATCTGGACGGCCAGATATTGGCAGCCTCGGAACTCGGGCGCACCCGCCTGCAGTTCCACCTGCTCGAAGACGTGCAGGATCCGCTCGCGGGGTGACCGGCCGTCGTCCGCCGCGGGCAGGAGTGTCGCCACGAAGGCGGAAGTGCGCTGCTCGAGACTCGCCGCCAGCAGTTCGTCCTTGCTCTCGAACAGCTGGTACATGGAGCGCTTCGACACCCCTGCCGCCCTGCACAGGGCCTCGACGCCGATACCGACACCGTCTCGGTAGGTGAGGGTGGCCGCCGCATTCAGCAGCCGCTCTCGGGGGCTTGGCTTCGCCTCGGTGGTCATACTGCGAGGTTAACTCGACTCACACAGAATGAAAACTGATCGGTTTCCGCGGTGGAGTCCGGACGGAGGCTCGGCGACGGCCTGGGGGTGACTTGCTCCGGCCTCGGTCGCCGCACTTCAGGAGCGTTTCGCCGGGGGATGCCAGCCGCCGGTGACTTCCTTGACGGGCTTGTGGGGGAAACGGCGCCGGGCGTACTCCTGGGCGTGGGAGCCCGGCAGGACGTACAGCGTTTCCTTCTTGTCCTGGAGTGGCCGCAGCACGGTGTCCATGAACGTCGTGCGGTCATCCAGGTAGGGGCCCAGAACGTCCTCGCCGGCGGGGCAGACGGCAAGGCAGTAGCCGGACTTGTAGCCGGGGGGCGAGCTCAGGCTCTGCCACATGGAGGCGCTCTCGGAATCGGTGACCCGGGAGCGGTAGTCGGCGGCGTCCTCGCTGTCGGCCAGGGTCTGCGCCCAGTCGGTGAACCCGCTCATGAACTCGCGGTAGTTGTGCGTGGTGCAGGCCAGCGCGTCGAAGGCGCCGTCCTTGGCGATGGCGCCGACCGGGCAGGCGGCGACGCACAACTTGCAGTCGATGCAGGGGTTGTAGTCCAGCGTCTGCCCGTACGCGCTCACCTCAGCGTCCACCAGGACGGTGACCAGCAGGACGAAGCTGCCGAACTTCGGATGGATGACGTTGCGGTGCAGGCCCATCACGCCGAGTCCGGCGGCCACCGCGACCGTCTTGTGCGCCACCACCCAGATCCGCTCACTGGGGAAGCGGTCCATCTCCTGAGGGAAGCCGACGGACGGATTGAGCGCACGGTAGCCGGCGTCCTGCAGCGCCTGGGTGACGCTGCGGGCGGCGTGGTTGGCCTGTTCGTCGGCCTGGTGGAACTCCTGGTTGGCCACGCTGCGGGCCGGGGAGCGGCAGTTGTCGCGGTTCATCCGGACCGCCATCGCGATCAGGGTGCGGGTGCCGGGCAGCGCGGACTGGGCGTGCTCGCGCTCTCCGGCCAGGTCGGGGTGGTCCAGGCTGACCGCGGCGGCGTCGTCCGCGCCGGCCGCCAGGCACAGCTCGCGCAGCCAGTCCGCGTCGATCACCGCCGGCGGGCTCACGGCGTCACCGGCCCCGCGCCGGGCGAGTACGGCCTGTACCGACGGGTGGGCGGCCAGCTTCGCCGGAAGCCTGGGATCCGTCGGGTGTCCGTCGGTGTCGCGCGCGGCAGTCATCCGTGCTCCTGGTGATGGGGGTTCGAGACTCGCCTCCACGGCGAGAAACCGATCAGTTTCACCAACGTAAACCGATCGGTTTCGGCATGCAAGCCCAAGCCGAGCGGCTTCCGGTCGAAGGGTTCGGGCGATGGCGAGTTGGCCGGACGCTGCCTCCGTTTCATGTGGGACGAAGGGCGTTCCGGCGGCGGTCGATGGGTCCCGCCTACTGCACCGCGCTCACCCTGGACGAGCTCGGACCGGCCCTGGCCGCGGCCGACCGGGTCAGGGGTGCGCGGATCCGTGACAGCGTGCCGGAGTGCTTCGCCGCCCTCTCGTCCGAGCCCGCGCTGGAGCAGGTCGTCGAGATGAACCGCGCCGCTCAGCGCTGACGCCCCGCTGCCGACGCGCTCGTGCAAGAGCTTGCGCCTGAAAACCGATCGGTTTACCGTGGTGGAAACCGATCGGTTTCTCGTTGTGGAGGCAGTCATGACCGTATTGAAGGGCGCGAACGTCTTCGTCACCGGCGGCAGCCGGGGCATAGGCAAGGCGCTGGTGGAGGAGCTGTACGCGCGCGGTGCCGGCAAGGTCTACGCCACGGCCCGTGACCCGCGCGGCGTGACGCACCCCGATGCGATCCCGGTGGCGCTGGAGGTCACCGACCCGGCCTCCGTGGCGGCGGCCGCCGCACAGGCCGAAGACGTCACCGTACTGGTCAACAACGCCGGTGCCGCGGTCAGCGCGTCCTTCCTCGACTCCCCGGTCGACGACGTACGCCGGGAGTTCGAGACCAACTTCTACGGCCCGCTGCATCTCACCCGGGCCTTCGTGCCGGTCATCGAGCGCAACGGCGGCGGCCACCTCCTGAACGTGCACTCCGTGCTGTCCTGGCTGGCCCTGGGCGGTTCCTACAGTGCCTCGAAGGCCGCTCTGTGGTCGCAGACCAACTCCCTGCGCCTGGAGCTGCGGCCGCGCGGCATCGCTGTCACCGGACTGCACGTGGGGTACGTGGACACGGACCTGGCGGCGGACGTCGACGCGCCCAAGTCCGACCCTCGTGACGTCGCCGTACTCGCCCTCGACGGGGTCGAGACGGGCGCGTACGAGGTGCTCGCCGACGACATCTCGCGGCAGGTCAAGGCGGGCCTGTCCGGCGACCTGGCAGGGCTGTACGCCCAGTTGGCGAAGTAGTCCTTCACGCACAAGGAGCCGACGACATGCCCAGTCATGGACCACGTCCCACGATGCACATTCCGGGGGCCACCAGCCACGCCATCGCCCCGCGCGCAGGACGCCACAGCCGCGAGGGAACGCTGCGCTACCTCAAGGCGGGCAGCGGTGCTCCCCTGGTCCTGCTGCACACCGTGCGCACGCAGGCCGAGCACTTCCGCCTCCTCATCCCGTTGATCGCGGACCACTACACCGTCCACGCCCTCGACCTGCCGGGGATGGGCTACTCCGAGATCGTGCCCGGTGCGTCGTACGACGAGCCGGCCATGCGCGCGGGCGTCAAGCGGCTCCTCACCGAACTGGACCTCCATGACGTGACGTTGGTCGGGGAGTCCATGGGGGCGGTGCTCGCCCTGACCGTCGCGGCCGATCTGCCGGAGCGGGTACGGCGCGTCGTCGCGGTGAACACCTACGACTTCCGCGGCGGAATCGCCCGGTCCGGTCTCCTCGCCCGCGTGGTGGTCAGCGGTGTCCTCACGCCGGGAGTGGGCCCGGTGGTCGCCGGGGTGGAGCCCAGGGCAGCCCTCCGCAGGATCCTGCAGGGCGGCCTGGGCGACAAGAGCGCGCTGCGGGAGGACTACGTGGACGAGCTCCTCCAGGTGGGCGGCCGCCCCGGCTACCCGACCGTCGCCCGGGCCGTGTACCAGAATCTGCCCAGCCTCATCGCGGCCCGCTCGCGCTATCCCGAGGTCAAGGCCCCCGTCCACCTCGTCTACGGCGAGAAGGACTGGTCCCGGCCCTCGGACCGGGAAGCCAACAAGGAACTGCTGCCGGCCGCCGAGTTCACGCAGGTGCCGAGGGCCGGCCACTTCATCGCCCTGGAACGGCCCGATGTACTGGCCGACCTTGTGAACGCGGTGGCCTAGAGCCGGTCCCGCCGCTTGAAGCTGACGTACAAACTGGTGCACACGATCGCCATCAGGAGGATCGCGAAGGGATACCCGAACACCCAGTGCAGCTCCGGCATGTGCTGGAAGTCCATCCCGTGGATCGTCCCGACAAGGGTCGGGGCGAACAGGATCGCCGCCCAGGACGAGCACCCGCTTGCGCGGGAGATCCGGGACCGTCGGCTGCGCGGCGAGTTCGGCGCCTGGCAGTTGCTCCACGGCAGCAATCTGCGGGACTGGATGCTGTCGGAGGACGTCTCCTCGTGGCGGGCGGATCCGGGCGAGGGCGGGCCGTCGCGGGCGTTCGCGGACATCGGCTCGCACTGGTGTGATCTGGTCGAGTGGGTGGCAAGTTTCTCGACCACCGTCCACGGCCCGCGGTGCGGACCGAGGACGTGGCCACGGTCCTGTTGCGTTACCCCGGCAACCTGGCCTACTCGCCGGAGCTCTGGGAGTGGATGTTCGACCTGGGCCTCTAGCTCAACTGGGATCCCTCGCACCTGACATGGATCGGCATCGACCCGGTCGCGACCATCGCCCCGTACGCCCACCGCATCGTGCACGCCCAGGCCAAGGACATCCTGTTGGTCAGTCCGGGGGCTGGCGGGACGTCGGCCTTCAGGACCCGGTTGTGGTCGTGAAGGCCGGCGTTGTCATAGGGGGTGGATGCGGATGTATCACCTTGCCGACAGCCGACCACACGGCGTGAGAAAGGGCCGTCGCGCGTGGGCGGCCCGGCCCGCGCTCAGGCGACCACACCGGTGTGAGGCATCGGCTCAGACGACTCCCTGGGCCGTCATCGCCTCGGCGACGCGGAGGAAACCCGCTGCGTTGGCGCCGAGCACGTAGTCGTCGGCAGTGCCTCCGTAGGTCTCGGCGGTGCCACGGCACCGGGCGTGCACCCGTCTCATGATCGCGGCAAGCCGGTCTTCCGTCTGTTCGAAGGACCAGCTGTCGCGGGAGGCGTTCTGCTGCATCTCCAGCGCCGAGGTCGCGACCCCGCCCGCGTTGGCCGCCTTGCCCGGGCCGAAGAGGACCTGAGCTTCGCGGAACACCTCGACCGCCTCGGGCGTGCAGGGCATGTTGGCACCTTCGGCGACGGCGAGCACGCCGTTCTTCACCAGCGCGACAGCGTCCTGCCGGCCCAGCTCGTTCTGTGTGGCGCACGGCAGGACGATCTCGCAACGGACGTCGAACACCGACCCGCGGGCGGAGAACCGTGCAGTCGGCTTCGCCTCGGCATAGGCGGAGATCCGGGCGCGGCGCACCTCCTTGACCTCCTTGAGCAGGTTCAGGTCGAGACCGTCCTCGTCGACCAGGTAACCGGAGGAGTCGGAACAGGCCACCACGCGTCCGCCCAGAGCGTGGACCTTCTCCGCGGCGTAGACGGCGACATTGCCCGAACCGGAGACCACCACGCGGCGTCCGTCGAAGCCCTGGCCGCGCGTGGCGAGCATCTCCTGGGCGAAGTACACCGCGCCGTACCCGGTGGCCTCGGTGCGGGCGTGTGAACCGCCCCAGCCCACCGGCTTGCCGGTCAGGACACCGGCGTCGTAGCGGTTGGTGATCCGCTTGTACTGGCCGAAGAGGTAGCCGATCTCGCGGGCGCCCACCCCGATGTCCCCCGCGGGGACGTCCGTGTGCTCGCCCAGGTGGCGGTACAGCTCTGTCATGAACGCCTGGCAGAAGCGCATGACCTCGCCGTCCGAGCGTCCCTTGGGGTCGAAGTCCGAGCCGCCCTTGCCGCCGCCGATGGACATGCCGGTCAGCGCGTTCTTGAAGATCTGCTCGAAACCGAGGAACTTCACGATGCCGAGGTTGACGCTGGGATGGAACCGCAGACCCCCCTTGTACGGTCCGAGGGCGCTGTTGAACTCCACCCGGAAACCGCGGTTGACCTGCACCGTGCCCTGATCGTCCACCCAGGGGACCCGGAAGATCAGCTGGCGCTCGGGCTCGCAGACCCGTTCGACGATCCGTGCCTGCGCGTACTCCGGGTGCGCCTGGAGCACCGGGCCCACCGCGTGCAGGACTTCACGTGCGGCCTGCAGGAACTCCGTTTCGCCGGGGTCCCGGGCACGGAGGTTGTCGTACACCGCCTCGATCTGGGCGCTGACATCCATGGGGCTGTCCTTCGGTTCAGGTGCGGGGCTGGGAGAGGCGGGCATGCCTGCGGTGGGAAGGGCGGCCCGGCAGGAAAAGAGTGTCGAGCCGGCCGCCGGCCCGGCCGGCTGTCAGTCGGACTTCGTCCGGTCCGCTGCCGCCCAGCCGATCAGGGCGCCGCGCAGTGCGGCCACCAGGCGGGTCGCGGCCTCGTCCTCGGTGCGTCCGCTCTTGATGAGGTCGAGGATGTCGCGCGGGTCGAACAGCGCGTTCCACAGGTAGAGCGCCTCGTCGCCGAGGTCTCCCAGGCCGAGTTCCTCGGTGGTCTGCCGCAGTGGCTCGGCGAGCGCCTCGGCCTGCGGGACGAGGTAGCCGGTGGCTTCTCGCAGTCGCTCGAGATAGCCGCGGTGCGAGCGGATCTGTGCCATGGCGCCGCCGTGCTCCAGGACGAGGGACACCCACTTCCTCGACACCGCTTCGAGCTTCGCCGGGCCCCTGGTGGTCTGCTGTGCGCTGAAGTCCCTCAGTTCGTTGCCCACTTGGGCGCGGAAGGCGTACAGGATCTCCTCGACGGAGGAGAAGTGGCGGTAGGCCGTCGCGGTGGACACCTCGGCGTGCTTGGCGATCTCGGCGATGCTGACCGGCGTGGGCGAGTTCTCGAACAGCCGTGCCGCCGCCTTGATGAGATGCCTGCGGTTGCGCTCGGTGTCACTGCGCATGGGGCGGCTCCTCGGTGCGCGCGGGTCTGCTTTCATCGCAGGGCTGCGAGACCGTCGGCCAGTCGGCGGACGCCCTCGACGATGGCCTCCGGGCCGGCAGCGTACGACAGCCGCAGGTGATGTTCGCCCTGGGCCCCGAACTCGCTGCCTGGCCGCACGGCGACACCGTGCGCCGTCCGCAGCGCCGCCACGACCTCCACGGACGGCAGGTCGAGGTCGTAGCGCGGGAACTGGTAGAAGGCGCCCTCCGGTGCGCTGAGGGTGAGGCCCGGGATCTTGGCGAGTTCGGTGCGCATGATCTCGCGGCGCTGTTCGTACGCGGCGCGCATGCTCGCGACGTCCTCGGCGCAGCTCTCCACCGCGACCAGCGCGGCGTCCTGGACGACCGTGTTGACCGAGCCGTTGAAGGTGTTGTGGACGCGCGCGGACGCCTGGATGAGCGGCGACGGCCCCCACAGGTAGCCCACGCGCCAGCCGGTCATGGCGTAACTCTTGGAGAAGGTCTGGCAGTAGAGGGTCCGCTCGCGCAGGCCGTCGACGGAGATCGCCGAGGTGAAGGGCCGGCCGGTGTAGTCGAGGTCGGCGTACGCCTCGTCGGAGATGACGATGGTGGGCGTGCCGTCGAGCAGGCCGGCCAGGGCCTCGAGCTCCTCGCGGCCGTGCACGATGCCGGTCGGGTTGACGGGGTTGCAGAAGACGAAGAGCTTGGCGTCCGTGAGGGCGTCGGCGAGCCGGTCGAGGTCCCAGTGCAGGTCCGGGGCGAGCGGTACGGGGACCACGGTGCCGCCGGCCATGGCGACCAGGTCGCCGTAGAGGGAGTAGGTGGGGTCGGGGACGACCACCTTGTCGCCGGGGTCGACGATGGCGAGGATCGACGCGGCGAGCCCGGCGGTGCCGCCCTGAGTGATCAGGACATCCGCGGCGGACACCGGCGCCTGGGCGATTTTGGCCAGCCTCGCGGCGAGGGCCTCGCGCAGGGCCGGTTCGCCGAGCAGCGGCGAGTAGTGGCTGCGTCCGGCGCGCAGGGAGGCATGGGCCGCCTCGGTCACCCGCTGGGGTGTGTCGAAGTCGGGTTCGCCCATCGCGAGGGAGACGAGGTCGGCCCGGGACTGTGGCTGCTGCGTCCGGCGGGAGGCGGCCGCGATCCGGGCGACGGCGTCTGCGGTGTCGAACAGGGGCGGCTGCGTGGTGATGGTGGGCGGCATGCGCTCCTCCTCCTGGTAGCGGGTGGTCAGACCTGCGGTGCGGCGTCTGCGGGCGCCCCCGCCCAGCGGCTGATCTCAAGGTCGGCGGCCACGTCGCGCTGCCGGGTGGGGGCGACGACGATCTCCTGGAGCACGACGCGCTGGGGAAGGGTGACGGCCAGGCGGACGGCCTCGGCCACGTCCTCGGGCTGCACCATGGCGGCACGCTCCTCAGGCTCCGGAGGCCGGGCGCGGTTGTCGAGGATGGGCGTGTCCGCCTCACCGGGCAGCACGGTGATCGCCCGCAGGCCCTGGTTGCGGAACGTGTTGTGCAGGAAGGTCATGAAGTTGCGGACGCCCGCCTTGGCCGCGCCGTAGGCGGCGCCGCCGAGCAGGTTGGGGTTGACAGCGGCGAGAGAGGAGACGGTGACGATGGTTCCGGTGCCCCGGTCGAGCATGTCGGGCAGGACGGCCTGGGTGAGCTGGAAGACCGCCGTCAGGTTGACCTCCAGGACCTCGCGCCACTCCTCGTGCGGGAGCCACTGCGGGTTGAGCACCGACGAGGAACTGCCCGCGTTGTTGACGAGCACGTCCACCGGGCCGAGTTCGGCGCGCACCTGGTCGAGGGCGCGTGTCACCTCGTCCGCGCGGGTGATGTCGACGGCGAGGGGGAGCGCGGTCCCGCCCTCGGCGCGGATCGCGGCGGCGACCTCGTCGAGGGCGTTCTGCCTGCGGCCGAACAGGGCGACGGCGGCACCGTCACGGGCGAGCAGCAGCGCGGTCTCGCGCCCCATCCCGCTGCCCGCTCCCGTGATGAGCGCGGTTGTGCCGGGCGACGTGGTCACCGTCTTCTCCTTCATCGACGACATGACGAACGATATGACATACGTCTTGCATATGAGAATATATTCTCAATTTGCGGCTGGCAAGGCCAAGGCCGCCGTGAATCCGAGTGCGCCGAAGGCCCCGGCCACCGCCCGCGCCAGGGCGCGTACCTCGGTCTCGCAGCGGGCGAGGCGACGCAGTGAGGTCTCTCGGTCGATCCAGCGGAACCGGACTTCCCGTCCCGGTCCTGCCTGTCCGAGCAGGGACAGGGACGCCCGCGAGGCGACGCCGACGATGGGGTAGCCCGCAGTCAGGCTGCGGTAGCGGCCGAGGACGATCAGCTCGTCCGCGTGCGGGATCTGCAGCGCCCCGACGGGCACGCCGTGCGAGACGATCTCGGTGTCGGTGTCCGGGTGGAGTACCGGTCCGTCGAGCCGCAGCCCGACGTGATCGGAGCGGGGGGTGACGACGTAGACCGACTCCTCGATCACCTCGCGGATACCGGGGAGCGATCGGGCTCCGTGGGTGGCGACGACGTCGACGACCCAGGGGCCGTCGTCGAAACGCGGCACGGGGACGGGGAGCCGGAACAGCGCCGCCTCGAAGGGCCGGCGCCCGAAGCCCCGGAACGCCGTCTCCAGCAGGACGCGCGCGCCGGGGGCGACGCGCTGTCCGAAGCCCATGCGGGGGTCCGGGGCCGCGCTGCCCAGCAGTCTTTCGGTGCTCAGCGTGCCGTTGACCGCCACATAGGTGCGCAGTCCCCGGCTCATGTCCCCGCGGACGCGCACCTCGTGCCCGGCTGGTACGACCAGCGGTGCCCAGCTGTCGGCCGTCGAACCCGCGACGGTGACCCGGGAGGGCGCACCGGTCACCGCGAGCAGGACGTCGGTGTCCGGCACCAGGGCCAGCTCACCGCCGAGATTCTCGATGAGGGCCGCGCCGCGAGGGTTGCCCGCGAGGAGGTTGGCCACGGCCGCCGAGTGCTGGTCGGCGGCGCCACCGGTGGGAACGCCGCGCTGTTCGGTGCCGCACCGGCCGAGATCCTGGAACGTGGTGATCCATCCGGTGCTGGTGACGTCCAACGCCACGGTCTTCATGCGGTCACCTCCGCCGTCGGCAGCAGGAACCCGGTGTCCAGCAACGCGGCCTCGTCCGGTGTGACGGGGACGAAACGCACGACGTCGCCGGGGCCGAAGGAGACCGGATCCGGCCGGGAGATGTCGACGATGGTGTGCGGGGTGCGCCCGACCACCCGCCAGCCGGTCGGGCCGGGAAACGGCTGGATGATCGCGTTGGTCCCGGCGATCATGACGGCGCCGGGGACGACGTCCGTGCGGGGCTCTGCCCTTCGGCGCACCGGCCGGGGCACCTTGAGCCCGTCCATCATCGGGGCCATCGCCGCGCCGAGGAGGCAGATGGTGAAGATGGACTCGGCCATCGCCTCGACGACATCGGTGGGGGACAGGTCCAGTTCTTCGGCGACGGACGCCAGATCGGGACCGTGCTCGTCGTCGAAGACGACGGGGATGGCGAACGTCCGCACCTGTCGCGGGCCGGCCGGATCGTCCGTGGGCGACGGCGCCCACCGAGCCACCAGCCGGGCCGCGTACTCCACGTGCTCGAACGCGGTCTCCAACGGATCGAACTCGACGAGCAGGGATTCGAGACCGGAGACGACGTCGAGCACACCATGCGGGCGGTGCGCCAGGAACCGGTCGCGGAACGCTACGATCCCCGCCCTGCGGGCGGCCTGCCCGGTGTGGGGGAGGGTCACCATCGCCGCCGAGTCCCCGAAGGGCTCGACGGTGATGGCACCGTACTGTGCAGTGGTCATCGCCTGGTGCGCTCGGCCCTCAGCCGGCCAGCGCGGCCTCCGCCTTCTTCGCCTTGTCCTCCAGGACCTCGCGCAGGCCGGTCACGCGGACGCCCGCGACGTCCAGCGCGGCGCGCAGCGCCGTGCCGTTCGCGAGGACGTTCGGGTGGTCGCCGTGCAGGAGCAGGACGTCGGCGTCGTGGCCGAGCGGGACCACGTTGCCGTCGACCGAGCGCACGGTGCCCTCCTGCACGACCTGCGCGGACCGCTCGCCGATCAGCTCGGGGTCGTGGATCAGGCCGCCCTCGTGGGAGCGCGGGACGGGCATGCCGTCGTCGCCGTAGCCGCGGTCGGCCAGGAAGACGTAGCCGACCTCCAGGCCGCGCTTGCGGGACTCCTCGGCGAGCAGGCCGCGCTGGCAGATGACGACGTAGTCCTTGTTGTACGCGGCGACGGCGTCCGTGATGGCCCGCGCGTGCTTGGCGTCGGTCTGGGCGATCGAGCCCATGCGCCCGTGCGGGGCGACGTGGCTGATGGTGCCGCCGTGCACCCGGGCGAAGGCGTCGAGGGCGCCGAGCTGGTAGAGGACGTCGGTGCGGATCTCCTCCTCGGTCGCCTCGATGAGCCGGCGGCCGAAGCCGACCAGGTCGGGGTATCCCGGGTGGGCGCCGAGTTCGATGCCGCGCTCGACGCAGTCGGCGACGGTCCGGTCCATGATGCGCGGGTCGCCGGCGTGGAAGCCGCAGGCGATGTTCGACGAGGTGACGAGGCCGAGCAGGGCTCCGTCGTCGCCGATCGTGTAGTTGCCGAAGCTCTCGCCGAGGTCGGCGACGACGGCTACCGAGTTGTTTCCGGATGACATGGTGTCTTCTCCCGAAGTGCGGTTCGGTTCAGTGGGCCTCTAGCGGCCGGCCCTTGGTCTCGCGCAGGAAGGCCACGGTGACCAGGGTGATCACGGCGGTGATGATCGAGGCGAAGGCGGGGATCAGGTTGGACCCCGTCGATTCGATGAGATCGGTCATCACGAGCGGGGCGCTGCCGCCGAAGATGACCGTCGAGATGCTGAACCCGATGCTGTACGCGGAGTAGCGCACGCTGGTCGGGAACATCTCGGCGAGCATGGTGTGCACCACCGCGGCGTGACCGGAGAACGCTATGGCGAGCACGACCGTGCCGAGGCACGCGAGGCCGAACCTGCCGGTGGTGATGAGCAGGAACATGGGGTAGGAGACCACGGCCATCGCGACCGCCGAGACGGCGAGTACGGGCTTGCGGCCGATGCGGTCCGACAACCTCGCCATGAGCGGAATGCAGATCACGATGGCGACCAGGCTGGACGCGGTGACCAGGAGCGCCCGGACCATCGAGAAGTTGTGGTCGCCGAGCGAGGTCTTCAGGTACGTCGGCATGTAGACGAACAGCAGGTAGTAACCGGGGCCGTTGAGGGCGGGCAGGAAGATGGTGAGCGCGATCGCCTTCAGGTGCCGCTTGGACGTCAGTGCCTCCCTGAGCGGGTTGCGGGCGACGGTCTTCTGCTCGCGCAGGGCCACGAAGTGCGGGGTTTCCTCAAGACGGCTGCGGATGTAGAAGCCGACGTAGCCGAGCGGTACGGCGACCAGGAACGGCACCCGCCAGGCCCAGGAGGTCATCGCGTCGTCGCCGAGCGCCGTGATGAGGACGGCGGAGAGGGTGCTGCCGAACAGGAGAGCCACGAACGAGCCGACGGCGATGAAGCTCATCATGAAGTTGCGGCGCTTGTCCGGCGCGTACTCGCCGACGAACGACATGGCGCCCGCCACCTCGCCCCCGGCCGAGAAGCCCTGGAGTATCCGGAGCAGGACCAGCAGGACGGGTGCGGCGATCCCGATGGTGGCGCGGGAGGGGATGAGGCCGAGCGCGGCCGTCGCGGCGGAGATGAGCACCAGGAGGGTGGCCAGCAGCCGCTTGCGGCCGAGCTTGTCCCCGAGATAGCCGCAGATCACGCTGCCGAAGGGGCGGGCGAGGAAGCTGATGAGGAAACCGAGGTTGGTGAGGAAGAGCCCTCCGCTGTCGGCGTTCCCCATGATGTTGACCGCGAGATAGGTGACGAGAAGGCCGTAGATGCCGTAGTCGTACCACTCGACGAACGAGCCCACCGTGCCGGCGACGGTGGCCTTCCGGACGACCTTGTCATCGGCGGAGACGACGCCGGCAGCAGCCGCGTCGGGGGTCTGGGGCGATGCTTCGTGACGGTCTGATGGGATGTCGAGCCGATCTGACGCTGCCATACGCGTTCGCTTTCGATGTCGCGGACTCCGGGGACGGTGTCCTGAGGATCGCGCCCTGAGCGTGGCCGCTTGCGACGATCGCTCCTGGGTCGAGGTGTACCCATACGTTGTGGGTCATGAGGGGAAGCCGGTGACGGCGCCTCAGGGGAGTTGCGTGGCTACGGTGCTGTTCAGATGTCGGCTCACACGAGTGAGGTCACTGGGGACGGTCACCGTGGAAGGCAGCGGAACAGCTCAGAGCCAAGTTGCGACTTGAATCGCGAATGAGAATAGATTCGCATTCCGGCGCCGGTCAAGGATGCGTGTTGCCCTCACGTTAACCTTCCGCTTCCGTCCTGCTTCCGCCTTGGACTTGATGCCTCTCGCGGCGGCGTGGCGATGGATTCCATGGTCGGCGGCTTTTCGGTGGGGCGAGATTCGGCCACATGGTGCAGTCGATCCTTCACGCCTCGACCCCGCCCGGTCGCATCTTGGGTGCCGACACCGGCGATACGTGGCGCGGCAGCTCCGTGCACAGCGCCTCTTGCACGGCACCTCGGATGGATGCACACTGACTCTCGCGAAACGCGAAATCTTTCGCACTTCCTGAATGGGACGTGATGAACCGTGATCCCCGCCGCCGCAACCGCGGCACCGCCTGATCCCTCGCCCCCGGCCGGCCCACAGAACCGGATGTGCCGGATGTGACGGTGCGGCACACCACCAGTGGCCGAGAGTGCGTCCGCCGCGAGAACGTGACCGCCGCAGAGATTTGTCCGAAGCCCCCACCGGGGTAGCCGGGGCCTCTGTGCACGCGGGCCGGTACCCGAGGTGAGGCGCCCTGTACCCGCCGCCCGCCGCCCGCCGCCCGCTGTCCCGGCGTACGTCCCCGGGCGACTCGGCGGCTCCCATCCCCTCCCCTCATCCGACGTCCCCCCACACACCCACCACCCGAAGGAACCCGCGATGACCCAGGACAACGTGCGCGTGAACACCGCGTGGGACCGCGTCGAGGAACAGGTGCTGGAGCAGTTCCGTGGCCATTCCGTGGCCAACCTCGGCGACGCCCTCGACCGGCTCAACGTCGTCGACGGAGGCATCGCCCCCGTCTGGAACGGCGCGAGGGCCGTCGGCACGGCCCTCCCGGTCCTCACCGTCGCGGGTGACAACAAGGCCGTGATCGCCGCGCTCGAACACATCCGCCCCGGCGACATCCTCGTCATCAACGCCTTCGGCTACGACGGCCGCGCGATCATCGGCGACAACCTCGCCCAGAGGTTCGCCGTGCACGGTGCCGCCGGCGCGGTGGTCGACGGCTATGTACGCGACGCCGCGATCATCGAACGGCTCGGCGTCCCGGTCTTCGCCCGCGGCCTGACGCCCGCCGGCCCCTTCAAGAACGGCCCGGGCACGATCGGCGAAGCCGTGGCCCTCGGCGGCGTCGTGGTGAACCCGGGCGACATCGTCGCCGCCGACGGCGACGGCGTCATCGTCATCCCGCCGCACCGCGCCAAGGAAGCGCTCACGGCCGTCGAGGAGATCGTCGCGCGCGAGGCGGCGCTCGACGCCGAGGTCGAGGCGCTGAGGAACATGGCTGCCCGGTGACCGTCGAGGACCGGGCGCCGAGCCGTCTGCGGGTGGCCGTCGCGGGGCGCGGTGCTGTCGACGCACTCCTGATGCCCGAAGGTCCGACAAGACCGTTCGACTTGTGGCGGGGTGGCGGGGAGAACCGGGCGACGCGGAGCGCATCTCATTCTCCGCGGATTCTCCCCAGCGCTCCAAGAGAGCCAGCCAAGGTCACCCGTCCGGACCCAAGGCGTCACGGCGGCATCTCTCCCGGCGGCGTCCCGAACCCCCGGCCCAGCCGCACCACACCCACCCGCGCCCCTCGGACTCAACCCACCGACCTGGCACCCACTCCGGCATCTCCCTGAAGTTCATCCCGTGGATCGTTCCGACCAGCGTCGGAGCGAACAAAATGGCCGCCCAAGAAGAGATCTTCTTGAAGTCGTCTACCTGGTGGCGCTGACCTGCGGCGATGTGGTCCAGCGCGGCCGAAACTCCGGTCTGGGACTGGCGGCTGAACCCGGCTGGCACTGCGGGACCTGACAAGCCTCGGTGGCGGACAGCTCCAACCAGTGACAGCGGCCTTGCCCATCGGCGGTTGCGCAACAGCGGCATGAGCTGCCTGGTCGGCCTGCTCGCGGAGGCTGAGGAGCGCAACTACCTGCCGCCCTACGCACCCGACCTCAACCTCGTCGAAGGCATCTGGTCTCTCCTACGACGCGGATGGCTCTCCAACGTCGCTTTCAGTACCCCCCGAACACCTCGACCAGCGCATCCGACGCGGCTTACGCCTCATCCACTACCGCAGTCACCTCATAGACGGCTGCCTCGCCGGGACCGGCCTGACCATCGGACCCGCCTGATCAGCGACACGACACCACGAGTTCAACCTCAAGTAGAGGAGTTCGAGCGGCCGATGGAGAAGCAGCCGCCCGAAGTCCGTGCGGCCCGAGGGGCCCCTCAGGCCGCCATCAGCGCCGCCAGGGCGCGGTCCATCGCGGCGTTGAACTCTTCCGGCGTCAGCGGCAGACGGGACTTGACGTCCCGACTCCACTGGTCGGCGAGGACCTCGGCGGAGCCCGCCTCGACACCGTCGAGCGCCGCGTCGGCCAGGTCCGACGGAGCGATCTTGGCCACGGGCCAGCCCGCGGCCATGTCGGTGTCGGCCATGCCGAGGTGTACCGCTGTGACGAGCGTGCCCTGCTCGGCGAGCTCCAGGCGGACGCCGTTGGTCATGGCCCAGGCGGCGGCCTTGGTCAGGTGGTAGGCACCCGCGCCCTTGCCCCCGAACCACGACATGGCGGAGAGGACGTTGACGATCGCGCCCCCGCCGTTCCTGGCGAGCGCCGGCGCGAACTCCCGGATCATTCCCAGGTGGCCGAACATGTTGGTCTCCAGCTCGTGCCGCACCGCGTCCAGCGAACCGGTCACCAGGTCGGTCCCCGTACTGATTCCCGCGTTGTTGATGAGTAGCGAGACGTCCGGGGCGGCCTCGGCGGCGGCCCTCACGGATGCGGGATCGGCGATGTCGAGGGGCAGCACCTCGACTCCGGGCAGGTCCACGGTCTCCGGTCGGCGGGCCGTAGCGTAGACCGTGCGGGCGCCCCGTTCGAGCAGGCGCTGGGCGAAGGCGCGGCCCAGGCCGCGGTTGGCTCCGGTGACAAGGGCGACGGCGTTGTTGATATCCATGGCCGGTACGCTAAAACCTGACGCTGGCGTCAGAGGCAAGCGCTGGCCGTCAGGGCCAGGGGTGAGAGGAATCACCATGACTGTCACAGAGGCCGCGGCCGAGCGGTTGATCCGCATCGGCGAGGTGGCACGGGGTGCAGGCGTCTCGGTGCGCGCCGTGCGCTACTACGAGCAGCAAGGGCTGCTCATCGCGGAGCGCAGCCCGTCCGGCCAGCGCCTGTACCGGCAGGACGCCATCCTCCGGGTCCGCTTCTTCCAGGAGATGTTCGCCGCCGGCCTCACCAGCCGAAGGATCACCGAACTCCTTCCGTGCTGGGACGCCGGGCACACCGACGCCGAGCAACGAGCCATGCTGCGAGCCGAGCGCGAGCGCATCCAGGCCAAGATCGACGACCTGCAGGCCACCCTGGACCACCTCGACGAGGTCATCGCGATCACGGACACGCACCCGTAGGCGCGGTCGGCCAGACGTCTCATCAGCGATCCCTTTTTTCGCCCGGACGTCGGCGGTGTCGAGGACGACGCGGGTGACGTCGATGAGGCCGGCATCGTCGAGCCGGTGGAGCACGGCTTCGTGCAGGCGGCCCCAGACGCCGGCTCTCGACCAGATCAGGAATCGGCGGTGAGCGGTCGCTTCGATATCCCGAAGCAGGGCGGCAGTTGGCGCCAGGCGCAGCCGCTGACCAGGACGTAGATGACGGCTGCGAACAGCGTCTCATCAGGTGTGTCCTGCGTTCCGCCGCCCGGCGGGCGCACCCTCGATGCTGGGATCAGTGGCTTCGCGATCTCCCACAGCCCGTCCGGAACAATCCAACTCCACGTACCCCGCCCCACACCGTGGCCAACGTCCGCCTCACCACGTAGGACACCGTCTTACGCGTCTAGGACCGCAGACGGGGTCCCGCCCCGGTTGCATCTATATGGCACAATGCGCGGCCATGATCCATCGAGAACGATTCCACAGTGCGGCCGTCGAGCAGGGCATCCCGGAGGATGAGATCACGACGTTCGCCGGATTCCTGCGGTTCGCGATCGGGACGAGCCCCGGCTACGACGGTGTGCCCGTTGGGCAGATGGGCGGACTCCCCCGGCTGCCCGAGGGGATGCCGTGGCCGGCCTGCGACTCGATGCCGCTGCCGTTCATCGCCTCCTTCGACTGTGCGGCTCTTCCCCGGGTCGACGACCTGCCGCTGCCGGCCGACGGCTCGTTACTCTTCTTCCTGCACCACGACCGGGCGTACGACGAGCGCGAGGAATTCGACAAAGACGATGAGATGGAGTACGCGCGGGTCGTGTACGTGCCGGCCGGCACCCCGATGGTGACCGCCCAGAAACCCGATCACCCCGATGAGGTCTTCTACAACACGACGCTGCCCTTCATCGGCGAGGAGTACCAACTCGCCGCCGCAGTGATGGCGGAGTTGCCGAGCTGGCTCGAGGACGACGAGATGGGTACGCCGAGCGCGTCCATGTCGGACGACGACCACTTGGGCCTCCGGTTGCCGCACAAAGCGCAACTTCGCGATCTCGCCGGGAAGCTGTGGCCGGAGAACTGGCCCTCTTTCCAACTCGGCGGATACACCAGGGGCATCGGCGCGCTGGCCACCGATCACATGTGGCACACCCCGGAGGTCGAGATGGCCGAGCGGAACCTCGATGCGCGGAGGCAGGCCGGGGAACTGGTCATCGGACGGGGTGAGAAGGACGGGCATCTGGAACGGGAAACTCTGCGGGTTATGCGGGAGTGGGTGACGCTGGCCCAGTTCGCGCCGGAGGAAGTTTATCGGGCGCGGTTCCTGATCCGCCGTGACGATCTCGCCGCCGGGCGGTTCGACCAGGCGCTGTCCCACACCGCGTTCACCGAATAGGTCACGCTGCCGGCGTACGTCTCGGACGTGCGCCAGCCAGCGCTCCCGCCACATCCGACGTCCGGTCCGAACGTCCGCGCCGCGAATAGAGGACTGGACATCTTGCGTTTCACGGCGCGGGGCTGGCTGCGCAGGCGTCTGGCGGGCAGGAGCCGTTCCAGGAGGTCCTGCTGGAGCAGTACCAGGGTTCTGACCAGGGGGTCAGGGGGAAGAGCTGCCCGGCGTGACGGTCACGCTGCGCCGGGCGGAACGCAGGGTCTCGGTGAAGGAGAGGCGGTCGGGATCCAGGCCACGGCAGGCAGCGGTTCGCACCATGAGCTCGCGCAACGCATGGTGGACCAGCCCCGGCCCGGTCTTTCAGCTGGTAGGCCAGGACCCGGACGGTGACCGGCTCATGCCGGGCGGGGCCGCTTCTCGCGCGGATTGCGGATTTCGGAGAGCCATGAGCCGTCACGCAGCTGCCTGGTGACTGGCAGGACGCGGTTGGCAGGCACCCTCCACAGCAGTTCGGTGCCGGTGCCGGCAAACGCCTGCCACAACGGCGCACCGCGGAATTCGAGGTCGGCCAGGACGAGCCGGCCCGGGCCGCAGGAGCGGGGCAGGCGGCCGACCAGGTGACTTCCCCGGTGCGGCAGCCGGCCAGTTCCGCGTCCAGCACCGCATGCGTGCCCACTTCCACCAGGGCGGCCATCCGCACCTGGGGATACGCGCTGCGGCCCGTCCCGCGGCCGTTGCCCGGACGGCCGAAGGCAGCCTCGTTGGCTTCACTGTCGGCGACGTCCCAGCAGGTCCCGTCCACGGCCAGCAGCCGCAGACCCCGCCAGAACGCACCCGGCGTCGTCTCGGTGGCCATCGGCCCGCAGTTGTGGTGAACAGCACCCGCAACGGCTCCGGCCCCAGCCGCTGCCCATGGCGTTCTGTTTCTTCTCGTCAGGCTGTTGCGCACATAGTCGTGGGTGCGAGCGCGATCATCGGGTCCGGGCCGCAGAGCTACATCGCCCTGCTGTCCCAGGCGCTATCCGGCACCCCGCTGCACGTCGCCCACCTCGTGGTCGTCGGAGCGGTGGGGCCGGACAGAAACACGGGCCGGACACCATCGCCGACCGATTCTGGCACCGGCACGACCAGGCCACCGAGCCATTCGTGGTGCTGGAGAGACCCGTAGGGTGGCGGGTGTTACGGCGGTGAACCGGCGTGGAGGTGTGGGGTGTCGGTGCTGAACGCTCTGGATGCGACGGAACTGGCACGATGCATACGCACCCGCGAGGTTTCCTGCCGTGAGGTGGTGCGGGCTCATCTCGAACGCATCGCGGCCGTGGATCCGCACATACGCGGCGTGATCACTCTCCTCGACGAGCAGGCTCTGGCCGCCGCGGACGAGGCGGATTCCGCCGTGGCGCGCGGGGACGACCTCGGTCCGCTGCACGGCGTCCCGTTTACGATCAAAGATGCGCTCGACACCGCGGGAGCGGTGACCACACGGGGATCGCGCCTCTTCGCGGACCACGTTCCGGAGGCCGACGCGACGGTCGTGGCGCGGATGCGCGCCGCGGGAGCGATTCCGCTCGCGAAGACGAGCCTGCCGGAGTTCTCGTATTGGACGGAGACGGACAACCTCCTGGTGGGCCGTACCAGAAATCCCTGGGACCTGCGGCGGACTCCGGGCGGGTCGAGCGGGGGTGAGGCGGCGGTGATCGCGGCTGGTATGTCACCGCTGGGCCTGGGCAGCGACGTGGCCATCTCGGTCCGCGGTCCCGCGCATTTCACGGGCATCGTCGCCCTGAAGGCCACACACGGCCGCATCCCGTACACGGGCCACTGGCCGCCCGTGCTGCGGCGCTACTGGCACGTCGGCCCCATGGCCCGCACCGTCCGGGACATCGCGGCCGCCTATCCGGTCCTCGCCGGCCCCGACGGCATCGACGGATATGCGACCGCTCCGCGTGACCTCCCGCGCGGCTCGGCCGACGCGACGCCGCAGCGGGTCGGCGTGCTGCTGTCGACGGCGTTCGGCCCCGTCGACACCGAGGTCGCGGCCACCGTCAGTGCCGCCGCCGCAGCCCTCACCGAAGCGGGCCTCATCGTCGAGACGGTGCGGATACCTGTCCTTGAGGAGTACAACGCCACTCACCTCAGCAACACCCTCTACACGGCCGAAGTGCTCCCGTTCCTGCGGGAGTTGACCGAAGGGCAGGCGGAGAGCCTGCACTGGGTCGCGCGCGCCACCCTGCGAGCGAACGAGCCGTCGGCGGACGACGTGATCAACGCCCAGCAGGTCGTCGAACGCATGCGAGACGAGTTCGCGGCCCACTTCGGCCACTACGACGCGCTGCTGTGCCCCGTGGTGACGATCCCGGCTCCGCTGCCGGCCCAGCCCAAGCACCTCGTCGACGGCGTCGAAGTCCCGGCGCGGGACGTCATGCGGGCCACCGTGCCGTTCAATCTCACCGGTCTGCCGGCGCTGTCACTCCCGTTCGGTACGACAGCGGACGGTATGCCGATCGGCGTGCAACTCGTGACCACCTGGTATGCCGAGGACGCGCTTCTCCGCCTGGCTTCGCTCTTGGAGTCGGTGAGTCCGGTCCGCGAGCGCCGCCCCCCGATGCCGACCGGCGCGAAGCCCGCCGAGTCCTGACGTTCTCGCAGACGTCCCCACAAGGCGGCGGGTAGGGGGAGTTGCACTCATTGCGCCGATGTCGGTAACGCGGGATCGGTCCGTTGCCGGGGCGTAGTCCGGCACCGGACCGATCGATTGGAGACCGCTACTGCGGGATGATGCGGAACTGCTGGTTCGCGCTGGTGCTGCCGCTCCACTGGGCAAGGTCGGAGCCGCTGGCAATGCGGTCCATGCCGTCGACGTACAGGCCCGTCGCGCGGTTCTCGAAGCGGACGTAGGCGCCCGCCGTCACCTCCATCCACTGCTGGGCGGACGAACCGTTGGCCGTCAGTCCCGCTCCGTCGACGTACAGCCCGCTCGCATTGTTCTTGAGCTTGATGTACGACGTGCCGCTGGTGCTGTCCCCGACCCTTGCGGGTCAGGGCAGGCTCCAAAGCCGGGAAGACTTCCAGGAGTTGTTCACGCAGCCGGTTGATAGCCCAGGCAGCCTGGGGCCAAGAGGTACAGCCTGCTATACCGCTTCTCTGGGTGTGGGCGGCAACGACCGCCCGGGGCTGTGGCTGATGTACTTTACCCAGCGCATCAGCCACCCTTGAAGGAATACCGTGGTGAACTCCGAAGTACCCGTCATCGTTACGCCCCTGATGGCTGCTCAGGCAGCGGACTTCTGGACGAAGCACACTTCCGGTCCGCGGGGTGGCATCCACCGCAGGCCCCCTCATCTGGTTCTTCTCGCTCGTCTACCTCCTGAGTTGAGAGGCGTGGGCACCGTACGTACTGTTCTGCAACGGACTTCGCCTTTCACACTTCACCTCTTGCCGCGATCGGTCGGATTCGGTCCTGTCAGCGCCTCCCTTCCACAGCGCGGATGCTGACGGAGTCGATCGCGCACCGGGACCAGCCCAACTCGCCCTGGCCGCCGAGCTCATCCAGAACCAGGCGGTGAAGTTTGGCCCAGACGCGTGCCTCAGACCATGAAACGCCTGAACGCGGTCACGCCGGACGGGAGCCGGGAGGGGGCTGATCCCAGGTACAGCCTGACGTCGCCACGAACACGATCGCGGCCAAGACCTCGCGGTCGCCATGGCTTCGACGCCGACCGCCACCCTGCGGTCGGGTTGGCGCCACCGGCACGACGCGCTGGAACAACTGCCACAACGTGTCGGGCCACGCTCACGCCGGACATGATTGCGTTACTGCGGACTACCCCCTTCACCGCCACCGATCGAAGAAGCCCTGGCGACTCGCGCGGATGATCAGGAGGCCGTCACCGTGCCTGGTCCAGCCGGTGAACTGACGGCTTCTGTCTTCACTCCGCGCGATTGGACATCGACCGTGGCGGCCGACAAGGCCGACGCCCACATCTGGCGCGAGTGGGACCCGCCCTCTGCGGCGGTGCAGGATGACTGTCTGGGGACCGAGCTGATCGTCCGGCATTGAAGGAGCGGCGGCCGACATCTCCTGCGCCGACAGAAGAAAGACAAAGCCAACTGACCATTCAGAAAGGGGTGTAAGTAATGAGCAGCGCTGGCCAGCAAGAAAGTGAACCGCCCGGTGCATGCGCGTTTGACTCCACCAACCCGAACGCAGCATCGCAGGGATTCGAAAATTTTCGGCGTGAATGGGAGTCCAAGTTCGGCAGCACCTTTCGGTTGCCGCACTTTAGCCAGGGCACGGTGAGTCACTTTCGGGTCGTGAGTCGGGGTGCCAAACTGGACGACGTTGTAATGGTCGACGTTCACGGCTTCACGCGAACCGAGGGTACTCCGCAGGGAATTGAGAATCAGGTTCGGATGTATGTTGTCCGGCGCGGGACATACGATTTACGCGGCTGTCGCGACCGAAAAGAGCATGCCGTATCGTCCGGACGGTTCCATCTTCAGCACTTTGGGTCACCGCCTCGATTTGAGACGGCGCCATCCACTACCGTGAAGATAATCCTTCTCCCTGCCTCCATGTTCAAACCGCTGCTGCAGAACAAGATCATCATCGGGTCTATGAGCACGGCCGAGATGCGCATACTACTAGCTCACTCGGAAATGATTCGCGCGAATATTGCCAATCTTGGTCCATTTGGTGTTCAAGCTGCTAAAAGTACGCTGACCGAGTTGACCAGGGCGGTAGTGCTGGGTCGGCTTGACGATACAGAGCCCCGGTTTGCTCCCGCGCTCGCCGAGGCTGCAAAAAATCTTGCAAACAGACTCCTTAACGATCCTGGACTCTCTGTGGCGATGTTGGCACGTGAACTCAATGTGTCTGTCAGGACCCTGCAACGGTCATTTGCGTCATCGGGAGATTCAATTAGCTCCTACATTCGCAACCGGCGGCTGGAAGGGGCTAGACTTGAACTCACTAAACCGCACGCTCAACTGAGTATTTCTGAAATCGCCGCACGCTGGCAATTCGCGGACAGTAGCCACTTCATCCGTGCTTTCAGGAAGCGCTACAGTCAAACCCCAACTGAATATGCAAGGTCTAATAATTCACCGATCGGTCAAGGAGGTGAAACTCGGCCAGAAGGGTGAGTCAAACGGCGACTGCTGTTCAAGGCTTGACGGTTACTGCGGCACGCAAAGCGTACTGCAAGTCATCTCGAAACCATCATTCAGGCTGCACGGTTGCGGAGAAGCGGATCGATCCCGCCGATGAGCTGGGCGGGACACCTGACCGTCCTGTTCCGTACGGGGGTTGGGGCGGCCTTCCGGACCAGTACGCGCGGCGCTGGGACGGCGAGTCGCCGATGCCGAAGCGCCCGGCCCGCGGGCTCAGCGATCTGCCGTCGATCTGCCGCTGTGGGGCGAGCGCCGTCGCGGCTGATCAGCCTGGGGCGGTCCGGTGTCGGGCTTGTCAGCGAGGCCGGCGACAAGACGGCCGGTGGTGTGTCCGTGGTTTGTGCGAGGCTTCCTGCCATGCCTGACGACCTTCCTCTGACAGTGATCGGGAATCTCGTGGACGATACGGAACTGCGGTTCACCGCTGCCGGGTGGCGGTGGCCCGGTTCACGGTGGCGTCGACTCCCCGGACGTTCGACCGGGATGCGAATACCTGGCGGGACGGGGAGCCGACGTTCATGGACTGCAGCTGCTGGCGGCAGCTTGCGGAGAACGTGGCCGGGTCTCTGTCGAAGAGGGCCCGGGTGGTGGTACCTGGCCACAGAGGAAAGCGGCCACTCCGTCTTAGCGCCGCCGGTGCACGACGGTCATACGCTCGTGCTCGTACCCCGGGCGGCGGCATGCGCTTGACCGACAGCCCGTGGGCCATCGCCGCCTTCGTCGTCGCTGTGGTCTTCACGGCTTACACCGTGCGGGGCCTCACAGGTTTCGGCTCGGGCCCCATCGTCGCGCCGCTCCTCGCACTGGTCCTGGACCTCAGAACGGTGATCGCCGTATCGGTCTTCCTGCAGTTCGTCGTCGGCTGCCACATGGTCTACCGGGCCCGCGCGGCGATGGACCGTCGGGTGATCCTGCGAGCCGCCCTGCCGGGCATGGCAGGCGGGTTAGCAGGCGCCGCCCTCCTGACGTACCTGCCGATCCGTGCCCTGCTCTGCCTCGTGGGCCTCTGCACCCTCTGGTATGCGCTGCGTACCCTGCGAGCGCGGCGCACCGCCGTCAGGACGCCCAGAATTCCGGGGAAGGCCGCCGCACACCGTGCCGGGGCGCTGAGCGGGGCGATGGAGGGGATGTTCGGGGCAGGCGGCCCGCCGTTCGTTGTCTTCCTCAGCGACTACCAGCTGGAAAAGTCCCGGATGAGGGGGACGATCCTCGGCTATTTCCTCCTCATCGACGGCTACCTGATGTACTGCTACACCCTCGTCCCGCGCCTGGGGTCCGGGGCAACGCTCATGGACGTGCGTACCCTCTCCGTGGCGGCCGTGCTGCTTCTGCCCGCGTTCGTCGGGGCGTTGTTCGGAGAGCAACTCCATCGTCGACTGTCATCGGCGAGCTTTCACGTGTGGGTGAGCATCGTGCTTGCCGTGTCCGGCATAGCCGCTCTGACCAAGGCGTTGTGATGCCTCGCAGCCGCCGACACATGTCCGTTCGCGCTGCCGGGAGCGATGGAAGGCGCGCCTCGGGACATGGCCGGTGCTCGCCGCACCCGCGAGCCCTCGCATCAACCCGCCGTCCTTCCCATGAGTCCTGCCCCGCAGAGCACCGACACCGCATGCAGGACCTCATGCCCGATGCGCGTGTCGTCGACGTGGACACGCTCGGCGCGGTACAGGCACCGGCCCGCCGTACGGGTGCGTTCGCCGTCTTCGCCGCTCGCTTCGGCCACGCCCGGCATCAGGCGGCCTGGCCGAGGCCGGCGGCGGTCAGGTCCTGTTCGCGCAGCGGGGTGAAGTCGACGTCGAGCTTCGGGGCGTAAGCGTCTGGCTGGATGCCGAGTTCGTGGGTGGAGTACTCGCCGAACCGGTTGATGCGCTCGGTCAGGTAGGGCGAGATGAGGCCAGGTCCTCGGGGTCGATCTCCCAGCCCTCTTCCAGCAGCTGGCGCACGATCTCGGCGATGTCCAGGGCGTTGTGGAAGATCACCGCGTTGGTGAGCAGGGTGTTGAACTTCATCGCCTTCTCCTGCTCGACCGGGTCGTTGTGATCAGCCCTCAACGCCCCACGCATACAAGGGACATGCCCTGATCGCAGCCTTCTGCAACACGCTTTGAGGGCTGTCCCGCAATCGGCCTTCGGCTTCGATCGACTGCAGGGCCGCGGGCTGTCGAGCGCGCCTCCATCGCGACGGCGGCAGTTCCGAGGGGTCCGGAACTTGTGTGAGCGAAGGCGTACTCGACGAGGGCGAGGCTGCCTGTGCGGAAGCTGTCGGGTGGTTGCGCAGCGCGGTGGGGCACCTGGTGTCTCAGGTGCCGTGGGTCCCCTCCGCGCCGTATCGGGCGAGCATGGTCAGCACCGCTTGGTCGACCGCGTTGGTGATGGCGGAGTCGTCGGGCTCCCAGCGTGCGAGCAGCATCCGCGGCCAGAACACGTAGTTGGAGATCATCCCGAGGAATTGGGTCGCCGCCATCTCCGCATCGTCAAGCTGGGCTGTACCGGCGGCGTTCTCCGCTTCCAGGTAGCGGCGGACCGATTCGAAGTAGGGCATCTTGCCGAGCTTGAACTGGGTCTCGCCGAGCTCGGGGAAGCGCGGTACCTCGGCGATGACGATGCGGAAGAGGGCGGCCATGCCGGGCTGGGTGAGAAGGGCCACGTATCGGCGTCCGATGGTCTCAAGCCCTGCGCGGAGGTTCCCTGGCTCGGGGAGGGGTGCCTCCCCGTCGTCGACCTTCCAGTATTCGGTGACGATCGCCTCGAACAGGGCCGCCTTGGTGGTGAACTGCTTGAACAGAGTCGCCCTCGAGACTCCGGCCGCCTCGGCGATGCGGGCCAGCGAGGTGCCGTCGTAGCCGGAGTCGAGGAACAGCTTCGTCGCTGCCTCGATGATGGACGTCCGCTTCTGCGCTGCCACGCGCCGGTGGTATTCCGAAGGCTGTGCCGTCATGTGCTCCAGTATGCCTCTCGCTACGAGGTGAGTCACTTGACTCACCTCTAGTCCGCTCCTACCTTGAGCGAGAAGGTGAGTCACTTGGCTCACCACTATGTGAGCCTGGAAGGAAGCATCATGGGACGCTTTGAGGGCCAGACCGTCATCGTCACGGGCGGCAGCGGGGGCATGGGCAGCAGTCATGTGCGGGGCTACCACGCCGAGGGGGCGAACGTCGTCATCGCCGGCCGCGCCGACGACGCCGGCCGCGATCTCGCCGCTCAGCTCGGTCATCGGGCTCTGTCCGTCCACCTGGATGTCGCCAGCGAGGACCACTGGGCGGCGGTGGTACGAGAAGTCGAAGGCCACTTCGGGCCGGTCACCATCCTGGTGAACAACGCGGGAGTCCAGAACCCGGCGGCCCCCATCGAGCACACCGAACTCCGCACCTGGGAGCACACCTTCAGCGTCAACGTCACCGGCCAGTTCCTCGGCATCAGGGCCGTGGCTCCGTCGATGCGCAGGGGCGGCGGCGGAACCATCGTCAACATCGCCTCGACCATGGCCCACGTCGGCACGGCCTTCTACGCCCCCTACACCGCCAGCAAGTGGGCCGTGCGCGGGCTGACCAAGACGGCCGCGCTGGAGCTGGGACGGGACAACATCCGGGTCAACTCCCTCCACCCCGGCGTCGTCTCCACACCGCTGATCAACGAACCCACCGTCGCAGGCCAGCCGGCCATCGCCGACTTCTACTCGCCCGACCCCTTCGCCATCCCCCGCCTCGCCGAACCCTCCGACATCACCCGCCTGCTGCTCTTCATCACCTCCCAGGACGCATCATTCGCCACGGGCTCGGAATTCGTCCTGGACGGGGGCCTGCTGCTCGGCCCCGCACTCCAACCCGAAGCCGACATCGCAGCTTGAGCCGGCATCGCAGTACGGAGCGGGCAGTCGCGGGCGCTCAACTTGCTCAAGGCGACGCGATCTTGCCCTGCGATGACGACGGGCTGTGGCGGTTGTGATCACGGCGTCCGAGCCGTCCTGGCAGGAACGGCGCGTTGAACGACATGCGCCGGTACGCCTCAGCGCTGCCATACTCGGCCGACGTCGAGGGCTTGACTTGGACGCGGTCGGTCGCCACGAAGCGACCGCCACGCTTGAGAGGGCGTTAAGTCCGTTTCTGCTAGGTGCCTCGTCCGGCGGTGCTGAGAGGAAGCCTTGGCGGCTGCGGCGTCCGAGACGGCTCCGGGTGACGTTCAAGGTCGGGTCGCCGGTGGGCATGCCGAGGAGTTCGTGCAGTGCGCGGACGCGGAATGCCGGGTCGGGGTGCTGGTTGAAGGTGTTCACGATGGCCTGGTAGGCGGTGGTCTGCTCGGGCGGATCCGGTGCGTCCGCCGCGCCGCGGCCGGGGAGTACGGCGTTGTCACCGGGGTCGCCCCGTCCGCGCGGGTCCTCGCCGCGCGCGGCACGGACCAACAGGGCAGTCCGAGCGCCGAGTTGATCGCGCAGGGTATCGAGGCCGTCGTCGGCGGGGGTGCGGACGTGGTGTATGTCGGTCAGGTCGTGGCCGGCGACAGCGGGGGGCGGATCGCGGGGCGCGGTCGCGCACGCGTTCGCGAAGGACGTGCTCGTCGTCGCTCCCGCGGCACCGGACACGGCTCCCGAGGGTGCGGACGGCACGTCTGACACCCGGGCCCGTGCGTACTTCCCTGCCCGCGTCCCGGAGGTGTTGTCGGTGGTCGACTACGGGCCGGACGGTGGCCGGCCGGAGGGTGCGCCCTCCGCGTTGGACCCCGACCTTGCCGCGCCTGGTGACGCCGAGCCCGAGGCGGCCCCGGTGCACGTTGCGCCGTCGGCCTCGCCTGGGATCCGGTTCCGTACGCTGCTGATCGCCGGCGGGGGCCTGGCCGTGGTCCTGCTGGTTGCCGCGGCGATGGCTGTCGTCCCCCGGGGCAATGCCCGCAAGTGGCGTGCTGCGGGGTAGCCGTGGGGCGGTGCCCGGGGGCGCCGCGGCACTCCGCCGCCCGGGCGCTCGGACACCGGTTCTCCGTATCCGGGTCCGTGCCGACGCGCGGGCACGCGGAACCGGGGGCTCGACGGTACGGCGGATGGGAGCGGTATGGCTGCGGCTCCGGCGGAAGCCGCCGGGGCCGCAGGAGGTGAATGCCTTCAGGGCCACGTCTTCACGGGCTAGCTGGTGACGGTGTCACTTGCGGGTGAAGATCCACGCGTGGTTGTTGCGGTTCTCCGGTGCACAGGGCCAGATGATCAGGTGCCTGTTGTCGTCGTTCTTCGCGAAGGTGTCCAGGCACTGGCTGTCGCTGGCGAAGTTGCGGATCCAGAACTTGCCGTCCGTCCGCTCGTCCAGCCACCACAGCTGGTTGTCCGCGGTCGTGCCGTTGCACGGGAACTCCTGCACCTCCGTGCCGCTCGAACTGCCTCCGTATCCGCCGAGATCCAGGCACTTGGAGTCCATGACGTTGCGGATCTGGAAGAGGGGCGCGCCGCCGGGACCGGCGCTGTCGTACTTCTTCTCCAGGTTCCACAACTGGTTGTCGTCGGTGTTGCTGTTGCACGTCGCCTGGGTGATCGGGCCGTCATTGGGGCCGCTGGTGAAGCCGGGGATGTCGGCGCAGGTGCCGTTCTTGCTGTTCTTGATCAGGACCCGGGTCAGGACCGTCGGCAGCGTGTTGGAACCGCTGGTCGCGCGCTTGCGCTCCCCGGTCTTCGGATTCGTCGCCTTCGAGGAACCGGCCCCCGCCGAGGACCCCTTCGCCTGCTTCCGGGCGGGGGAGTTCGCGGCCCCCTTCGTGCCCTGGCCTTTCTCCTCCTCCTTGCCCTTGTCCTTGCTCTTTTCCTTGTCCGCCTTCTCCTTCGGCTTCTTCGCGGACGGCGACTCGCCGACGAACGATCCCCACTTCGAACCGTCATCGTCCAGGATGGTGTCACTGGAGCTGGAAGAGGTCGCGCTCTTGTCGTCCTCGTCGTCGCTCATGGCCATGACCAGCAGCGGTACGGCGATGAGGATGGCCCCTGCCATGGCGGCGCCCGCGAGGATGGGCTTCGTGGGGCGGCCGGGGGAGCCGTCGCCCGAGTCGGGGGAGTCGCCACCGGAACCCGCCGCGGCGGTGGCCGCCGTGCCGGTGCCGTCCGCGTGCCCCTCCGCGGACGCGGTCGTCGTCGCGCCCCAGCCACGGCGGGAGACCCAGCCGCGGATACCGACCGTGGCCCGGCCGTCGCCTGTCGGCTGTCCGCCGGCCGTCGCCTCGGCCTCGCGCTCACCTCGGGTGGCCGATGTTTCCGATGGCTTCGGCGTGGTCGCACGTTCGCTGGTGCCGGCGGCCTCCCGCTGGGAGGCGGGAGCCGAGGTCGAACCGCCGTGCGCGGCCGTCCGGATGACGGTGGTCTCGGCATTCGGTCCTGTTTCCGGGCCGCCGGCCGACGCGTCCCGGCCGGAAGCGCCGGGCGTCCGCGACGGCGCGTGCCCGGAAGCGCCGGGCGTCCGCCGCAACGGTGCGCGCCCGGAAGCGGCGGCAGGGGCGGCGGGAGGGCTCTCGCCGATGAGGTGCGCGGCGACGGTTGCGGCGTCGGGGAAACCGGCGGCCCCTTCGCCGGTGGCCTTGTGCTGATCGGACATGTACTTCTCCTCTGGCGGTCCGGTGGCTGTGGGGTGGTGACACGAGCTGAGGGGGCAGGTCAGAGCCCTGGTTCCGTCACCCGGCCGCGGGCCTGGCCGGATTCCGCGGACGGGGCCATCGGGCCCGCCGCGCGGAGATGGCGGGACAGCCGCGCGGGGGTGGCGCTGGTCCTGTGGGTCAGCTCACGGGCGAGCGCGGCGTGCAGCAGGTGCCGGGAGGTGGGGGTGAGGGTGGACAGCACCACCTCCCGGGGCAGTTCGGGGAAGCGGTAGTGCCCCGGGGAGCGCTCGTCGGGAGTCGGGTCCCAGACCAGCAGACGGGCGGCGACGGCGGCGTCGACGAGCGGCAGCAGCCGGTCCCGCGTCATGCCCTGGACGTCGGCGAGCAGGCCGACGTCCAGCCGTGCGCCGTCGGCGGCGGCATAGGTGAGCATCGTCCGTGCCGCTACGGGCAGTTCGGCCAGTCGCGCCTGGATGACGCTGCGTACCGAGGCCGGTAGGCGGGCCGTGCGTCCGATGCGCCGGTCGGGCGGGAGTTTCAGCAGCTCGCTGAGAGTGAAGGGATTGCCCTCGCTGCGCTGGTGCAACGCCGAGACCGTTTCGGGCGGCGCGTGCTCACCGCGGGCGGTGAGCAGTTCGGCCACATCGGTGGCCGACAGCGGTTCCAGATGCAGCCAGGCGGCGCCATGACGGGCCAGCTCCGCGAGCAGCCCCCTGACCGCGGGGTCGTCGGCGTCTCTCAGGGCGCAGACGACGGCGACACGAGCGTCCCGCAGCATGGTGGCGAGCTGGAGCAGCAGGGCGTGGAAGTCCGGTGGGGCCCAGTCGATGTCGTCGATCACACACAGGGTGGGTTCCCTGCCCAGCTCTCGCAGCAGCGCGGCGAGCCGCCCCTCACTGGTGGATTCCTGAACGGGTGCGCCCACCTCCTCTTGGCGTAAGCCGTTCAGGAGTTGGGTGGTGGGGCACACCAGTGAGATCTCCTGGCTCTCGCTCAGGGCCTGGCCGCTACTGGCCCGGGTGATGGTGAACCCGGCGGCCTGGGCCCGGGCGGAGATCTCGTCCAGCAGCCGGGTCTTTCCCGACCCCGGCTCACCGGAGAGCACGGCCCACTGGGTGCGCCCCGCGGCGGCCTCTTCCAGGATGGCGGCCAGTTGGGCGGTCTCCTCCTCCCGGCCCACCAGCGGTTCGCCGGTGGTGCGGGGGGTGGTGGCCGGGGTGGTGCAGGCCAGAGCGGTGGTGGAGCGGGAGGGCCGGGGGTCGCCGAGGACGGCGGTGTCGTGGCGCAGGATGGCGGTGTGCAGATCGGCCAGCCCGGGGCTGGGGTCCAGGCCGAGATCGCCGGCCAGCATGATGCGGAACCGCTCGTACTGCTGGAGCGCCTCGACCGAGCGGCCCGCCTCGTACAGCGAGCGCATCAGCAGCGCCCAGGACGCCTCGCGGAGCGGGGCGGTGATGGTGAGCCCCTCGGCGATGCCGACGGCCTGCTCCAGATCGCCCAGTTCGATGAGGATGGTGGCCTGCAGTTCCTTGGCATCCTGGTGGGCGGCGGTGAGCCGGGCCGCCTCACGTGCTGTGAAGGCGTACTCGGCGGCTTCACCGAAGGCCTTGCCACGCCAGAGTCCGAGCGCTGTCTCCGCCTCTTCGCGCGCCAACGCCGGCTGACCCTGACTCAGGGCGATACGGGCCATGGCGGTGGATTCCTCGAAGAGGACGGTGTCGCGTGCTGCGCGTGGCACCTTCAGGCTGTACCCGGACGGGCCGTGGGCCAGCACGGCGGACGGCCCCCGTCGTGCCGGGTCGAGCACCGAGCGCAGTCGGCTGATGTGAGCGCGGACGGAGGACACCGCAGCCGGCTGGTCGTCCCGCCCGAGGTCCCGGCAGAGTTCGTCCAGGGAGACGGGGCGGCCGTCCTCGATGAGGAGGCGGGTGAGGAGCACCCGGCGCTGGCGTGGCCCCAAGTCCAGCGCGGTGTCACCGCGCAGCACGTGGACCGGGCCGAGCACGCCGTACCGCAGGGTCTCATCGGTGTGTGTGTTCACCATGTTCGGCACCTTCTGACGGCATCGCGCGGGGGCGGGATGGGAGACCGGGCACCCCTGCGATGGTGGCCGTCACGTGTGCTCGCCACCAATGGTGGGCGCGCACTCTCTTTCTCGGGGCTTGGCCGCGCCGAGGAGATGCGTACGTTGTCGATCATGCTGTCCATGGGGGGCCGGTCTGGTGAACATACGGAGGCGGTGGCCGGCCAAAGGGCTGCAGTGCCCTGTCATGGCGCCGGTGGTCCGGTGACGGTACCGGCGCGCGCGATGACGACCACGCGGCCGAAGCGCTCCTGGGTTCCTCGCCTTTCATATGCTTCCGGCAGGGAACAGCCGGGGAGCGTTTCTGCGTCGAAGCCTAGGAAGATCGGCGCGGCGCGCACATGAACCACGGCGACATATGAATAGAAGGAGCGCGCCACGGGGTGGGGTCGGAGTGACGCAGGAGGTGGATCGGAAGGCAATGGACAACAGCAGAGCCGGGGTTGACGCGTCGCGCGCGAGGTTCTCCTGGGACTCCACGCACCCGGACGCCGTGTTCGGGGGATTCGACGTCTTCCCGCGGGATGGGGAGACACGGCTCGGCGGGGAGCTGGGCCGCCCGCGACCGTCATCGGCCGACCCGTCAGGATCGGCGCTGCCCGGTTGTCGGCAGGTCCTCGGGGAGGAGGGTGCGCAGGTCGTCGATGCTGGGTTGGCGTACGGAGGCCAGGCGGCGGGCCTGTTGGGTGACCATGGTTTCCAGGAGTTGGCGTGCCAGGCGTGCGTTGCCGAAGGAACGGTCGCGGGGGATGGCGTCGATGTGGTCGCGCAGCGTCTGAAGAGTGTTGTCCGAGCAGGTGTATCCGGAGTCCTCAGCGCTGTGTCCGACGATGGTGAGGAGTTCGTCGGTGGTGTAGCTCTCGAACTCCACCGAGCGGGAGAAGCGGGAGGCGAGGCCCGGGTTGGAGGCCAGGAACCGGCCCATCTCCTCCGTGTAGCCCGCGACGATGACCACCACCTCGTCACGGTGGTCCTCCATCAGCTTCAGCAGCGTGTCCACCGCCTCCCGGCCGAAGTCGGAGGACGAGCCCTCGGGGGTGAGGGTGTAGGCCTCGTCGATGAAGAGCACGCCGCCCATGGCGCTTTCGAAGACCTCTTTGGTGAGCTGCGCGGTGTGGCCGACGTAGCGGCCGACGAGGTCGGCGCGGGCCACTTCGATGAGTTGCCCCTTCGTCAGTACTCCTAGTGAATGGAGGAGTTGGGCGTAGAGGCGGGCCACGGTGGTCTTGCCGGTGCCGGGTGGCCCGGAGAAGACCAGGTGCTGGCTGATGCAGGGGGCGGGCAGTCCCGCGGCCTCGCGCTGCTTGGCCGTCGACAGCAGGCTGACCAGGTCGCCCACCTCGCGTTTGACGGCATCGAGTCCGATCATGGAGTTCAGCCTGGCCAGCATGGTCTCCCGGTCCTCGGCCGTCTCCCGCTCCGCCGATGCCGTGTCGCTGACGTCCTCCGGCAGCAGCTGCGTGAGGTCGCGCTCGGCGGGTTCGGCCATCGTGGCGAGCCGGACCGCCTGGCGGTCCACCATCTCCTCGAAGACCCCGCGCGCCGCCCGGCCGTTGCCGAACGTGGCGCCCCGGTCCATCCTCTCGAAGTGTGCGGCCAACGCCTCCGCCGTGCCCGGCCCGAGCTCGTACCGGTGGGAGGCGCACATGCTTTCGGTGATCGTCACCAGGTCCTCGACCGAGTAGTTCCCGAACTCGATGGTGCGCGTGAAGCGGGAGGCCAGGCCAGGGTTGGAGGAGAGGAACGAACCCATCTCCTCGGAGTAGCCGGCCGCGATCACCACCACATCCTCACGGTGGTCCTCCATCAGCTTCAGCAGGGTGTCGACCGCCTCCCGCCCGAAGTCGTTCGACGAACCTCCGGAGGTCAGCGTGTACGCCTCGTCGATGAACAGCACACCGCCGATCGCCTTGGTGAACGCCTCCGTCGTCTTGATCGCCGTGCCACCGATCACCTGTGCCACCAGATCCGCCCGCGACACCTCCACCAGGTGCCCCTGCGGCAGCACCCCGAGCTGCGACAGGATGGAGCCGTAGAGCCGCGCCACGGTCGTCTTGCCGGTGCCGGGCGGGCCCGCGAAGACCAGGTGGCGGCTCATCGACGGCACGGGCATGCCGAGACGTTGGCGCCGCTGGGCGAGTTGGTTGAGGTTGACCAGGGTGCGCACCTGGTGCTTGACGCCTTCGAGGCCGATCAGGGTCTCCAACTCCTCCAGCGGGTCCTTCGGTTCGTTGCGTCCGGAGTCCTTGCCGCCGCCCGGCCCGGCCTTCGTCGACACCTCGGAGCCCCAGCTGTCGGGCACGCCGTTGTCGGCGCTGGTCAGTTCCAGCACCTCCAGCCGCTCGCCTGCCCGGACCTGGTTCAGCCCGGCGCCCCGGTTGTCGCGCACCGTGCACCCGGTGACGCTGACCGGCTCGGCGGTGTCGACGCGGACGCCGTCGCCGACGCTGCCCCTGATCTCGCAGGAGTGGAGTTCGGCGCGGGCCCCCGCCGACAGCAGCACGCCATGTGCACCCGCGCCCCTGACCTGGCCGCGCGTCAGGGAGAGTTCGCCATCGTCCTCCACTACGACGCCGGACGCGCCGCTGCCGTCGAACTCGACGTCGCGCACGGTGGCGTAGCCCTCGCGGCCGACGGAGACGGCGGCTTCACCGGAGGCGCGCAGTACACAGTCGTCCAGTTGGGCGTTGCCGCCGTCGGCGATGCGTACGCCGTGCCCGGTCGCCCGTTCGACGATGCAGAACTCCAGTCGGCCGCGTCCCTGCTCACCCACCTCGACGCCGAACCGGCCAGGTGCCGTGATGTGGGCGTGCCGGATCAACGGGTTGGCGTGCGAGCGGATCGCGATGGCGCTGCCCTTGGCGTCCGCCACCTCCAGCCGGTCGAACTCCGCGGTCGACTCCTCCACGAGAAGCACCGCGGCTTCGGGGTCGGCACAGTCACGCACCACCGTGCGGAAGAACGACGGCGAACTGGAGTCGGCCACCCGGATCGCCGCCCCGCCGGCGGAACGGAACTCGCAGTCCTCGAAGGTGCCGCGCGAACGTTCCGTGACCACCAGCCCCTGACCCTTCGTCCGGGACGTGTCACACCGCCGCAGCAGGGGATCGGCGCCGGCCGACAGGGCGATCCCCGGTCCGGTCGTACCGGACACCGACACCTGCTCCAGCGTGGGACGTGAGGAACTGGTCAGGTAGACACCGATGGCGGAGTCACGGACGGTCGTGCGCAGGACCCGCGTCGTACTGTTGCCCTCCAACGCGATCGCGGGTTTGTCCGTCCCGGTGATGTCACACGACTCGATCGACCCCTGGGCCTCGCCGTTGGCCAGGACACCGTTGCCGCGCGCGTCGCGCATGCGGCAGTCACGGACGGTGGAGCGGGCGTTCTCGCTGAGCACGATCGCGGAACTGCCCAGGTTCTCCAGTACGCAGTCCTCGATGACGCTGCCGGTCTCGGACGTGTCCACGATTCCGGCGCCCTCGCGGTTGGTGACCCGGCAGCCACGCATCGCCAGCGATCCCGTCTGCCGTACCAGTACCGCCGTCCATCCCGACCCGACGACCGTGCACCGCTCCAGCGCCACCTGGCCGCGCGGCGCGTCCACCACGGCCACGTCCTCGCTGCCGCCGCGCAGCACGAGGTCGGTCAGCATCACCGCTTCCCCCACCAGCGTGAGCGCCGTGCCCCGCCGCGGACAGATCTCCACACTTCCCGGTTCGCCCTCGGCGACGATCGTCACCCGGGTCCGGACCGTGAGGTTCTCGGCATACCGGCCGGGACGGACGTGGAGGACCGCGCCCGTACGTGCCGCGGCCAGCGCCTCACCGATCGTCCGGAACCCGTCCGGCCCTTCCGGACCGACCGTCAGTACCTGCCGTGCCACGCCACGCCCTCCTGATTGTGTGGCGGAACGGGGCCAGGCCCGTTCCCCCTCTGCCATCCCATGTCATGTGCCGCAGGCCGGACGGCCTGTCCGGCCCTCCGGCCGCCCGTCCACTACGCCGACTCGGGGCCGAGGAGGGCGGTCTGGAGCTCCGTCTTCTTGCGGCGGGTGATGTGTGTACCGCGCCCCGGAACGAGGTTGCGGCCCTTCACGTTGCCGAAGACATAGCCCTCGGTGGGCGGGCAGGACAGCAGAATGCCGGGGGAGTTGACCTCCAGCAGGCGCCGCAGCAGGGGGTCGTTGAGTCCACGCCCCGCGCCGGCCGCCGCGCGGGCCACGATGAGGTGGGCACCGACCTCGTAGCCGAGGGCGAGGTGGTCCATCAGGGCGGAGAAGGGCTGGTTGAGCGGCCCGCCACCGCCGACCATGTCGTAGTCGTCGACCAGGATGAACAGGCGGGGGCCGGTCCACCAGTCGCACAGCCGCATACGGGAGGGGGCGATGTCGGGGCCCGGGAGCCGGGAGCGGATGGCGCGTGCCGCTCCCTCGACGAGTTCCTTGAGGGCGTCGGTGGAGACGGCGTGGCCGAGACGGTGGTCGTCGGGGACGGCTTCGACGAGTTCGCGGCGGTAGTCCACGACGATGATCTGGGCCTCGGCGGGCGTGTACCGGTCGGTGATGGCCTTGGCCATCAGGCGCAGCAGGTTGGTCTTGCCGCTCTCGGTGTCGCCGACGACGACGAGGTGGGGATTGGCCGCGAAGTCGTGCCAGAGGGGCTCCATCCGGTCTTCCTCCACGCCCAGCGGCACACGCAGGTCGCCTTCGGCGGGCGGGAGTTCGGCGGCGGGCAGAAGCGTGGGCAGCATCCGCACCTGGGGAGCGGGCGGGCCTGTCCAGTGCTCGCGCACGCGGGCCACCAGGTCCGCGACGCCCTCGGAGAGATCGTCGGCTTCCGGCTTTCCGTCGATGCGGGGCAGGGCGGCGAGGTAGTGGAGCTTGGATTCGCGGGTCAGGCCGCGGCCGGGGACGCGGGGGACGCCGGCGGCTTTGCGGGGGTCGATGCCGGAGTCCATCGGGTCACCCATCCGCAGTTCCAGGCGGGTGCCGGACTGGTCGCGGATGGCGGCGGCGAGCTCGACCCAGCGGGCGGTGCTGGTGACGAGGTGGATTCCGTAGTTGAGGCCGCGTTGGGCGATGGCGTTGAAGGTCTGGATGTGCTGGTCGTAGTCCTGGCGGACGGTGGGCCAGCCGTCGATGACGAGGAAGGCGTCGCCATGCGTCTCCTCCGGGAACTCACCCGCCGCGCGGCGGCGACGGTAGGCGGCCATGGAGTCGATGCCGTGTTCGAGGAAGAACTTCTCCCGGTGGGCGAGGAGCGAGGTGATCTCGGCGATGACGCGGCCGACGCGCTCCTTGTCCATGCGGGCGGCGACGCCGCCGACGTGGGGGAGCTGGGCGAGCCCGGCCAGGGTTCCGCCGCCGAAGTCGAGGCAGTAGAACTGCACCTCGCGGGGGGTGTGGGTGAGCGCGAGGGAGACGATCAGGGTGCGGATCAGAGTGGACTTGCCGCTCTGCGGCCCGCCCGCGATGGCCACGTGGCCACCGGCAGCGGACAGGTCGACCATCATCTTGTCCCGGCGCTGGTCGAAGGGCCGGTCGATGATGCCCACCGGCGCGGTGAGCCGCCCCCGCCGGGCGCGGTCGCAAGTCAGCCCGTACGTGACGTCCGGCGCCAGCGGCCCCAGCAGTTCATCCACCGTGGACGGCTCGTTCAGCGGCGGCAGCCACACCTGATGGGCGGGCGGCCCGGCGTCGCGCAGCCGCTCCACGGCGACCGACAGCAGCGAGTCACCGTCCTCCTCCTCGTCCGGCTGCTCCGGCTCGTTCTCCGGCGAGTCCGGCAGCTGCCGGGGCACGACCCAGCCCGCGGTCCACGGCACCACCTGGCTGGCGACGCGGGCCTGATGGGCCGACCCGCTCCGCCGGCGGTACGGTCCGGAGACGTACGCGGCCCGGAACCGGGTCAGCGCCTCCACACCCGTCTTGATGAAGCCACTGCCCGGTGTCGGCGGCAGCTCGTAGGCGTCCGGCACCCCCAGCACGCCCCGGCTCTCCATCGCGGAGAACGTCCGCAGACCGATGCGGTAGGACAGGTGGGACTCCAGCTGGTGCATCCGGCCTTCGTCGAGGCGCTGCGAGGCGAGCAGCAGGTGCACCCCGAGGCTGCGTCCGAGCCGGCCGATCATGACGAACAGCTCCATGAACTCCCGGTGTGCGGCGAGCAGTTCGCTGAACTCGTCGACCACGACGAACAGGCTCGGCAGCGGCGCGAGCGGTGTCCCGTCGGCCCGTGCCTTCTCGTAGTCGAGGGCGGAGGTGTAGTTGCCGGCGGCACGCAGGAGTTCCTGGCGGCGGATGAGCTCACCGTGCAGGGCGTCCTGCATACGGGAGACGAGCGCCACCTCGTCCGCGAGGTTGGTGATGACCGCGGAGGTGTGCGGCAGCTCGTCCAGCCCCAGGAACGTGGCGCCACCCTTGAAGTCCACCAGCACGAAGTTCAGCGTCTCCGAGGAGTTGGCCAGCGCCAGCCCCAGCACCAGCGTACGCAGCAGCTCACTCTTGCCCGACCCAGTCGCGCCGATCAGCATTCCGTGCGGGCCGGTGCCTCCTTGCGCGGACTCCTTGATGTCCAGCTCCACCGGGGCCCCGTCAGGTCCCACCGCGATCGGCACCCGCAACCGCCGCGCCCCCGTATGCCGCTGCCACAGTGTGGCCGGCTCATGCCGGTGCAGGTCGGGGATGCCCAGCAGGGACGTCAGCTCGACGTCGGTGGCCAGGGGCTGGGCGGAGTCCGTGGCCACGCCCATGCGGTACGGGGCGAGCTGCTTGGCCAGCGCCGTCGCCGTGACGACACCCATCCGGTCCGGCAGCCCCAGCGCAGTGTGCTGCTCCTTGCGCTCCCGGTCGGTGCGCACCAGCCGCATGACCTCCTCGGCGAGGTCGAGCCGGAGCGTGGCCCGGCCGGGCCGCCAGGTGAGCGAGCCGTCCAGGTCGAGGACGACCGCGTTACGGAAGCCGGAACCGTCCATCCGATGGCCGCCCGGGACGGTGGCCCCGTCCAGGACGACGAGCGTGTACGGCTCCTCGCGCCCGGCCACGGCGTCGGCGTCGAACGAGGGGCGTTCGGTGAACTCGGCGCCGAGGACTTCGTCGAGCTCGTTGACGGAGCAGACCACCCTGCGCACGGGGCCGGCGCCGTCGGAGTCCTGCTGGTGCAGGCTGTGGGGGAGCCACTTCACCCATTCCCACGCGCCCCGCCGCTCGTCCGACACGCAGACGGCGATCCACAGATCCTCGGGGGAGTGGGAGACGGCCAGCTGGGCCACCATCGCCCGCCCCAGCGCGCGGACGCGTTCCTCGTCGCCGCGGAACAGTACCCGGGCCCAGGTCCGCAGGTAGACGGCGATGGGCTGCTCGGGCACGGTGGAATAGGCACGGATGAAGCTGCGCAGCGCGTGCGCGCTGAGCGGTTCCAGGTCCTCGACCGGCTTGGTGGACAGCGGCGCCAGCCGTAGCCCCAGCTTCTGGTCGCCGACCGCGACCCGCACCTCGCCGAAGTCGTGATCCGAGGGGCGGCGTTCCCACAGCCGGGTGGTGCCCACAAGCCACGACAGGCCGGCCGGCTCCGGGTGGCGCCACGCCAGGGCCCGCTGCTGGTCGGCCACCGCGGCGCGCACCTTGCGCCGGATCTGGCGCAGGTAGCGCAGGTAGTCCCGGCGCTCGCCCTTGAGTTTCTGCTTGCGTTCGCTGGCCCGGCGCATGAACTGTCCCAGGATCATGGCGGCGGCGGAGACGACCATCATGCCCAGGGCCAGGTAGATGAAGGCGCCGCTCCTGGAGCCTCCGGGCCGCATGTACATGAGCATCATGGACACCGACATCAGCGCCATGGGGAGGTAGTTCCAGATGGCCGAGGAGTCGGCGGTGACCTCGGGGAGCGTGGGCGGCTCCTGGAGGCTCAACTCTCCTTCGGGCATGTCCGGTCCGCGCCGACGCGCGGGCCTGCGGAACAGGACGGTACTCAAGCGGTTGGTCTCCTTCGGAGGGTGCTGCCCAGGCGGCCGCACCCGAGGACGACTCGGTGGCGACGCGGGATGGTGTGGACGCCGCCCCGGACGAGCAGGGCAACGGCGACGCGAGAGGAACGCGTGAAGGCGCGGCAGGCAGCGCGCTGAGTTCGCGGCCGGTCCGGGGGCAGGAACCCCGGCCGGACGGGAAGAGTCTACGATCCGTCTCTACGGTTCACTGAGCGGGACGCAGACGAGTAGGCGGTTCAGCTCAGTAGTGTGCAGGGCAACCACGCGTACGTCCAACGCGTAGGCCCGACACGTGCGTTCACCACGCACCCCCGCGCACATCCCACGCGCGAGTCCACCGTACGTCCCTCCCGGAGACTCCAGGTCTCCCGACGAAGCGTGAGTTTTCCCATGCCTGAGAGCACAACGGCAGGCCTGTGCCGCGTCACCGTGCGCACGCCCGCCGTATCCATCGACCTGGCGGTGCCCGCCGACGTACCCGTGGCGGATCTGCTCCCCACCCTGGCGAGTTACGCCGGCGAAGATCTCGCCGAAAAGGGGCTGGAACACAGCGGCTGGGTCCTCCAGCGGCTGGGCGGGCAGCCGCTGGAGGAGGAACGCAGCCTGGAATCCATCGGATTGCACGACGGCGAGACCCTCTACCTGCGCCCGCGCACCGACGTCCTGCCCGAAGTGGTGCTGGACGACCTGGTGGACGGCATCGCCGAGACCATGCAGGACCGCCCCTTCGGGTGGGCCGCGAAGACCAGCCGCAGAACGCTCCTGGGTGTTCTCCTGCTCACCCTCGCGGCCGGACTGGCCACCCTCGCCCTGCCGGGGGCCTCCGGCGAGCTGCGGGCACTGGCCGCCGCCGTCGCCGGGATGCTGCTGCTCGGGGGAGCCGGCTCGGCCAGTCGCGCCGTCGGCGACGCGGAGGCCGGCGCGGTGCTGGGCCTGGCCGCCGTACCGTACTTCGGCCTGGCCGGCTGGCTGCTCCCCGGCGGCGCCCTCAGCGGTCCGCACCACTACGAGACGCTGGGCAGCCGGCTCCTGGCCGCCGGTGCCGCGGCGGCGGGCGGTGCGATGCTCGCGGTCGCGGTGGTGGTCGCGTTCGCCGCGCTGTTCCTGGCCCTGGTCGCGGTCGCCGTGGCCGCGGTCCTGGCAGGGGCGTTGATGATGACCGCCGACCTGGGCCCGGGCCACACGGCCGGGCTCCTCGCCCTGGCCGCGGTCATCTTCGGAGCCTTCGTACCCTCGATGTCATTCCGGCTCGCCGGACTGCGGATGCCGCCCCTGCCGACCAACGCCCAGCAGCTCCAGGAGGGCATCGAGCCGCACCTGCCGTCCACCGTGGCCGCTCGCGCGGTCGTCGCCGACGGTTGGATGACCGGCCTGTACGGCGCCACCGCCGCCATCTGCGCCACCTGCCTGTACGGTCTCGCCCACGGCCCCACGCTTCCCACCACGCTCACCGTCGTGGCCCTGTCGCTGCTCCTGCTGCTGCACAGCCGCAGCCTGGGCAACTCGCTCCAGCGCCTGTCACTGGTCGCCGCGGGCGTGTGGGGTGCCGGACTGCTGGCCTACGACGTCGCCCTCTCCACCACTCCGGGCGGGCGGCTGCTGCTGGTCGCGGGGGTGCTGGCGGCCGCGGCCGCCCTCGCCATCGCCTCCTGGACGGTGCCCGGCCGGCGACTGGTCCCCTACTGGGGCCGCTTCGCCGAGATCCTGCACTTCGCCATGGCCATCAGCCTGCTGCCCCTGTCGCTGTGGGTGCTCGGCGTCTACGGCTGGCTGCGCGCCCTCAACGGATAACCCCCAAGGACGAGTTCCTCATGCAGAACAAACGCGACCAGGTCCAGGCCCACATGTTCCTCATGGGCCGGCTCACCTCCAGCATGCTGCGCTCCGATCCGGACGCGCCGGAAAGCCCGCAGGGCCGCACCAACCGAGGCATAGCCGTCGGCGTCATCGTCGCCATCCTGCTGGCCGCCGGAGCCTTCGTCCTCGGCCTCGTCAGCCCCGGTACGACGGACTCCTGGCGCTCCTCCGGCGATCTCATCGTCGACAAGAACACCGGGGCCCGCTACCTCTTCCTCGACGGCCGGCTCCGCCCCGTGCGCAACTACGCGTCCGCCAAGCTCCTCACCGGAGGAGACCTGGCCACGACCACCGTGGGAGCGAAGTCCCTCATGGGCACACCGCACGGGACCCCGGTCGGCATCGAGGGGGCGCCGGACGAGGTTCCCGGCGCCGGTGACCTGTCCGGCGACCCCTGGCAGGTGTGCGCCACACCCACGAAGGACGCCACGGCCAGGACCGGTTCCCTCACCACACTGGCGGTGGGCAACGGCGCCGGTGGTGACCCCCTCGGCAAGGGGCAGGGGGTTCTGGTGGTGGGGCCCGGGGGTACCGAATACCTCCTCTGGCAGGGCAGCCGCCTGCGGCTGGACCGCGGCTCCGCCGCCCAGGAGGCCCTCGGCTACGCCTCCGTCACCCCCGTGCCGGTCTCGGCGGCGTTCCTCAACGCCCTGCCCACCGGCCCCGACCTGGCTCCGCCCGACATCCCCGGCCTCGGTGACCCCGGGCCCCGGTTGGGGGACCGGTCGACGAGGGTCGGGCAGATCTTCCAGCTGGCCGTGCCGGGCTCCAGCGCGCGCTACTACCTGCTGCGCGAGGACGGCCTGACCCCGCTCACCGCCACCGAGGTGGCCTTGGTCCTCGGCGATCCGCACACTCGCCAGAAGGCATACGGTGGCACCTCCCCGGCCCCCGTCACGCTGACCTCCGAGGCACTCAAGAGCCATCTGGCGCCCGGTGCGGGGAAGACCAAGGGCCCCGGAGAGTCGCCGGAGAACCCACCGAAGCCGGTGACGGTCCCGCAGGACCAGACGCTCTGCGCGCGAGTCACCCCGCAGTCCAAGGGCACCCGCGTGGGCGTGGCGCTGGCGGCCAACGGCGACCTCGGTCCGGTGGCCCAGCACTCCTCCCCAGCGGCCGCCGCGCCGTGTCTGCCTGTGGACCGGATCACCGTGCCACCGGGCCGCGGCGCCCTGGTCCGGGCCGTGGGCGCGGGCGGAGGCAAGGTCGGCTCCACGCTCTACCTGGTCACCGAGGCCGGTGTGAAGTACCGCCTCTCCACCCAGGACGCCGTCGCGGCGCTGGGCTACCAGGACATGTCACCGGAGGAGATGCCCGCGTTGATGCTGGCGATGCTGCCGTCCGGCCCCGACCTGTCCCCGGGGGCCGCGGAGACCGGCCGCACCGACGTCACGGCACCGCGGTGCACCTGGCGGGAACAGCGCGACACACCAGAATCAAACTGACGACACATCAGATCTCCGGGGAATCAAACAGCCGCTCGTAACATCGCCACGCCACGGACCGAACGACGAGAGGGGCATCGGTGAGTGTGTTTCAGAACGGCATGCGGGAGTTCGAGGAGTCAGCGACACGGAACGGCATCCAGGCCCTGGAGGTGGCCTTCAACGGCATCTTGAAGCGCCGTGAGGATGTCGAGGGCATCAAGATCAACCTGATGACCCACTACAGGGGCAGTGACGGTGGGGGATTCAAGGGGCTGGTCGACGCCTGGGATGACAAGGCGGAGGTCATCATGACCAACCTGCAGGCCGTGATCGATGAGCTCAACGAAACGCTCAGGGAGAACGGCAAGCAGCAGGGTTCCGCGAACGAGCAGATCGAGCGGGAGTACCAGGAGTCGGACCGGATCTTCGACGCCCTGCAGGGCTGACACACACCGAGCGGTACGCCCCACGTTCCACCCCAGTGCCCCCGCCGTACCCGGAGCGAGACGAGGACAGTTATGAGCGACTTCACCGACGGCCACATCTACGTCGACCACTCGCAGATGAGCAACGCCTCGGAGGAGCTGAACGCGCAGACGAACGCCATCAGGACCATACTCTCCGAGCTGGAGATGCAGATCCAGGGGCTCATGAACTCGTGGATCGGTGACGACAAGGACATCTACGCCCAGAAGCAGGAGATCTGGAACAAGGCGGTCGATGCGATGGCGCACCTGCTGACCCAGCACTCCCGCCTGCTGGAGTCGGTCTCCGAGAACTACAAGGCCAGCGGGAATGTGCTGGCGGAGAGGTGGGGCTCGGTGAAGATCGGCCGCTGACGCTCCACGGCGGCCGTACACCCCCGCGGCCGCCGCGTCCGCGTGCCCGGGGCCGCCCGCCTTCGATCGGCAGGTCTCGCTCACCGTCGCCGACGAGAGCGGCGGGCGGCCCGTTTTCAGACTCCTGAGCGTAAAGGACCCGCCGTGGACCAGACCGAACAGACCGACCCGAACTCCGACACCACCAAGCTCGCCCTGGACAAGGCGGGGCTCGAGAGCTTCCGCGACGACCGCGTGCGGCCGTTCCGGGAGGAGATCGGCAAGATGCTGGTGGACGACCCCAATTTCGGCCCGGCCGTGGGCACGCTCATCGGCAAAGAGGACATCAAGTTCGAGGACTTCGACTCCTACCTGGCGGGGAAGCCACTGGCGCTCGGCTGGATGATGCGGAACGACGAGGTCGACGGTCAGGTGGGGAAGCTCAATACGGGCCTCGCGAAGATGTTCGACGAGCTCCAGACCATCTTCGGCGAGCAGATCACGCTCTTCGAGGACATCGAGAGCAACCTGGACGCCACCTTGAAGTCCCTATTCGCGACGCAGAACACCAACCTGACATCGATCGACGGCCAGAAGTTCCTGGACATCTTCGAGGACGTGGACGAGGACATGGGTGGCGGTCAGGGCGCCGGCGAGGGCGATGACTAGCGACTGACCACCCGTTGCCGCCTCGCCACACCACCACCGTCCCACCTCTACTGATCCACAGCTCGCCGGAGGTCCTCCGCCATGTCCAAAAACGTCCCCGTCGCGACCTCCGACGACGACTGGTGGTCCCGGGCGGTTCGCGTGTTCACCGGGGTCAAGATTCCGGAGCGGGCGGACTTGTTCGACGCGCTCATCGGGAACGACGGCATCCCGCTGATGCGCCTGGAGTTCTCCGACTTCGACGGCGAGCCCTCCAACGCGATCCTGGACGCGGTGGACGCCATGTCCTGGCGCACTGAGAACTCCGGGTATCGCATCAACAACACGGACTTCGTCGTCCCCTTCTACTCAGGGAAACACGGACCGATCGGTAAGGCCGATCCCCCCACGAAGGTCGTGATGAAGCAGGCTCGTATCACCATGCTCGGCCCGATGAGCCTGACGGAGGACGAGCTTTTCGTGGGTGGCAGCTGGGGAAGTCACCTCGGCAAGGACTTCCAGAACCAGCCCAAGGACACCCAGTGGAACAACGTCGGTGTGGCGCACTACAGCTACGGCGGTGGTAAAGCCCTGGAGCAGTTGCTGACCACGTACAAGACCCCCGGTTTCAACTGGCACGGCCTCACAGTCAATGAGGATGACGCGGTCGACCTCGAATCGTTCGGCAGGGCGGCCGAGGCCGTTGACCGGGTCGCGCGCTTCTTCGCGAGCGGGCACGAGGCGCTCAAGGACTGGGAGTTCGACCTGGGGACCGAGGAAGCGGCCTGGAAGGGCATGGCCGCCGGCGTCTTCCGGGACATGATCCATGGGATCACCCGCAATTACGAGTCGTACAGCGAACAGATCCCGCTCGAAGGCCTCGGTTCGACGTACGGCAATCAACTCCGCCGGTATCAGAAGGATATCTACGACGCAGCAGACCGCCTTCATCAAGTATGGAACCTGTGGCACGGGACGGAAGGGAACCCCCTGCGTCACCTGCATGACGTTCTCCTGGAGGTTACGAATTGGATCTGGGACAACAACATCACCAAGGTCCGCTACGTCCTCGGCAGCACCGATGGCAGCTCCCTAGACGACCACCACAAGGTGAAGTACAAGGGCTTCAGTGCCGACTACAAGGATTTCGGGCTGCTGGAGGAGAAGTCGACGTGGAAGAAGATCGGCGAGGAGGCGATCAAGCGCTGGCAGCAATCTGTTGTGGACACGCTCGGGACGGCGGGGATGCAGGCTGTCCTCGACATCCAGAACACCGTCAATGACCAGAAACTGCCGGAGAAGATCGAGACCAAGACCACCAGTCTGAGCCAGGAGTTCACCCAGGACCAGGGAGAGAAGGAGAAGGCGGACCAGGAGAAGAAGCAGGACGAGGCCGAGCGGAAGGCGGACGAGAGGCAGGCGGACCAGGAGAAGAAGCAGGACGAGAGGCAGGCGGAGCAGGACAGGAAGCAGGACGAGGCCGAGCGGAAGGCGGACGAGAGGCAGGCGGACCAGGAGAAGAAGCAGGACGAGAGGCAGGCGGAGCAGGACAGGAAGCAGGACGAGGCCGAGCGGAAGGCGGACGAGAGGCAGGCGGAGCAGGACAGGAAGCAGGACGAGGCCCAGCGGAAGGCGGACGAGAAGCAGGCGGACCAGGAGAAGAAGGCGGACGAGAGGCAGGCGGAGCAGGACAGGAAGCAGGACGAGGCCCAGCAGAAGGCGGACGAGAAGCAGGCAGAGCAAGAACAGAAGCAGGACGAGCAGGAACAGAAGGCCGAGCAGAAGCAGGCGGAGCAGGAGCGGAAGCAGGCGGAGAAGGAGGCAGAGCAGGAGCGGAAGCAGGACGAGCAGGAGCAGAAGGCCGAGCAGAAGCAGGCCGAGCAGGAACAGAAGCAGGAGGAGCAGCTCAAACGACAGGAAGAACAGCAACTGGCTGCCACTAATTTGGCCCGCGCGGATCGGGAGGAGCAGAAGAAGCAACAAGAGAAGAAGGAGCAGGAGCAGGAGCAGAAGCAGGCCGAGCAGGAGCAGGAGGCCGAGCAGAAGCAGGCCGAACAGGAGAGGAAACAGGAGGAGCTCCAGAAGGACCAGGAACAGCAACGCATCCAGACCGAGAGCGAGTTCGAGGCCAAGCAGGCGGAGCAGGAGGCGGAGCAGGAGAAGAAACAGCAGGAGGCTGAGGCCAAGCAGGAGCAGCTGCAGCAGGAACAGGAGCAGAAGCAGGCCGAGCAGGAACAGAAGGCTGAACAGAAGCAGGCCGAGCAGGAACAGAAGCAGGAGGAGAAGGAGAAGGAGGCCGAGCAGAAGCAGGCGGCGCAGGAGCAGAAGGCCGAGCAGAAGCAGGCGGAGCAGGAGGCCAGGCAGGAGCAACTGCAGAAGGAGCAGGAGGCAAAGCAGGCCGAGGCCGAGAAGCGCTACGAGGAACAGACCCAAGCACTCGGCGGCGGAAACGGCAGCGCGGAAAGCCCGTGGCCCTCCGGCGCGGACCTCCCCGGCGGATCCTCGCTCGACACCAGTGGCGCCACCACGACGCTCAACCCCGACCAGTCGGTCACCATGGAGTTCCCGGACGGGACGACGCGGACCTTCGACCCGCAGAGCGGCGACTTCACCACAGTCGAGTCGGACGGCTCGACGGACGTCGGCTCCCTCCCCGCCGGGGAGTCGATCACCAACAGCGACGGCAGCACCACCACCCTCAACCGCGACGGCACCCTCACCACCGAATTCCCCGACGGCAGCAGCAGCCGGATCGACCCGGACACGGGCACGGTCACCAGCCGCCAGCCCGATGGGTCGACCACCACCACCGAGATCGAGTCGGGCCAGACGCTGCCCAGCAACCTCGGCGGCGGGCAGGACCTCCCCTCGCCGTCGTACGGAGGCGGCTCGGACAGCCCGAGTGGTTCCTATGGCTCGTACGACTCCGGTTATGAGGAGGCGTTGTACGACGACACGCCGTACAACGACGCCCCGCCCGGCAACGGTTACGACGCGGAATCAGGCTCGGGAAGCGGCTTGTCCGGCGGCATGCCGGGCGGGATGCCGATGCTGCCCATGGGCACGAGCATCAACGGCAACGTCAGCGGTGGCTCCGGGGGCGAGCGGGTCCGCGCCGTGATGGACGACAGCAGCCAGCCCATCACACGCGGCGGCTCCCGCGTGAACCGCTCCGGCCAGGACCAGGAGGAGGTCGCGGCGCAGCGCGGCGGTATGGCCACGGCGGGCGGCATGCCCTTCGCCCCGCCGATGGGCGGCATGGGCGGCGGTCAGCCGCAGACCGAGAGCACCGACCGGGAGAGGACCGCGTGGCTGGACGAGGACGAGGACGTCTGGGGCACGGACCAGGGCGGCGCGCCGGCCGTCATCGGGCGATGAGCGGCCGAGGAAGGAGCGAGCGATGACAGAGTCGATGCAGGAGCGGTTGGACAGGGCCAGGGCACATCTGGAGCAGACCCAGAAGGCCGTGGCCGACGCGAAGGCACACCTGAGCACGGCATCGGCCACGGTGCGGTCGCGGGACCGCAGCGTCGAGGTCACCGTGAATGCCCAGGGGCACCTCGGCGAGGTGAAGTTCCTGGACGGCAAGTACCGGAACATGGGCGCAACGCAACTGGCGGCCTCTGTCCTGGAGGCATCCCGGGAGGCCCACGCCCAGATGGCGCGAACGGTGATGGACGCCTTCCGGCCGTTCTCCGACACCCCTCGGGATCTCCTGCCCCGCAGCGAGGGAGTGGACACGGACTGGGAGGGCATCTTCGGCCCGCTCATGGACACGGTGAGGCGCGGGGCAGCCGCACGGGGCGGGGCCAGCGACCACTTGCGCGACGAGATCACCGAGGACCCGGAGAGGAAGGGGTAGGGGCGGATGGTTTCCGGAAACAATTTTGAGGCTGACCTCGCCGGGATCAAAGCCCTCGCGGATTTGGCGGAAGAAATCGCGGATGGCATGAGGGGCACGCTGAAGGCGTATCAAGATGAAATGGAGGGAATCTGGAACTGGTTCGGATTCACGGATTCATACGCCCGCGAGACCGGACCTGGCTTCCGGCGTGCCCAGGAGCAGTTCACGGAAGCGCTGCTGGCCGCTGCGGCCGCCTTCAACGCGATCAAGGCGGCCCTTGGAGAGGCGCAGTACGAGGTCACGGATGCCCAGGGCTGGGCCAACGGCGAGATCGCGCAGGGTCTGGATGCCACGGAGAACTTCGACTTCGGGGCCGGCGGCAGGCGCTGAATCATGCTCAGAGATTTCATGGACTTCACGGCAGCGGAGAGGTGGTGGTATTTCGTCCTGATCGGTGAGCAACCCCTCGAGGCGTCCTCCGACATGGCGTACGAGAACAAGGCGCCGCACGACGCGCTGGCGCGGCGTCTGCAGGGGTATCGCTCACGCATCGCAAAGTTGTCGTCCATGGCGGAGGGTGCTCTGCCGCCCGACGTGGTGGAGGAGTTCAGGGGGGCGACGTCGAAACTGCTGGACATGGTGGACCAGCTCTCCGAGCAGGCGGGAGGGCAGGGGGACGAACTCACCAGGCAGTCGAACAACATCATGACGTCCAAGATCGAGCTGCAGATCGAACTTGCCGCATTGGTGTTCGAACTTGCCGCCATCGCCGGGCTGTCATGGTTCACGGGCGGGTTGTCGTTACTCGACACCGCGATAGCGAAGGCCCGTACCACTGTTTCTCTTCTGACGATTCTCACGAACCTGCTGGGTGGGGTCCCTGGGCCGTTCTCTCCGCTTCTGGAGGCGCTCCAGGAAGCGCTCACCAACTTCGCCGCGCAGCTCATGACGATCGCGATCACCCGCGGCGACCGCCGTCCCACCAGTATCAACTGGGACGAGGTCCTCATCAGTAGCTTCGCCGGCTTCGTGGCAGGCGTTGTCGGAGACGTGGTCGCCAAGAACCTCACGAGTTTCTTCAAGAGCAACTTCAAGGACTTCCACGACAACAAGTGGGGGAATTTCTACACCAACATATTCACGGGGGCGGCGAGCGAGGGTCCCGCCGAGAGCGTGGCGGACGTGCTGACCAACGGAATCTTCTACGACAAGTGGAGGTTCGATCCGATGTCCTTCGCGGGCGGCTCCGTCAGCGCCGTCTCGGAGGTCGTCCTCAGCACCGCTCTCGAAAACATCGCGAACAAGCTGGGCAACAAGTTCTTCGACGTCGACAAATTCACCAACCTGAACGTCCTGCCGGGCCCCAACTCCGTTCTGGGCGGCGGCGGTGGTTCCGACAACACGACGTCCACGCCCGACCCGACCACGAAGTTGTCGCCCAGGCCCGTCCCGACCACCACGGACCTCACTCCGCCCCCGTCGCCGGAGACCACCGACCGGATACCCGACGTCACCCTCACCCAGACGACCTCGTCCGTCGACATGCCCGCAGACCCGGACTCGTCCAGCGTGAGCACGGACGTGGACCCGGTGTTCGACAACGCGGGGGGCGACGCTGACTCGGTGGCCACCCCGCCGACGGTGAACGAGGAACGCGTCGCCGACGCCCTGAACCCCGTGCCGACGACGGACCGCGTCCTCGACATCCCCAAGCCGCTGCCGGACACCACCGACCCGCTGTCCATCACGGACTGGCTGCAGAACGTCCCCGACGGTGCGCCGCCCCTCCAGGACCCGCTTCCGGTGGAGACGGGAACGTGGCAGGACACTTCGGCAGGCGGGACGGCCATGCCCGCACCCTCCGGCGAGGTCACCGAGCCCGGCACGGTGGGAACGCCTGGGAACGCGAACCTGCCCTCGTCCAGCACGAGTTCGTACGCGGACCCGACCGATGCCTCGGACAGCGTCGCGGGGACGGAGATCACCGTCCCGGACGAGAACGAGCAGCCCGTCACTTCGGCCCGGGCGGACTCGTCGCCCGTCCAGGAAGAGCTGCCGAACGTCCCCGACGGGCAGCCGCAACCGGAGGGCGCACAGGGGCAGACCCCGACGGCCACCTCGACCGGTGCCGCGACGCCCCACGCCCCCGCCGGCGCCGCGTCGTCGTCCGCGCCGACCGGCGTCGACCGCGCCGCCACCCCCGAGACGACGGCCACCGCCCCCGAGGCAGCTCCGGCCGCTCAGGACACCACCGTTTCCCCCGTCGACGAGATGGCGCAGCCCGTCCCGGCGCACCACCCGGCGACGGTGGAGCCGGCCCGGGATCCCGTACGCCCCGAGCAGTGGCGGCCGAAGCAGTACCAGGCCCCCGTCACGCAGGTGCACACGCAGATCGCGGCCCCGGCCGCCCAGGACCAGGCGGCGGACCCGTCCCTCGACCCCGCGACTTCGCCCGAGGAGGAGACGGCCGTCCGCACGACGGTCCAGCGTGTCGAGGCCGAGGACGGCCGCGTCGTCCGCAACCTGACGCTGGACCTCCCGGTCCGGCTCGGCGACGGGTTCTCCAACGACCAGTTCCAGCAGTTCCAGGAGCGGATGCGCGGGCTGCTGGAGGACCAGGTCAACACCGGGCTCCAACTGCCGCGCTCCGGCGACCAGCTCAACATCGACCTCAACCTGGTCCAGGACGCCCGGCATCCCGAGGCCATCGAGCTGACGGCGGCGGACATCCCGGCCCCTTCCGACCAGTTCCACATCCGGCTGTCCTCCGAAGACCCGTCGCTCAGCACCGCCGAGCGCGCCCGCCGCCAGGCCCAGAACAACGCGACAGCCCTCCGCCAGATCCTGCGCTACGCCGGTATCGACGTGGACCCGGCGACGCTGCCCCCCGGCCCTGCCGTACCGCTGGCGTACCTTCAGACCGTCGAGGACCTGACCGACTCCGGCCCGGTCGTCGCCGACCACGCGCTGACCACCCCGCCCGGGGCGTCGCCCAGCCCCGTGGTGACCACATCGAGCAGCCCCGTGGACGGCGCTCGCGATACGCAGGCCGCCGACGCCCGCAGTCCGCAGCCGCACGACGACGGCACCGACCCGGCGGACCTGCCCGAGCCGGTGGACGTGGACGACATCCCGCTGTGGGGTGTGGAGGGCGTGGGGGAGCCGCGACGCCACCGCCCCCAGCCCACTTCGACCGACCAGCCGACCCCCGTTCCTGTGGACACCGCCCCCGTCACGACGGACCCGGGCACCCCGACCACCTCGGCTGAGGAGACCGCTGAGGCAGCGGAAGTCTCGGAGGTCTCGGAGGTCGCGGAGGCCGAGCAGACGCTTACGAATGCCGACGTGTCGGACCTCGAGGCCGAGTCGGCCACGGATGCCACGGCGCTCACCAACACCACGGCCCCTGCGTCGTCCGAGCGGCCTGTTTCGTCTGCCGGTCCGTCCGGTGGCCTGTCGTTGGAGGAGTTGCAGTTCGTTCGTGCGGCTGCCGTGGAGCAGTTGAGGGCGTGGCATGTGGACCGGCCTGTGGACGATGCCACGGTGGCACGGATGCACGATCTGCTTCCTGGGGTGTGGAAGCGGAGGGAGACCGCCAAGGCGCGCGGCGAGCGCATCGCGCTGATGATCGTGAGCGGTGACAGACTGGCCGAGTTCCCCGGCACCGACAGCGAGCCGTACGCCGAGGGACGGCCCGTCGGCAGCCCAGTGGCGGTCGAGGAACCGCGCCGGGTCGGCCGGGGGCCGAGCACGGTTCCGCCGCACAAGGTACGCCCCGCCGACCGGGACATCCACGTGGGCACCAACTCCGACACGTACACCGTGGGCCGGGCGGGCTGGATCGAGCTGCCGTCCGGTGCCGTGATCTCCGCGGAGGGATGGGTCAGGCACGGATACGACTTCGTCCACCCGCGAACGGGCGCCTTCCTGCGCGGCGACACCGGCTGGGTCGGCCTGGTCGCAGACAAGGGCGCGTTGGAGCGCCGCCTGGACGCGATGGGCCCGGCGACGACACAGCCGTACACGCTGCTGTCGGGCGAGACCGGCCTGTACCTCGTACCCGACAACAGCCTGGTGGACACCGGACCGAACACCGTCGCGGCGTACATCCCGTACCCGCACACGGAACCGCACCCGCACACGGAACCGGCCTCCGTCACGACCGTCACCGACCGGCCCGAGCCCCCCGCCTACCCGGCATCTTCCGGGCAGGCCGGACGTCAGACGGCCCTCGACGCTTCCTTCGGCACGCCTCGGCCGGCGTCACAGGCCGCTGGGACTCCTGGGCCGATGTCCGTTGCCGGGCTCCTTGGTGGGGGATCGAGCGTGGAGGGGGAGTTCCCGTATCCTCTGGCGCACGACGACGATCCTGATCCCGAAGAGATGGAAGGCGTGGCGCTGGCGCTCGGTCCTAATGGCGCCGCGATCGTTTTCGAGTCCAAGGAGTACTACCTCGGGCCGGGCGGCCGTTATTACCGTGTGCAGAAGGACGCCATGGACGCGGGCGGTACCGGCGACGCGGTGACGCTTCTGGTTCCCGAGGTAATTCCCGGGGTAATGGCGAACGAACAGGGTGAGCAACGTCCTCATCCCGACAGTGTTTTCGCTCTTTATGAGTCTGCTGAGCATGCTTTCCAGCAGATTCCGGGGGAGTCGGGCAGCGCCCCGTCCATTCCGATTGAACATGTGCTGACGCCGGAGCGCGGTTGGCATCTGACGGAGGAAGCGGAAGGCTGGAAGATCGGGCCCCCGCCGGTGGGCGATGTGCCAGGCGCGCGGAGCCTGCAGCACAACGTTCGTGTGCCCGTGGGCGTGCTTCATCCCTTCCTGAGGCACGTGCTTGAGGGTACCTGGAGCGACCAGAACCACCGTTACGCCCGTGATCACCTGAGCGACGCCCTGGATTTCGCCGATGACGTCGCGGCCCGGTTCATTGCTTGGCGTGCCCTGGGATATTTCCCGGACGATCTCGGGCCCGTGCGTCCCTTCCTCGACATACGCGACCTGGCGGTTCAGAGCCTGCGGGACCATGCCGCCACCCTTTACACCGTGTTCGCCACTCTGGCCACCGCCGAAGTTGTCGCCGGTCCGGACAAGGCTCATGCGGCGGCGTTGGTGCGGCGTGATCCCCACGATCTGCTCGCCTCCCTTCCGGGAGACGCGCGCGATTTCCTGGGCACCGATGCCTCTGTTTTCATGGCGATGGCTGAGCAGCGGATTCGTGCGCGGATTCCGGATCTGGATGATCTTTACAGCGAGGTCATGGAGTGGCACCAGGGATCACTAATGCCGATATTGGATGTGGATCGGCTGGAGAACGGCTATCGGATCCGTGATTTTCTTTCCAGCGGTCTGATCGTCGGATATGCCCCGCGGACCGGGCTCAACGATGTCACGAGCATCAACTTGTTCCTGGATCCGGATGTGGGGATCAGTCTTCCCGGACACGTCGCCGAGGTCCGTTACTACGGTCGAGTTCCCGCCCCTGCCGTGATTGTGCGACAAGATCACGATAGGCTCATTTCTCAGGTGCATCACCTGAGGCCGCTCGCCTGGCGGCTCCACGAGCCGACGGCGCAAGAGATCGCGGAAATCCAGAACGCGAACGCATATGTCGCGGCGCATTACAACGACCAGTCGGTGGAACAGTCCGGCGGTGGCCAATGGGCCGGCGGTCTGCTCGGCGCCGGACCCGGTGCGGAGGCCGAACCTGTGCGGGCAGGATGGCCGATCGGGCGGGAGGTGGACCTCGGGGCGCCGCGCTTGGCGGACGGCGGGCTGGACGAGATACCGCTCGGGGACATTCCTTCGACGGCCTCCGTTGAAGGCGCGGCGGGCAAGGGTAAGGCGCCGCAGCAGCCTTACAGGTACGAGCGGAAGGTTGTCTCGTCCGGTTCGGAACCGGAGGTGCTGGGTTACGACGTGAGGCCGGACGGCGTGCTGAGGATGCCGATGCCGTGGGGTGATCTGCGGCCGACGGGCTGGGTGCGTTACGGCGACGACTTCGTCCAGGCGGAGACGGGTGCGCGGCTGTTCGGGGACAGCGGGTGGATCGGCCGGATCACCGATCCGGAGGCGCTGGAACGCGCCGTGACGGCGACTGACGCCGTGTCGTACACGCTGGTACCGGACGAGTCCGCGATGTACCTGGTGCCGGATGTCGCCCCGGACGATGCGGAGAACCCCAAGGCGGTAAGGATCCCCCTCCGGGTGACGGTTCCCACGGCTTCAGCTTCCCAAGCCGTGCAGCAGCGGGCTGACAGTTTGGCCACTCGGGCGTCAGACAGGTCCTCCGATCCAGCGATCCCAGCGCATGATGTTTACGGCCAGGCGTTGGCGGATGTGTTCGGGGAGGGTGTGAGCGCGCACCCGCACTTCCCAGCGCTTTATCGTGCGGCGCAGAAGCTGAACGCGTGGCGCGGGCCGGATCGCCGAATGCTGAACTTGTCCGTGATGGCGCGCGAGATGCTGGACCCGTCGTGGACGCGGCCGATCGGCGTGGAAGATTACAAGGCGTTGTTCTCGGCGGTGATGGACGAGGACTTTTCTGACGCGTTCTGGGTGGTAGCCAAGGCCCGGGCTGAGTGGCAGGTTCCTGCTGGTAGTGACCTTGGCTCTGTCGTCCGGCGGGTTCTGCACCTGCCGGAGGGCCACCGGCTCACGTCGAAGGACTGGGATGATCTTGTAGACCTGATCACTCGGGCCATTTCGGCGGGGCATGGCCTCCGCGACATTACCGGGCTGGCCCTTTTCCATCTGGAGACGCAGGGTGCCTTTGGCCCGGAGACGGAGATCAGGGATCTCTCGGGCAATGTGGTGGGCCGGAACTGGGCGGGGGCGAAACCCTTGCGCCTGGACACCGATCAGGTTCTCGGCTACACGGACGAGGCCCTGCTTCCTCTGCTCGAGGGCTGGTACGACGGCCCCTGGGCACAACAGGCGCAACAGGACGGGCGGCTGCATGTCTTGAGCCTGCTTCCCTCCCCGCGGCCCAACCATGTCGTCGTCGAGTTCGGCAACGGCCGCCAGTGGACGGTGCCTTCCGAAGAGGTTGCGCTACTGACCTCGCGCGACCCGCTGATGGCCGACGGGAACCCGAAGGCGGGTGTCCTGGCTGTCGGTACGGGCAGTGCCGCGGACCCGGTCAGGACCGCGATGACGAAGGCGACCCGCCTGAAGAGCTGGGCTTCTGACGGCCTGTCCGGGCTTATCCAACTGGGCGAGAAGAACGTGATCGTCACGGTGGAGACCGTGCCCCCTGGCCGGCCGGCGTCGGAGGCGGCTCTGTGGCCGTCCACGGAGCCGAAGGACGTGCAGGCGCCTTTGGCCAGTGAGGAGCCTGACGAATCGGATGCTGGTGAGTCGTCGGCGGCTGTGGCCGGTCGCGAGGATATTCACCATGCGGAGCTGGTGCGTGCGTTCGGGGAGAGCGTACTGACGCATCCGGACTATCCGGTCATTTACTCTGCGGCGCAGGGGCTGGACGTGATGCGTTCGAACGTTCCGCAGCTGGCTGATGGGGAGTTCGACCTGCTGAGCCTGAAGGTGAGCGACGCTCAGGGTGCGGACAGGTACCGAGAGCTGTTCGGCTTGGTGGTCGATACGAACCAGATCTCCAACACGTTCTGGGCGGCTGCCGCGGCCGCTCCGTCGTGGGAGAGGGACGGTGCCACTGACCTTGCCGCCGCAGCCCGGCGGCTCCTGCACCTGCCGGCGGATCACCAGGTCACGCAGGCTGACTGGCTTCGTCTCGCAGATCTTGTCAGTGAGGCCGACTCCATGGGCCTCGACGTCGGCGACCCCACGAGGCTGGCGGCTCTCCATCTGAAGTCGCTCGGTGCTTTCGGCCCGCAGTCGGAGATCAGGGATCCGTCAGGCAATGTGGCGGGGTGGAACTGGACGGGGGCCACCGAAGCGCCGATGATCCTGAACACCGATCGGGTTCTGGGCTTCGCCAGTACGTCTTCTCAGGGCGTTCACGAGTTCCCTCGCTGGTACGACAGCCCCTGGGTACAGCGGGACGGCCTCAAACCGCATGTCTATGGCCTGCTTCCCTCCTCGCAGGATGCCCGAGTCGTCGGCGACTTCGGCGACGGCGTGCTGCGGGCGGTGTTTACCGAGGAGGTTGCCGCACTGGCCTCGTTCGACCCGCTGTTGGCCAACGGGAGCCGGCCATCGGGCGTCGTGGCCGTCGGTTCGGGCAGGCAGGCCGTGGGGTTCGGGAACGAGCTGGCCGACGCGACTGGCCTGAGGAGCTGGACGTATCCCGGTCCGTCTGAGTTCGTCCGGCAGGGCGACACGATCGTGATCGGTGCGGAGCCGATGGACGGAAGGTCGCAGCCGGGGGCCCCGCGGTGGTATCCCACCGAGCCATTGTCCCCCACTGCCAGCAGTTCGTCATCCATCGCCAGTTCCGCCTCGGAGGCCGAGGAAGCCGACAGCTCTGGCACCGGAGGACGTACGTGGAGTGGTGGTCTGTCGGGTGGGGCGCGTGGCGGTTCTGGGGATGAGGAGTCGGCTGGTCCTTTGAATGCTGGTGAGTCGTCGGCGGCGGGGGCGGCTCGTGGGGATGTTTATCGTGGGGCGCTGGTTCGTGCGTTCGGGGATGTTGTCGGAGATGTCGAGCGGTCGGATCCGGCGGGTTATGGGGCTCTTCATCGTGCGGCGCGGCGGCTGGATTTGATGCGTCAGCTGGATCCGCGATTGCGTGGTGGGGTGTTTGATTTGTCCGTGCTGGCGCGGAAGTTGCTGGATGTGGCGCCGGGGCGGGATGTGAGTGTGGGTGATTACAGGAGGTTGTTCAGGACGGTGCAGGACGATCAGGATCCGGTTTCTGACGGGTTCTGGGAGGAGGTGATGGACGGTTCGGATGTTGATGTTTTGCATGAGGCGTTGGTGGACGCGTTCGGGGAGGGTTTGCTGAGGGCGTTTGAGGATGAGTATGCGGTTCTTAAGGGTGCGGCGCGGCGGCTGGATGAGATGCGTGAGCTGGATCCGCGGTTGCGTGGTGGGGCGTTTGATCTGGCTGTGCTGGCGCGGGTGATGCTGGGGGTGGTGGCGGAGCGTGCCGTCCGTGCGTATGAGTACCAGGAGTTGTTCGCGCGTGTGGTGGACGAGCCTGGGGTTTCTGACGATTTCTGGGTGACGTCCGGTGCCGCGTCTGAGTGGAGGCTTCGGGGTGTCGGGTTTGACTCTGCTGTGAGGCAAGTTCTGCATCTGCCGGAGGGTTATCCGGTTTCGCAGAGGGAGCGGGATGAGCTTGTCGGGTTGGTCGTCAAGGCTGTCTCAGTGGGGCGTGATCCGGGTGATCTGACTGAGCTGGGGGTTCTTCATCTGCAGGAGCTGGGTGCGTACGACTCAAGGACGGAGTTTGTCGGTCTGTCGGGCGGGGCGGTGGTGGGCCGGAACTGGGGGGAGCCGGCTGGGGAGCGGACGCGCCTGAACACGTATCAGGTTGTTGTGCCTTTGGATTCGTATCAGATCGGTGTGTACGGGGGGCCCTGGGTGCAGAAGGGCGGGCCTGGAGCGTATGTGGTGGGCCTGTCTCCCTCTCCGCGGCTCGGGTATGTGGCCGGCCATTTCGGTGGGAGTGTTCTGCGGGAGGTGACTTCTGCGGAGGCTGTGCTGCTGGTCTCGCGTGATCCGTTGCTGGGTGGCGGGGGTCCGTGGGCGGGTGTCGTGGCCTCTGGTGTGGGGGTTGAGGAGGCGAAGCGGTTCAAGGCCGCGCTGGCGAGGGAGACCGGTCTGGCGGGCTGGACCTTTGATGGTCTGTCCGGGATTTTCCGGTTGCCTGAGACGGGTGTGGCTGTGGTCGGCACGCAGCCGGGCGAGTCTGTTGCGCCGGGGCTGGAGGCGGAGGCGGCGGCTGTCAGGTGGGGGGTTGCGGAGCCGGGGGGTGTGCTGCCGGAGGTTTCCGGGAAGTCTGCTGTGCGGCGGGACCCGGGGGTGATGACTGCCGAGGCCTACGTCGTGATGCTGTCGGCTCTGCAGCGGATGGCTGAGAACGCGCCCTCGGATGTGGTCAGCCGCCTGGATGCCGCGGGTGACGCGCCGGGTGAGACTTACGGTGATATTCCCGTTGGGCTGGAAGACACTGATTCGGTCGACGGAATTTATGAATTGTATGCGAGCTCCCCGGGGACCGGTACTGGGGCGCGGCCGCGGCCGGGTTTCGAGGCTGATGCGTTGCAGCAGTTGTTCTTTGGTCCCCCCGGCCGGCCGTCAAGTCCCCAGGCGAGTGACGCCTATGGGGCGGATGTGCTTTTGGGGAAGGCCGAGGCGTTGCGGCGGCTTGCTCGGCTGAGGGCGGAGGAGCCGGTCACGTTCGAGGGGATACCTGAGGGCATTCAAGATCTGGCTCGGCGGGTCTTGGGCCTGGGTCCCGGTGAGGTGAGCCGCGGGGATGTTCGTCGTCTGGGTGCGCTGGCTCTTTCCGCGTCTCCGGAGGAGTTGGCGACCGAAGCGGCTCTCATGTCCTATCAGTCGGCCCTGCTGGCGAGGCTCACGTCCCCTCGGCCGGGCTACGCTGATAGGTATGGGGGTGACACTGAAACTGAATTCGAGTCCGATTCGGATTCGGGTGGTGGAGTTGGTGATGCTGATCTCCTGGCGAGGCTCACGTCCCCTCGGCCGGGCTACGCTGATAGGTATGGGGGTGACACTGAAACTGAATTCGAGTCCGATTCGGATTCGGATTCGGGTGGTAGAGTTGGTGATGCTGATCTCCTGGCGAGGCTCACGTCCCCTCGGCCGGGCTACGCTGATAGGTATGGGGGAGACACTGAAACTGAATTCGAGTCGGATTCGGATTCGGACAACGAAATTGATGGTGCTGCTGTCGGGGATGCCGCGGGCGGTGACGGCGATATTTCCGTCGGGCCGGAAGACGATGAGTCGGTCGGCGAAGGGGCCGTCCCGGAGACCGGCCGTCAGGACATCGAGGCGCGGCGTGCCAGGCCGCTGGCGACGGTGAACTACGGCGTCGTGGACAACCGCGGCGACGGTGTGCTGTTCCGCCGGCCATGGAGTGCCCCGCGGGGTGAGGAGTACTCTCCCCGCGCGATGGCGGGGAACCAGAACGCCCCGAAGTTTCTGCTGTCGACGCTGGATTATGCCGAGACACTCATCGCCGATCGTCCCAGACTTCAAATCTCCTCGGACCGTACGCTCGCCGTGGAGAACGGTGTTCTGGGACAGCAGGTCTTCGCGACGGCCGAGGCTGTCGACAGGGCGTCGGTCAAGCTGGTACGCGCCGGCAGTGGGGTGCGGCTGGAGATCGATGAGGACCTGAGTGTCACCCTGCCCACCGCTGACGGGGGGACCAGGCAGCTTTTCCGGGTTACTCCCGTGTTCCTGACCCGTTCGGGAGCCTCCGAAGAGGAGGCGTCCCGAGACTTCGCCAATATGGTGTCCGGCATCAACCGTGCCTCGCATTTGGTCTTCTCCGCTTCCCCGGAGGGTCAGGCGGTCACCGCGCCGGTCAATGTCTCCGACAGCGTGGAGGTAACCGGGACGCACTACCTCGCCGCTGCCCTGGCCGATGTGGCGAACGGTGACATCTCACTGGATGACGTGACTCCGAAGTGGGCGGCCTCCTTTGTTCGTCAGGACGACCGGCTCACGGGTGTTCGTCAGAACGACCGGCTCACGGGCGAGGGTGGTCCCCTGCCCGGCCAGTCGTACGGCAGTGCGCTGAGTCTTTCCGAACCCGACGCTTCGCGGCGTGACGCCCTGTCGGACGCGGCTCGTCGTCTGCGGATCAACGAGTACGCGTTGGCCGACATCGGCGAGGGATACCTGGTGCAGTCCATTGCCGCACCCGGAGCGCAGGGACAGCCGAGTCTGGAACGCAACTACGCCAAACCTGACGTCGAGTCAGGAGGTTCGTCTTTCGGCTACCACCTCCTGACCGTCGTCCTCGCAAGCGAGGACGGTACTCATCAGATTTCTTTGGAGAACGAGGCGCGGGAAATCCCGCGGACGGCCCGGCGGCGCGGGACCGTGCTGGCGAACCTGTTCTTCTACGGCCTTGACCGGCTGCGGGAGATGGCGTCGGAGCTGGACCGGGAGATCGAGCGGCGGGAGGAGGCCGGAAGCGATGAGCTCCTGGAGGAGGCGCGCGTCTACCGTGACCTGGTGGTGCTCCTGATCAAGGCGAAGTCGGCCCAGGAGATACTCGCGTCGCCCGAGGGCTCAGAGGAACGCGAGGGTGCGGAGCGGCAGCTGGAAGGTGCTGTCAAAGCGGCGATATCCGTGCTCAAGAAGATCGAATCGGTTATCCCGGGCAAGCACCTGTGGTACATGCGGATGTACTCGCAGCGTCCCGGCGAGTCGGTGCACGACGTCAACGCGAAGTTGCTGAGCGAGGACCCCGCGCGAGTGGTCAACCCGCTCACCAGCGTCGTGCTCAGCGGCCACCATTCGTATCCGACGTCCATCACGTTCACCAGGAACGAGACGGAGCTGCCTGACGACGCGGCCACGATTCTCGAGGCCCGCCTGGTCAGGACCGTGGCCAGGACCGGGCTGTGGAACGCCGACCATCTGCTGCAGCTGCCCAAACTCAGGCTCATCCATGGAGGGGAGCGCCGCGGTCTTGGCGGGGTGAAGCGCCGCGGTCCTGGCCGGCAGCGTGCTGAGGCGGTCGAGGCCTTGTTCCGGAAGCTCTTGAACGCACAACTGAAGGAGCTCCAGCTCGGTTCGCCGGGGCAGCACATCACCGCCGACAACTTCACCATCGAGTTCGACGAGGACTCCTCCGGTAGCGAGGCGGTCCGCGACACGGTGACGATCGTGTTCGACGACCGCCGCGGCGGCCCGCGCCAGTTGGCCCTGCGCGGCGCCGTCGGAACCGGCCAGCCCTGGGCCGGCGGTCTGGTCGGCGGTTCGCCCGACTCGGTCGGGACTCCGTACGAGAATCGGTGGCCGATCGGTCGTTCGGTGACGGTCGGGGGGCCGGATGTTGTCGGGGACTTGGACGAGGTGCCCGTATCCGAGGTGCCCGGTCTTGGTGGTACGGGCAAGGGTAAGGGCAAGGCTCCGGTGGCCCTGAAGTGGTCGTTCGCTTATGAGCGTAAAGTTGGGGAGGCATCGCGGCCGGTCGGGTACAGGGTCGGTGAGGCGGGCGAGGTCGAGCCGGCGCCCGGCAAGGTTCTGTCGTCGGACGGGTGGATCAGGTTCGGTTCGCGTTTCGTCCACGAGTCGGCGGACGGGCTGGACGGGTTGCTCTACGGTGACGGCTGGCTCGGTGGTGTGGCCGATGCGGATACGTTGCGGGCGCACCCGGATTTCCCGGCTGACGGGACCGCGCGGTACCGGCTTGTGGTGGTCGCGGAGGACTCGGCGATGTACCTGGTGCCGGAGTCGTCGGCCGGGGAGCGGGATGCCAAGGCGGTGAGGATCCCGCTGAAGGGCACTGTCCCGGGGCAGTCGCCTTCGGGCTCTGTGGCGCAGGCGGACGCGGTGCGGCGGCTGGACGCGCTGCGCTCGGCGGACGCGGACCCGGCGTTGCGTGACGGGCCGTTCGACCTGTCCGCGGTGGCGCGACGGGTGCTGGGCCTGGCGCCGGACGCGGCCGTCAGCCCCGACCAGTACACCGCGCTGTTCGCGGCGGCCACCGACCCGGCCGGCGGGCACGCCGAGCAGACGGGCGGTCTGGACACACTGAGGGCGGTCCACCTCAGGAATCTGGGCGTCTTCGACGCCAGGTACGCGCTCACCGCCCCGGACGGCACGGACTACGGGTGGAACTGGACAGAGGAGCAGATCCAGGACCTGGATCTGGACCAGGTCGGTGTTCAGTACAAGCAGGTCAGCGTCGTGGGTAAGCGTGACATCGTCATGGGGAAGCGTGACATGGGGGGCTCCGCGCCCTGGTCGGCCCGGGTGAACGGCCACCGGCCGTACGTCGTCCACGCCACTGGCGACCGGAACAACGTCCAGGTCAAGGACCGCCACAGCATGGTCCATGAGGCGTCCAAGGGCGTCTTGGCCGAACTGCTGGCGCTGGACTCGCTCCTGGCCGGTAAGCCGCAGAACGTCCGGGTCCTGCTGCTCGTCAACGACGGTGGCGGCGGCTACGTCGAACTGCCGGGCCACGTGAGTGACCGCCTTCAGCGGCACCTGCACTCGACCAGCGGCACGCTGCACCTGAAGGCCACCAACGCCTCCGCCCCGCACACCGTCGCCCTGGTCCACCTCGAAGGCGCGCCCGTGCCGCGCGGGACCTGGATCCACACGTCCCCCCGTCCGGCGAGCCGGCCCGCCGATCCGGTGACAGCCGAGGACCGTCGGATCGTCAGTCAACCCCTCACGAACAATCAAGGCCGGCCGTCCGGCCGGGCGGCGTTTACGCCGCAGGAATTCGCCGGCAGGCGCGAGGACGAGTATGGCCATCTCGACGAGATCACGACGTACCGGGCGCGGAACCCGGCGACCGACGAGGTCGGGCCCGAAGAGACCCTGGCGCCGCTCGGCTCCCCGAACACCGTCTACAACTACATAGGCCACGCCCAGCCGGGGCAAGCGGACTTCCCTCTGGAGAGCGGTTCGCCCGACGAGCGGACGGGTGAGGAGCTCGGGGACTGGATCGGCCGTCGGCGGAGCTGGCAGGACCTGCGGGAACAGCACCCGGAAGAGGCCTCGGTCAACGAGGCCGTGTGCTGGGGCGGCACTCCCACCGCCCGCCTCGACGCGCTGCACCAGGGCGCCCGGCCGCCGTTCGTCCCCGACGTGCTGCGCACCTTCTCCGTGGGCCAGTCGAGCGCCAACCGAGTGCGGGCGGCCAAGGTACGCGTCAACAAGCGGCCCATAGGGATGTCGTTTGTCGTCGAGAACGGCCGGAAAAAGTACTTCTACGTCGTCAACACGGACATCCACGGCGGGAGCGCCGGGCCCGAGTCCTGGGTGGACCTCGAAGCCCTGCCGGAGGGCGCGGAGCTGGACAAGCGGGCGCGCACGGCGAAGCTGCACACCGATGCCGGCCGGGCCACGCCCGAGGTGCGCGAGGCCACCGGGCGGCTGGTGCATGCGCTGCGGCACGTCTTCGGACACGACATCGACCACAAACCCGGCTATGACGAACTGCTGGAGGGCGCCGGCGCGCTGGAGCGGATGCGGCAGGCCGATCCGCTGCTCGCCGCCCAAACCCCCTTCCACATGGACCTGTTCGAGCGGGCGGCCCGTGCGGAGCGGTCCCGGTCGGCCGCCGGGGGCGCGTCAGCCGCGATGGACCACAACGCTCCGCCGAACAGGGACGACTACCGGAACCTGCTGCGATGGGCGGCCCGCGAGGCGACCGGGCCGGGTGGCGTAACCCGGCCGCTCACCGACCACCCCGGTCTTGGTCCGTTGAGGACACTGGGGCAGAATCTGCACACCTACCGGCAGCGGCAGGGGCAGACCAGGTTCGAGGAGCTCGTGGCCCGTGTGCTGCGCCTCTCGGGACCGCGGCCAGTGGTGGGCGAGAACGAGATCTCCGACGCGTTCTGGGCGATGGTCAAGGGCGCCGAATGGCAGACAAGCGTTACCGACATAGATGCCGTAGCGCGGCGGGTCCTGTACCTGCCGGCCAACCACCAGGTCGAAGAGGCCGACCGGGCTCACCTCCGTCTGCTCGTCAATCAGGCCGCTGCCTTGGGGCGCGACATCCACAACCCCGTCGAACTGGCGGCCTTCCATCTGGAGACGCTGGGCGCGTTCGGCCCGCGGACGCTGATCGCCAATGCGGACGGAACTCGGGCGGCGGGCCGGAACTGGGCCGGGAGCACCGCGCAGACGCTGCGCGTGCACACCGGCCAGGCCCTCGGCGTTGTCGGCACACCGGGTAGTTTCCGGTCCATCGGCGTGTACGAGAGCCCCTGGGTACAGCCGGGTAGGCGCGGAGCGCTCGTCCTGAGCCTGAGTCCCTCTTCGCAGCACGGACATGTCACCGTCGACTTCGGCGACGGTGTCATGCGGACGGTGCCCGTTGGGGACGCCGCCGCCCTGGCGTCGCACGACCCGCTGTTCGGCGGCATGGATCTGAAGGCGGATGCCGTGATTGTCGGCGGGGACGTGAACGGACTCGGGGACGCCCTCACGACGACGACCGGCCGGAGGTTCTGGTCCTTCCCCGGTCTCGCCATGCTCGCCCCCCTGAACGGCATGCATGCGATCGGCACGATGCAGGCCCCTCCGCTGCCGCCGGCTCCGCTACCGGCTCCGGCCACCCTGTGGAAGTCCACCTCGCCCTGGGATCTGCTGCCGCGAATTCCAGGCGGCTCCCCCCTTCAGGACCTGGGCGTGGGCGTGGACATCAACGCCATCGATCCCGCCGAGCCGGACCACACCGTTCTGCTGACGCCGACCCCGCAGGAGACAGAGGCGGCCCTCGCCGAAATACGGGCGGCTGCGGAGGCACGGCGGCCGTACGCCCACGGTCCACAGGCGACGGATCAGGGCCCGATCAATCCGGTCGAGGCGCCCCACGAGCCCCTGAGAACGCCGACGGCACCGTCCGCAGCGACCGTCACGCCCACCACCGCTCTCACCCCATCGGGCCCGGCCACGGATAACGCCCGGGCCACCCCGGCCGTCACCACGCCGAACACCACGGCCTCCACGACGAGTGCGGCGGTGAGTCACCACGGCGGTCTGAGGGGCGGATCGCCGGACACGGGTGCGGATCCGTCGCAGCTGGGATGGCCGCTCGGCCGTGCGGTGACCGTGTCGGAGCCACGTCGCGGTGGTGTCGTCAAGGTTCAGGCGCAGGACGTGCCGACGCGTACGGGTGACACCCCGGAACAGTGGTTCCGGTATGTACGTCCGTCCTCGTCCCGCAGCGTCCCCTTCAGGTACGAGGTCAGTGACCGGGGCCGGATCAAGATCCCCGGCCGGCCTGGTGGGCAGGCGCTCTCGTCGAAGGGGTGGGTGCGGTTCGGCGACGACTTCATCCATCCGACAGGTGCGTTCCTGCGGGGGGACAGCGGGTGGATCGGGCAGGTCGCCAACCTGGACACGCTGCGGAAGTCCGCTGCCTTCCTGGACTCCGAGAGCACGCCGTACACGCTGGTCGCGGGATGGGAGGGGATGTATCTCCGGCCGGACGGGCAGGAGGACGCCCCGGCCATCCGCATTCCGCTCGATCCCTCGCTGAACGCCGCCGCACCGCACCCGGACGGGCACCCGTCCCTCGTGGAAGCCGACGCGGCGCTGTACGACGTCGTACGCCATCGCCTGCCCGCAGAAACGCCGGCCCCTGGCACCGACAGTGCCCCGACGGTCTGGATTCCGGACTCCGTTGTTCGGGATCACGCGCGGGAGTGGTGGTCGCGCACGCCGGTCGCGCCCGCGTCGGGTCCCGAGTTGGTCGACGAGGTGACCGATCAGGTCGTCGCACGGCGGGAACGTGATGAGTCGCCCATCCCCTACATGCTGGAGGACGCCACCGGCGGTCTGGCCGACCCGGACCGCGGCGGTCTGGTGTTCGGCGTCGAGATCGAGTTCACCTTCCCGGAAAGCCTCACGCGGGAGCAGAGGTTCTCCGCGCTCAGGGCGATCACCGACAAACTCCGTACCGCCGGGCTCACCACGCAGCAGGAGTTCGGGAGTCACCACGCCGCCCAGACACAGGAAGGGGGCTATCAGGAGACCAGGAACGGCTGGGTCCTGGAGGGCGACGCATCGATCGGCGCCGAGTTGGTCTCTCCGCTGCTGCGCGACAGCCGGCGGACATGGGAGGACCTGGCGACCGCGTTGGGCATCATCCGCGACCACGGGGGGATCATCACGCCGGCTGCGGGGGCGCATGTCCACGTGAGCACGCGTCAGTTCGGCACCGGTACGCGACAGCGTCTCGCGTTGACCGACCTGTTCCGTGGCTACCAGAGCGCGTTGGGCAGGCTCGCGATGAACCCGCGTGCCCAGGCCCACCGCGGCCTGACCTACGCCGCGGCCCTGCCTCCAAAGACATCCGAGGGGACCGAGGGGGCCGCCCCCAACGGGGCTGTTCCACACAACTGGCTCCCCACCGAGCACTACGACGCCCTCAACTTCGAGAATGTCGTGGGCGTCGGCTCGGATCACGTCGAGTTCCGGCTGCCGGACGGAAGTCTGGACGAGGCTGAGATCCAGGTCGGGGTCAAGACCGCGCTCGGGTTGGTGCACGCCGCTCTGCGACTGGCGGACGACCCCGCCTGGCAACCGCCCAGCTACGACCCGATCGACGCGCACGCCGAATTGGTGCAGCGGGTGCGACACCCCGCCGACGGGGTGCGACAGCCCGGCGACGTCGTCGTGTTCGAAGCTGATACGCCCAGGAACACGGCCCGCCCGCGCGCGATGCTGGACACGATCTTCTGGCGGAAGGCCGACCGGGAGCAGGCCCTGGCCGCGTTCGCCGTCAAGGCATGGTTCGGTGGCCAGGGCGCGCAGCCGGGCGCCCACGGGAGTGTCGGCTGGCCCGTTCCGGACGGTGTGCCGGAGCTGGAGCCGTTGGCGTCGCTGGGGCGAATCTTCGTGGCGCGGCAGCCGGACGCTGTGGCGTTCCTCAAGGATGTCGGCGGATCGGCGACGGACTGGGACGCCGCAGGGGTTCGCGAACGCTTCGGGCGTGACGACGCCTTCGTCGTCAGGGCCGTGCCGGGTGCGCGGGGTGTTCCGGCCGTCTTCGGCCTCGAAGGCAACCAACCCCTGCGTGCTCCGGAGTTCAGCGCGCTGCTGTCCCATCTGGGCTGGTCGCCGGAGAAGCCGCTCGTCATCGTCTACCCCGGGGCGGACATCCCTCCCGCCGTGTTCAAGTGGGCGACCGGTGTGGCCGCCGTCATCGGGCAGCCGGTTCACCTCACCGTCACCGATGAGTACCTCTCCGGGGAGATCGAGATGCCGTCGGGCCAGCTGGCGGGTACCGAGGTGTTCCGGCGGGGCGGCGGTACGGTCGAAGACGACGGCTTCACGGCGGCGTTGCCGGGAGACTCGTGGCTGCGGATCGGTGGCACAGGAGCGGACCGTGCCTGGCCCGCCGGGACCGCGTACACGCGCTACGCCGGCGCGCCGACGGTACGCGAAGGCGGTCTGCCGGGCGGTGCGCCGGGCATGGTCGAGGATCCGTTGCCGGAGGGGTGGGAGATCGGCCGGCGGGTGCCGGTCGAGGGTCCGCGTCGGGGCCGCGGTCTGGCGCGTGTCGCGGTGGGGAGCGTGCCTGGCGCGGTGCGGCGGAAGGGCAGGTTCACGTATCAGCTGGCGTCGCAGAGCCCGATGCCGGTCGGGTATCAGGTCGATGCTTCGGGCGAGGTCAGGCTGCGCTGGGGACGGCTGTCGCCGGACGGCTGGTTCAGGGTCGTTGACGAATCCGGTCTGGGCGACGACTTCGTTCACCTGTCGACGGGTGCGGTGCTGTATGGGGACAGCGGGTGGATCGGCCGTGTGGACGACCCGGACACCCTGCTGGAGAAGATCGGCTCGGAACAGGTGGCAGTCGAGCCCTATCGGCTCGTGCCGGGCGACTCGGGGCTGTATCTGGTGCCCCTCGAGACGAAGGAGACTGCGGAGGCCGACGGCCCGTGGGCGGTCCACATCCCCGTGCGGGCGCTGACACCCGCGCCCAAGGCGTCCGCAGACGCCCACGACGGCCGTAGCACGACTCCCATGTCGCCCGCAGATCCGGAGCCCACCCCGGACCGGACACCCGCACGGCCTCCGACCGCCTCGGCGAGCACTGCCGCGACGGACTACGCCCTGCCGCCGCCGGCGGCCGGTGACCGGAGCCCGGACGAGGCGGGTCCCGGCGGAACGCAGGGCTCCGCGCAGGACGTGGTCACCGCACCGCAGGACGTGGTCGCCGCACCGCAGACCTCGCCGTCCGTTCCCGGCGAGCTGTCGGAGTTCGTGCGGAGCTACGGCTCCCTTCACGACGGACACGTCGGCCTGGTCCTGCACGAGCGGACCCCCGAATCCGTCCTCGACGGGCTGTACCGGCAGATCATCCAGGAGCTCGGGGTCGACCCGGACAGCCCCGACGGCTACACCCTGCGCACTCAGTTGAGCGACGTGCTGAGCGCCGAGGAGATCGAGCTGAACCGGCCCGACCTGCGCAGTTCGCAGGGCCACCGGATCACCGTCCAGCACGATCGCCTGGAGCACACCGTCGACGTGCGGCTGGCCCACGCGGGCGGCGTGCTCTCGACGAAGTACGGCCCGAACGCCGTGGGGCTGCCCGACGTCCAGGTGGAGCGCCGCGCCGAGGGAGGCCAGTCGTCCTCCGTCAGCGAGAGTTCGGGGAACGTGCGCAGCGCCTCCGTGCCCTGGACCTTGATCCGGCCGGCCAACGGTCCGGGGCCGGTGCGCTGGGGTGACGTCACGGTCGCGGTGTCCGTGATGCACAACCAGTTCGCGCAGTCCGTCACCGTGGGTGACACGCTCACGGTCACGAGCAGGCAGATCGCCAAGGACCCGGCGCACCCGATGGACTTCGGCGCGCTGTGGCAGGTCCGGGTGGACACCGCGCGTGAGACGACCGGCAACTGGCAGCCGCAGCAGTCGCACGGCCCGATCACCGCATGGATCCCCGAGCACCGCGCCTTCGACGACGGTACCGACCCGGCGGACATGCCCGAGCCGGCGGACGTGGACGACATCCCGCTGTGGGGTGTGGAGAGCGTGGGGGAGCCGCGGCGGCTGCTCGACGAACTCCGCGCGCACGAGCACTTCGGTCCGCTGAACGAGATGCACGACGCCTCGGAGCTGGAGGCCTTCCTGGCCGAGCGGATGCTGCGCGGCACCGCGCACATGCAGGTCGGCGGGGGCGTGTACTCGCCGATCCTGCTGGACGGCAGCGGCAACGCGATCGGCGTCCTCCAGCTCTCCGTCGCCGATATCGAACCGGGCCGGCCGACGGCGAAGAGCCGCGACGGCAAGTCCTCCCTGGAGACCTACCTCACGCACGGCTCCACCGTGGAGCAGTCGGGGAGGCGGAGCAGCGGGTTCTGCGTCGAGGGCACGGGCGGGCCGACGTTCTCCACCGACCGCACGGGAGGCTACCCGCACGCAGCGAGGTCGTTCGGCGGCAACCTCGTCGGCAAGGCGAACGTGAACTGGCAGGTGAACGAAGGGCTGAGCACCGAGAACAGCGCGACGCTCACGCACGGCGTCCACACGTCGAGCAGCAACCTGCTCACGCCCAGCCGGGTCACGTACCAGGTGACGCTCCACCTCGCTGGGGGCGGCACGATCACCGATACCTTCGGCCCGTGGGACGACGCCCTGCGGCTGCTGACGCCTCAAAGCGGCACGCTGACGGGGCACCGGCCCGGCCCCGACGAGCTCCGTGAGCCGCCCGAACACCTGGAGAACCTGGAGAGCATCGGGTCTTCCGATACGCCCTTCAAGGTTGAGGGGGCCGATGAGCTCTTCGACCGGGCGGAGGCATGGCTGAGGCGGGAGGGCTTCCTGCCGCCCGCCGAGCACCAGCAGTCGTTCCTCCCGGTGGACGAGCCGCTCCGCCAGGCGCAGTTGGCGAATGTGGTGCGGTTGGGGGAGATGCGCAACCGATTGGGCCTGGCCGCCTCGATGCCGGAGGCGGTGGACGGCGGGAGTCCCCGCTGGTTCGAGAAGCCCGGCACCGCCACCGGGACCCGCCGGGTGCAGCTGCGGTTCTCCGTCACCCGTGACGCGGACCGGCCGATCAAGCACACCCGGAGGCTGCCCGATGTCCACCACGTCGGGATCAGCTCGTACGAGTCCGGCGGCGGACGTCAGCGCGGTACGGCGCTGGGCGGCGCCCTGGGGTTCGGCGGCGGTTTCAACATCCCGCTCCTGGGCGGCGACTGGACGCTGAAAACCGGCCCCGACTACACCGGCGCCGGCCAGATCTCCTCCACCGCGAGCGTCGGTACCGCGACCGGTCTCGAGCAGAAGGCCGTCACGACGGAGAACGGCAGCGAGGTCTTCCGGATACCGGCCAGGCACGCCCTGGACCTGTACGAGGGATCCGACGACGTACCGAGCGTGCGCTTCGCCGATGAGGAGCCGGACGAGGAGACGGATGACGCGGTGGCTCCGGCGGGCACCGGCGGTGCCCGGGATGCCGTAGTGCTGCGGAACCCGACGGCCACCCCGGGCACCGTGCCCGGCACCGTCTCGCTGCTGGTGCCGCATTACCGCACCCGCCCGCCGAGCGCCCGCACCGGTCTCGTGCCCGCCGGGCCCCGGCCGGGGTATGTGATCCGCGAGCCGGTCACCGACGGCGGCCCGGACGACGACTATGCGCGCCTGGACATGTACGACGCGAACGGCCGCCCGCTGCCCGGCATCACCCGGCTTCCGCACGGCGCGGTCATGGACACCTTCCCCGCCACCGGCGCGCTGATGGAGGCCCTCCGCCAGATCATCGCGGGGACCTACCCGGGCCGTCCGGAAGCCGGAGTGCTCACCCGGGCCGTGCGGCGGACCGCCGCCGGTGTCTCCGGCGTGGCCACCGGCGCCGCGGGCCTGATCACCAGTGCCGCGCACAAGACCGCCGTCGCCGGGAAGAGCCTGGTCCCGGCCCGGTTCGCCGGTCACGTGAACCGGGCCGCCACGTTGGCGGGCCGAGTGGGCTCCCCCGTCGCACGGGCGGTACGCCTGCCTTTCACCTGGTCGACCCTCACCTACAAGCGCGTGTCGACCTCCGTCCTGGGCGCGGCCAAGAACGATCCGGGCACCCACGCGGCCCAGGCTCGGCACGCCGGGATCCGGCCCGCCCCGCTCATCTCCCGGGCCGGGCAGACTTTCGGGGGCCAGTATGTGATGGACGGCCTGACCCTGCCGGGCATGGCGGCGGACCGCGTCATGGTGTTGACGATCGAGGGCTATCTGCGCAATCCCCGGCATCTGGGCACCGAGAACATGACGACCGAGCACAACGTGCTCTCGGCGGACTCGGCGGGCCTGCAGTGGGGCACCCTCCTGACCCGGCAGGGCAACTTCGCGTTCACTGGGCTCCAGATGCCCCCGGACGACCCCGCGAGGCTGGTGCACCAGTTCAATCCGAGCCTGGGGTACAGGTTCGCGCGGAGCACCGAGGCATCGCGCGCGGTGAAGTCCAGTACGAAGGTGACCCGGACTCCCACCCAGGACGGGGCCCACTTTTGGATCGGCGTCGATGCCACGTTGCTGGTGACGGTCAGGTGGGGGGTGCGCAACGCGGTCGGGAACATGGTCGGGCTGGGTGCTCACGCCCCGGTGACGGTGGCGATCGATCTGCCGGCGACGTTCCTGTCTCCCGAGGAGGCGCTGGCCCGGTACGGCCGGTGGTTCGCGGGGATGGCCGGGCTGCCGTCCTTGACGCTGCCTCAGCCGAGTGTGCCGTTGCCGGACTCGTTCGCGCGGACGCGTGAGCTGATTGTGGCGAGTGTGCTGTCGGTCACTCAACTCGATGACCTGGTCAACCGCCGCGAGATCCGGGACCGGTTGCACCGGGAGCTGACCAAGCTGGTGGAGAACGAGGCGCCGGGCGCGGTGCGGCCGGGGCACTCGTCCTACCTTTCCGGTGTGGAGTCCAAGCTCGCTGACATGACCGAGCCGTCGGCGCTGCGGGCTCTGCCGGGGCGCGGTCCGGGTGGGTTCGTGCGGTTTCATTTCCTGCATGTGGCGTCCGGCGGTGCGCGGCTGGTCGAGGTGACGCTGGGGGCCGAGCCCGTCATGCAGACTCCCGCACTGCGCGGTGTGCTCGGCCGTCCGGCCGGCCAGGGCAGTGGCCTGGAGCAGGAGCAGGCGCACACCGCCCTGGCGAGGTCGGACGCCTCCACCACCAGTTGGACGCACCAGGCGGCGGCCAACGTGATCTCGCGCTATCCGCGCCCCGGCTTCACCGACCGCACGGACCGCGAGGGTCTGGCCGTCGCGCTCACCAACACGCGGTCCCGCGCGGTACGCTCCGGCAGCTCCGCGGACGACCGGAACAAGGAGCGCACGGACAGCGCGGCCGACTTCGACGGTGTCGACTACCTCTTCACCGCCTCGGTCCGCTCCGAGCTGGTGCCGGACTGGCCGGCGAACCTCCCCGGCGGAATCATCCAGGCCGGGCTGCTGTCCTTCTCGGAGCTGGACGGAAACCTGGTCGCCCGGCTGCTGGGCGCGGCCCGCCGAATGCTCTCCGCCCGCCCGGAACGCTCGGTCACGGTGCCGGCCGCCACGTTGCTGCGGTTCACCGGCTCCGAGGCCGTCACCCCGCGCGCGTACGCGGGGCCCCGGCCTCCGGCGCTGCTGGAGCAGGACCCGCTGACGATGACGCCGCAGCGGGCGATGGCGCTGGGCGTCCCTCCGTTCCCGGCGAACTCCCGTCTGGTGCCGACCGGATCGACCCCGGTCTACGAATTCAACGCCTTCCCGCAGCTGACGCGGGCCCTGCACACCGTCGCCCCGGACCTGGCCGACTCATGGGGGCTGCCCGCCAGCGCCTCCGCGGAGGCCGCCGCGACCCGTCTGGGCGAGCTGATCCAGTCCGGGGAGATCAGCGTGGACCCGCCGAGTGCGGCGGCGGGCCTCACCGACCGGATGCCCGGCAGCTGGCCCCTGGACACCCCCGGTGCCCCACCCACCGTGGCGGTGTCCCTGCACAACCCGCGGTCCGCCACGGACACGAGTGACATGGCCGTGGACCGGATACGCACCCTGACCCGCACGTCGTCGTCGTCCTCGGCGGCGGGCAACTCCTTCTCTCTCAGCGCTATGGGCACGCACAGCCTTCAGACCGGCAACGTGCAACTGCTGGCCCTCAGCTTCCCCCTGGCGGCCCAGCAGCCGCACACCGCCGCTTCCGGCACCGGTGTGACCGGTACCCGATACGACCGCTTCAGGGTCGGGCAGAGCAGCGAGCCCGCGGACCGGCGCGGCACGCGCAGCTACGAGACCCTGGTCGACACGGTCATCACGGTCAGCGGCCCCGAGGGCACCCGGTACGTCACCGGAAGCTCCACCGTACGGCTGTGGGAACGCGACGTGCTCGGCTTCGGCGTCACGCTGGCCCGCCCGGCGCCCCGGATCTATGATCTGCCCGCGATGCTCGCCGACCAGAACGCGGACGATCTGCGGGACTGGGCGCGGCATACGGTCACCGACCTGCCGGACGTGCTGGCCGACGGAATCGACGAGCAGGACGACACGGCGCAGCTCTGGCTCGCGCTGGGCGACGACCCGGACGGGGCGCGGCTGGCTCGTGCCGTGTTCGTCGCGTCGCGGACCGCGGCCGTATCCGGCAAGCCGGTCGAACTTGTGGTGCGGACCGCAGAGGGGCTGCGCCACTGGTCCTTCGACGCGGACGGCACCCTCGCCGATGCCACCGCGGCCACCGACGGCGCGTGGGGACGGGTGCGGGACGCGATCGCCGCGTACGGTCGCGCGGTCCACGGTGAGGCGACGGCGCGTCACTTCGAGGCGGAGCTTTTGCGCCGGCAACCCGGTGCGACGCAGGCCCTGGACACGACCCAGCGCGCGCTCGACACCGCCACCACCGCGCACCGGACGGCCGACCAGGCCCACCGCGATGCCGTCCGGACCGCCGAGTCCGTACGCACGGCGCTCCAAGGAGTCCGGTCCCGGATAGCGGATGCGGAGCAGGAACTCGCCCGGCTGGAGCAGGCCGTGCGTGAGGCGCAGCGGCTGTACGACGCCGCTCCGGAGGCGGAGCGGCAGGCGCGCGAGCAGTGGCGAGCGGCACAGGACGAAGCGGAGCGCCTCGAGCGGCTCATCTCCACGTCACCGGCGACCGATCCCGCCGAGGCCACCGCCCGGGAGCTGACCCTCACGGAAGCCCGGCAGGCCCGGCAGGACGCCGACGAAGCCCACACCACGATGACCGCCGTCCTCCAGCAGCGTCAGGGGCACCTGGAGGCGTTGACGGCCGCGCGTGAGGCGAGCAGCGGGATCCGAAGCGACATCGAGGAGGCACGCGAGCGGGAGGACGCCCTCACCGGGGAACTCGAACGTGCCCAGGACGCCGCGGACCTGGCCCAGGAAGAGCTGCGGCGGTCGGCCCGCGAACTGGCCCGCGGGGCCCGGGCGCACAACGCGGTCCGGGACCAGATCCGCGACATCGAGCAGGACCTGAACGCCGTCCGGCGGGAGCTGCGGAGCCACGGGTCCACCCACGCCCGCGAGTGGGGCCGGCTGCCGGGCCTCGTCGACACGCTGGACACCGCTCGCCGGACGGAGGGCAAACCGGACCTCGGCGCGGAGGATGCCGGTTCGGTTGAGGATCCGGTGGACGGCGGGAGCGACGCCGATCCGGTGGACGCGCCGCCGGCGCGGTGGACCACGCCCGACGGGGCCAGTGTGGTGGCCCGGCCCGTCACCGACCGGCACGGCCGCTGGATCGGTGAGGCGGCCTTCAACCGGGCGGACTACGAACTGCGTGCCCCGGCGCTGGGCCGGGCCGCGGACCTCACGGAGTACACCCAGTGGAATTCGGTCCCCTCCGGGGGCCTGTCCGGCGTTCAGCGCCGCATGCCGGTGACGGACGGCAGCAGCGCGTTCTGGTTCGGGCACGGTGACCCGACCGAGGACATGGCCGAGTTCGGGAAGTTCGCGGACCGGGTGGTCGAGTCGGGCCTGACCTCGATCACGGTGGTCGCGTGCTCCACGCAGTCGGCGCCGGAAACCTCGGTGGGGAAGCTGCAGCCGCTGGTGGACAGCACGCGGCTGGCGATTCACCTGGTGCCCGCTCGGATCGCGCTCGTGCCGGGCCGGGACGGCCGGCCGGACCGGCTCCATGTTGACGTGGACAGCCAGGGCGGGCCCGCCGGCTTCGTCAGCCTGCGCCCGTACGCCCGCCCCGTTTCCGCGCCCGGAGCACGGGTCGGGCAGGAGACCCTGCCGTTCGGCGACTACCCGCCCGACGCGTACTGGAACAACACGCCGCAGAGTTGGAGCGTGGAGCCGCGTTTCCCGCATCTCTACGCTCGTAAGGCCGCTGGTGTGCCCAGCCGGTACGAAGAGCTGGGCCTGGAGTACGAGACGTCGCTCAGGATGGTGTTCTCCGTCCACAAGGAGCTGAATTCTGAACTGATCAAAACCCTCGACGCTCTGTTCGCGTATTACGAACAGCACATCGGCCTCGACACGTTCAAGCTGTTCGCGCGCGGGAAGAGTCAGCAGGCCGCGGAGATGCAGTTCCAGTGGCTCATGGATGAGAAGACCCACGCCACTCTGGATGACCGGATGAGCGCCATCGCGGATGCGGTGTTCGACAATCCGGACTATCCGAAGGCGCTGGGCAGGCTGTGGGCCCTGAAGCAGAAGGAGCTGAATCCGACGGGGCGGTCGGGCGTGCCCGACGTCGTGGTCCCGTACGCTCCTGAGGTTCGTGAGCGGGCACGTGAGCTCGGTTACCGGTTCGCGATGGGGCCGGCCGAGGCGGTCACGCACCTGATGCGGGTGCGGCGCGTTCTGAAGGTGCCCGGCGGCAACCTGATGTACTTCCGTGACGCCCTGATCGCTTGGGGCCTCAGGACCCACTCGCTGGCCGAGGTGCTGGCGGCGACGCAGAAGGCCGGCGTCCGCGATGAAGTAGCGCCCTCTCGACTGGTGGACGCGGCGCGGCTGTACGCCTGGAGCGACTCCCAGCTCGATCCCCGTCGGGCCATCGACAAATCAATCATCGAGTCGTTCCGGAAGGAGTACGGATACGGCAGCCCCGTCTGGAACGCACTGAGGCAGCCGCATGAGCGGTGGTTCCATGAGGTGTGGGACGCCTTCGACGCCGAGACCCGCGCGGAACTCGAGCGCATCGCCACGATGGCCGATCTGGAGGGCGCGCGAACCCCGGCCGTGGTGGCAGGCACCCCGTCTTTCTGGCGTCGTATGGCTCTGATGGAGCTGTGGGAACGCCAGGGCATGCTGGACGGGGTGAACAACCTCAAGGCCGGGCATGTGCTCGGTCTGTATCTGGCCGCCGGTCCCGACCGGCGTCTGCTCCAGCTGCGTCCGGCGCAGAGCACTGATTCCCCCCAGGGCGAGGACCCGCATCCGTCGCTGGAAGAGACGGCGAAGGAACTGGTCGTTCAGGCATGGAAAGGCAAGGACGAGTACCCGGCGCTGTTCCGGATCGATGAGACGTTCCGTCGGCGGCTGGCTCGGGCTGAGCGGGCCAGGACAAACGATCGGAGCGAGAGCGAACAGTGGGACCAGGTCGAGAAGTTGGTCGAGCGGGCCGTGGAGGTGATCAAGGGGGAGACCGCGCAGGCCCTGAGCGGGTATCAGGCCCTGAGCGCGTATGCGGAGCTGGCGTCGGAGGCGGCCGAGCGGCTCATTCCGGTGCATCGTCGGGCGTATTTCGGCAGGTGGGCCGCCGGGTCGGTGGACGGCCCCCACACCTTCGGGAACGAGAAGAAAGACGTCCGTACGCGGTCGCTGCACATCGTGTCGGTCGACAGGCAGGCTCTGCTCGATGAGTTGCTCGGTTCCGGTGAGAACCGCGAGGGTGAGCACCTGGTGTTGTACGAGGTGCTGAAGTCCTCGGCGCGTGAGGTCGCTCCGTTCCTGCCCAAGGTCGCTCACACCGACCGGGGCAAGGCGATGTACCCCCGTGAGGTGTCGTACCGGTACATCGGCTACCGCATCGAGCGGGACGAGCGGCACAACCAGAGTTACGTCGTGGCCACCCTGAAGGAGCTTCGCCGGCCGCTGTCGCCCGAGGTGTGGGACCGGGAGTTCCAGAGCCGCACGATCCGTGGGCGGGACGGCGCACAGACCGGCATCACTCTCATGGGCTCCAGCGACGAGCTCGTCCGCGCGAACGCCGCCGCCCAGGGCGCGGCGGCGAGCACATACCGCACGTTCCAGGGTGGGACGTACAGCGATCAGGAGCATCCGGTCCTCTGGAAGCCCGGACACGTGGGCTGGCACTCCGCGCACGGCTCCGGCAAGAGCCTCGTCGTGGCGTCGCGGTACGGCTCGAAGCGGGCGAGCGGCGCCCAGGTCGGCGTCCACGCGAAGCAGCTTCTGCGCTCCTTCGGGGTACCGGACATCCCGATCGTGTACGCCTCCTGCTCGGCCGGGCGGCAACACGCCGTCAGCGCTGTGCTGGCACAGTCCGCCGCCGACTGGAGCAAGAACACCGGTTTCGCCGGCCCCACCACGCTCGGGTACGTGAGGACCGGAGCGTCCGTGACGTCCGAGAGCGGAAAGCCCCTTACGGATGACCTGCTCTTGGAGTCCACCGCCGACTACCCGGCGCCTCGGTTCACCCGGTTCACGCCCCGGCCGCTGGTCGAAACGGTGGGCCCCGAGTCGCTCGCCCAGCAGGGCGCCTGGGCCGAGGGCCTGTACACCCGGGGGAAGTGGAAGAGCCACGCCCGGGCCTACGAAGCCGCTCTGGCCCGTAAGCTCGCCGCCGATCGTGAAGCGCTCGATGCCGCGCGGCACGCGGTGGAGGCCGTCGGTGGAACCCGGCCGACAGCAACAGCCCTCAGAGACGTGATGATCGAGTTCTTCACGAGGGCGTTCCCCAAGCGCCGGTTGGGGGACTTCGAAGAGAAGCTTCCGTCCCCGAGCGCGGTCAGGGACGAGTACTTCCTGCGCGGAGTGCGGATCACCGAGAAAGATCACGAACTGCCCGGGCTGCTGTTCCAGGAGTACGCGGGACGGGCCAATCCCACGTACCCGCAGTTGCTGGCCTTCCGTAAGGCCGTGGTGGCGTGGCTGGTCGGTACGCCCATGCGGTACGCGTACTCGCTGCACGAAGTGGTGCGCGCCTCGACGAGGGCCGGGGTCGGTTTCGATGACATAGCGGACACCATCGCCGTGGCAGGCGACGGAGCGCACCTGTACCTGTGGGCGGACCATGCCTTCGCGCCCGCCGGCGAGACGCGTGTCGGACCGACCCTGCCGATGAACACCTTCTACCTCGACCTCACCGAGGACCTCTTGACGCCGCCGGTCACCGGTGACGGCCGGATCCCGGAAGGCATCGTCCGCGTGCTCCAGAGCAAGGCGGTCGACCACGACGATGTGACCGACGGCGATGTGCCCCGTAGTGGGCTGAGCGGCCGGATGGACGCCCTGGCGAACTGGCGGGGGCGCCACCGGGAGAACCTGTTGACCCTGCTGGGAGACGAGCACATCACCGCGCTGCACCTGCTGAGCGGACCGGACGGACCGGTCTTCGACTTCTGGCGGAACGCGGGGGCGCTGACCAGGGCCGAGCTGCGCCAGGGGCTTCGCGCCATCGTGGAGTCGGTGTTCGACGGCCGCGGGAGCTTTCCGTGGATGATGATGGGGGCGCCCAGGTTCCGGAGCGTTGCCCGTGCGGCTATGAGCCACTTCCGCACGATGGACGAACCCAGGCCGTTGACGAACAGGAGCCGTGTGCTCGCCCAGCACAGGGCCAGGCTGCTCAGCGCCGTCGACGATGTGGTCGACATGGTGTACGAGGACATGCCGCTGCACATCGCGGTCGCTTCCCAGGGGCTGAAGAGGCTGCCCTCGGTGGGCAGGAGTGTGTTCTGGGCGGTCCGTGATTCCGCGCCGCTGACCGGGGCGGAGGGCGAGCGACCCTCGGGAGAGCTGCACTCGGTGTGGGTGCCGGAACTTCACGGAGCGTCGCTACGACAGGACTTCGCCATGTCCGGAGTGGAGACGGGGAGCGGCCGGATCCGGGTCTTCGAGGTCGAGAGTGCCCGTTACGCGGTGGACGTGTCGCCGATCGCGTGGAACCCCTCCGTGGGGCAGACGTTCTTCAGGCAGGAGACCCTGCTCGAGGTGCGCTCCCGCGAGATTCGCGCGTACGAGAACGAGGATGGCGACCGCACGCTGTACGAGCATGTGGTCCTGAGCGAGGTGGACGAGCTGCCGGCGGACCGGCCGTGGCGGGACCGTCGTGAGCCCACGGCACCGGCCACTACGGCCACGGGTACGGCGCCTTCGGGTACGGCGCCCGCGTCCACGAGTAAGCAGGCGGCTCCGCCGGCCACGAGTGCGGGTCCGTCGTCGAAGGGTGAGGGGTCGTCGTCCAAGGCGCCTGAGGGCGCGACACCCTCCAAGCCGTCGACGGACACGGTTCCCTCGGACACCGCGCCGTCCGTGAAGTGGTACCGGGTCAAGAACGCCAGCGGTGCCGGAGTGGTGCTGGCCCAGTTCACGCCGGACGACTGGAAACAACGGGAGCCGGCCCTCCGACGGTTGGCGGACGGGTCGCCGAGCGTCGTTTTGTGGAGGACGGACGAGTCGGGTCGTTCAACCCGCCAGTTGCCCATGGAGAAGGTCATCGGCGGCCCTGTGGCGTTCTCCGTACGCCACGGACGCGACGAGCCGCATGACCTGGCCATGATGCGCAAGAACCTGGAGTTGGGCTCGGTCGACCACGTCCTTCTGCTGGAGTGCGGCACGAACGTGGGCTCGTCGGACATGGCGGATACGACGGTCCGTGAGCGGGCGAAGCGCAACCAGCTCGTGGCCAAGGAACTGGGCAAGACGGTGTGGTGGCCTTCGCATCAGACGGCCGTCACGAAGTCCCCCGATGGCAATTCGGCGCAGATCCACTTGCGAGAGGACGCCGACGGCGATCCCTCGAGCATGCTGTACAGCGTCAACGGAGGCCCCATAAAGCAGGTGTACAAGCCGGTCGCCGAACTGAAGGCGGTGCCTGAGGGCACCCGTTACCCCAGTGACGCCGACTGGAACTCCGGCCTGCCCGCCACCACCGCCGGCATCGGGGTCCCGCCGGTGCTGGGCACGGACGCGGGCGAGCTTCTCCCGCACCGCCCCGACCAGTCGCCACGCGGCTCGTCGACGGACTCCGAGCCGCCTCTCTCGCCGATGCAGGTGGACCCGAACATCGCGCAGGACATGTACGGCATCCCCAAGGGGGACTACCCCAAGTTCCGCCGGATCTCCCAATCCTGGAACAAGGTGATCACCCTACGCGCCGGCAACCCGGCCGTCCCGCCGCGGCTCGCTCAGGGGGCCCTGCCCAAGCCGTCGGCCGTAAAGGCCAAGACCATCAACGAGATCGACGTCCTTCTGGGCGCCGACCCGCAGACCGACGGCTTCGTCGGCTTCTTCGAACCCCGACTGCCCAGCCGGGACGACCAGGACGACGACACGTGGGAGGCGATCCTCGCCCGCCACAACGAGCGCCGGTACGAGTACGATCAGCTCTCACCGGTGATGCGGCGCCTGTCGGAGGCGGGCGTCATCTCCGTACGGGACGGCGTCGTATACGGCATCGAGGACGGCCGGGCCATCCCTATGACCGGCGACGTGGACATCTACGACCTCACCCACCCCGACGGAACCCGCGTCTCCCTTCAGGTCCATGACGAGATCGTCTGGTTGATGATGGCGGCGGGCACGGCCGTCATGCATGGCGCCCTCAAGTTCTGGAGCCCACCGTCGCCTTTCAGTGAGTCCGTCCAGCGAAAGATCATCGCTAAGCACGCCCCCGGTGGCGAGCCCCTGATCCGGTTCGACCCCATTGACTGGTACGCCCACCTCACGTGGGATGGCACCGCGTCGCAGGGGGCCGGCACCACCGTTCCGCACACCCACCCCGATGCCGGCGGCTCGCAGCCCGCGACGGGCCACGACGCGTGGTCCGGGAACGCGGGCTCGGCCCACGACGTCCGCACGGGCGACCCTGGGGATGACGAGACCACGGTGCCCGCGGAACCTGAGCCGGCCTCGGAGCCGCAGGCACTCGGCACGTCCGAGGAGCCTCCAACCTTTGTCGCGCGGACGGTGCCCACGACGCCGGTGGCGCGGAGCGAGGCCCGGGCGTCCTCCGAGCCCACCGCTCCGGGGGAGCCCGCGCCACCTCACCAGCGCACCGGACCGGCCACCGCCGAGCTCCATGGCACGGCCTTCACCCTCCACGCCGTCGAGGGCCCCGGCGACGCCTTCGGCGAGGCGCTGGGCCGGGCCCTGAAGGAGGCCGGCGTGGCGCCGCCGGGGACCGAAGGGGACCTGCGTGGCTGGGCCGTCGGACGGGTGACCGAGGCCGATCTGCCGGACGCCGGCCTGCCGCCGTTGGACCCCGCCCGCGACATCGAGCTCGCGGTCCTGACCGCGGATTCCGTGGGTCTCCGGCCGAGGCCCAGCCAGGAGTTGGAGGCGGCCCTGCGCGAAGGGGTGGTGTCGGCCCGTGGGCTCAAGCTCACGCCGGTCGAGCACTTCCGTCTGCTGGCCGGTTCGGCCGGCCTCTCCATCGACCCGGCCGCAACCTCGGTCGCGGTGAACGCGGCCCTCGCCACGGCTGTCGCCCGGGAGCTGGGCAGCGTCCCCATCGCCGTCGTCGGACCGGACGGTGTGCTGAGCGTGTACGGCTCGTCCGCTGAGCGGCCCGTTCTGCTGGTTCACGACGGTGACAAGTACCTGGCCGGCGTAGCGGATCCCCTCGGGCAGCCGCTGGAGCCCGATGTCACGGGCGAGAGCACGTAGCAGGCGCTCGGCGAGCGCCTCTCGCCGCCGCGGGCCGAGAACCCGATGTCCCTTGTCGACGTGCCGTCCGGCAGGCCTCAGAGCAGGGAGTGATCTCTGAAGGGGTGCCCATGACCGCACCATCACCTACCCCGTCATCATCAAGTCAGCGAGTAAGGAAACTCAGTGAGCAAGTCGGCAGAGCGCGGCAACGCGACCAAGCAGTCGGACATCGACGCCCAGGCCGCGGCAATCGAGCCCGCCGCGGCCGCGGAGACGCCCGAGGCCGTGGATGACGGCGACGCCGCCGGGGCCGAGCAGGTCGAGGGCGCCACCGAGAACATGCCGGCCATCCCGGACGAGATCCGCGAGGCGGCCCGGCTGGCCCCCGACCACTGGCTCGGCATGGTGGACCCGACCTGGAAGGGCGAGGGGGCGCCCCCCGCGTGGGCCGTGGTCGGTCAGTGGCGGTCCGGTCTGGACGGCGAGATCGTGGAGTGGCAGGACAACAAGGAGTACCGTCCGTCCCCCAAGGCGCTCGGCTGGCCCGATCCCGCTGATGACGTGGACGCGGCGGTGCAACTGGCCGCGACCGGGTACGGGCCGGGCGAGGCCGTGACCGAGGCGCTGGCGGAGCTGCCGGAGGCGGCGGTGTTCGTCACCCCCGGCGGCGACCCGCTGCCCGCCACCGCCCCGGACGGCGAGACCCCCGTCGTGCCGTTGTTCACCTCGCCGGTCTATCTGCACACCTCGGGCCGCCTGGCGTTCGAGCTGATGCCCGTCTCCGACGTGCTGGACCGGTTGCCCGAAGGTCACCTTCTCTACCTCAACCCGTCGGCGCCCGTGAGCATGACCGTGGAGACCGACGCGTTGCGCGAGGCGCTCGCCGCGGACACCGCCACCGCGACAGGTGGGGACGAGACAGGTGGGGACGAGGCCGTCCAGGACGTCCCCGCGCGCCCCGCGACCGAGGGCGGCCCGGCCGACACCCGGCGCCGTTCCTCCGGACGAAGGGGAGCGGTTGAGGACGTGTCCTCGGAGACGGCGCAAGCCCTTCTGTGACCCGCCGCGAGGCCACGCCGCCCTCCGCGCAGGGTGACGGGCCCCGGCGCGCCGCGGCTTCCCGGGGCCTCTGACGCGCTGGAGCGCCTGGTCGACGACTGCATCCGCGCAGGCCTGGAGTCCGCCGGTTCCCGGGCCGAGAAGGCCCCGCACATCTTGAACGACCCCAGGCGACAACCCGACCCGAGTGACATGACGCAGCATCGCAGCACACCTATGGAGTACGCACCCATGCCGAGTTCATCCGAAATACCGGGCGACGGGCCCGCACAGACCGCCGACGAGCACACGGAGGGCCGGCCCGGCGGCGGGAGCTCAGGCACACCCGGAGCCCAGGGTGGTCCCGGCGCGGTGCTGAAGGGCCAGGACGGCTTCCGGCAGCCGCCAGAGGACTTCATAAAGGCGGCCCGAGTGGCTCCCAACCACTGGCTGTCGGTCGTCGACCGGCACTGGAACGGCGACGAGGGCGAGGCTCCCCCCTCCTGGGCCATGCTCGGGCGGTGGCGCAGCGACGAACAGGGGGAGATCGTCGAGTGGGAGGAGAACACCGAGTACCGTCCCTCCCCGGACGCGCTCGGCTGGGGCCGGCCGGTCAGCCCCGCGGACGCCGCCGTGCAACTGGTCGCCACCGGCTATGGATCGGAGGAACTGTTCGCCCTGGTCCTCGCGGACGCCGAAGTGGCCGTAGTCGTCGATGAGGGCGGGGAACCGGCGGTGACCGAGGCGTCCGACGGCACGTCCGCGGTGCCGGTCTTCTCCGCGTCACCGGAGCTGGAGGAGGACAAACTGCCCCCGCACGAGGTCATGTCGGTGCCCGATCTCCTGGAACGGATGCCCGAGGGGAAGGAAGTGCTGTTCCTCAGCTCCTCCGCGCCGGTGGCGCACCTTGTCGAGGTGAGTGCGCTGCGGCAGAGCAAGGCCGATCTGGAGTGGTACGAGACACAGGCCGCGGACGAGTGGCCCGTGCCCGGCACGTTCAGTGACTGGCCCGAGCCCGAAACCGCCGGGCACCGGCCGGGCCTCATCACCGACCTGCCCGATATCGCGACGGCCGAGGGCGGGACGGCCCCGGGAACCGAGGAAGGGGCCTGATGCCACGACGGCGGCCCCGGCGGGAAGCCGCCGGGGCCGCGCGGTGAGGGCTCACGGGCTCGCTGGTGACGGTGTCACTTGCGGGTGAAGAACCACGCGTGGTTGTTGCGGTTCTCCGGCGTGCAGGGCGAGATGATCAGGTGCCTGTTGTCGTCGTTCTTTACGTAGGTGTCCAGGCACTGGCTGTCGCTGGCGAAGTTGCGGATCCAGTACGTGCCGTCCGCCCGCTCGTCCAGCCACCACAGCCGGTTGTCCGCGGTCGTGCCGTCGCACGGGAACTCCTGCACCTTCGTGCCGCTCGAACTGCCTCCGTAGCCGCCGGGATCCAGGCACTTGGAGTCCTTGACGTTGCGGATCTGGAAGAGGGGCGTCCCGCCGGGGCCCTGCAAGTCGTCGTCGGTGCTGCTGTTGCACTGTGCCTGGGCGATCGGGCGGTCATGGGTCCGGGGATGCCGTCTGGCTCGCCCGATTTCGGACGAGCCAGACGGCATGGACGAGGGCGTTAGCGGGCGTCACCGGTCCCGATGGGGATGCTGGACGCCGAGGCATCGGTGCGGGCGGCATTCAGCCCGGTGTCACCCAGACCCTCCGGGCCCACAAGCCGCACGCCCGCAAGGCCATGCATGCCGCACGTACTGGAACCGGGGTTCCTCAGATTGACGACGATCTCGTTCTTCGTCCCCGTGGCAGTGGTCACAGCTGACCGGTGCGCGCAATCAATCGGTCGGCGAAGTCCAGGGTCTGGTCGAGGGTGGAGAACGCGGCGAAGGCGTCCACGAACGCCTCGTCCACACCGGACTCGGCATGGCGTGTGAGCTTGGCGGCGAGCGAGTCAACGGATGTGTTCGGTTCGAGGTTGATTCGCATGGCTGTCTTCAGCGTGTCGGGATCGCGGCCCGCGTCTTCGGCCGCGCGGCGCGCTATCGACCACCAAGCATCCATCACGTCGTCCGGCAGCCCTTCGAACGCGAGCCAGCCGACGCCACTGCGGCCGACCCGGCGCATCGCGGCGGCGCTGGCACCACCGATCCAGATGGGCGGCCCGCCGGCCTGGACCGGGCGCAGATCGGCGTGGGTCGGCGGCAGAGTGAAGAAGGGGCTTTCCCAGGCCACCGGATTGGTCGTCCACCACGCCTGCAGGAATGCCAGCATGTCGTCGAGAATCTTGCCGCGCTGATGCCAATCCGCGCTGCGGGCGATATCGTGCTCGTCCTTCATCCACCCCAGCCCCACGCCGACTTCGAGGCGACCTTCACTGAGCACATCGAGCGTGGTGAGAAGCCGGGCGAGGTGTGGTGGCTCGTAGTAGAACGTGTTGAGCGTGCTGGCGTTCAGCCGCACCCGCCTGGTCGCTGTCGCGGCCACGGTCCAGAGCAACAGAGGATCGAGGGAGCGGGTCATCTCCGGGGGGAACGGCTGCTGCTCGCCGGGGTAAGGCGTGTGCGGTGCGACCGGCGCGACCAGCCGATCGGCCACCCACAGCGAGTCATAACCGAGGTCTTCGATCCCACGGCAGAAGGCGCTCAGGCCGTGAGCGCTGCCGACGGCGGGTCCTAAGACGGGGATTCCGAAACCAAGCTTCAAAGCGGTCCTCCGAGAATAAGAATGAGCGGTCGCTCTCTATAAGGGCTGTCCCGTAATGATCTTTGAGGGGCAATGCCAGAGGGCGGTATGTAAAGTTTTGCCCGTTTCGTGCTTGCGGCTGGAGCTGTCGGGCTGGTGGTGGCCTCTCCGGGCGGCTACGGCCGTGGCTGGGTGAACAACCCCTGCTCGGGCTCGATCGCTGCGATGCCGACTCAAGCTGCGATGTCGGCTTCGGGTTGGAGTGCGGGGCCGAGCAGCAGGCCCCCGTCCAGGACGAATTCCGAGCCCGTGGCGAAGGATGTGTCCTGGGAGGTGATGAAGAGTAACAGGCGGGTGATGTCGGAGGGTTCGGCGAGGCGGGGGATGGTGAAGGGGTCGGGCGAGTAGAGGTCGGCGATGGCCGGCTGGCCTGCGATGGTGGGTTCGTTGGTCAGCGGTGTGGAGACGACGCCGGGGTGTATGGGGCGTAGAAGGCCGTGCCGACGTGGGCCATGGTCGAGGCGATGTTGACGATGGTTCCGCCACCGCCCCTGCGCATCGACGGAGCCGCGGCCCTGATGCCGAGGAACTGGCCGGTGACGTTGACGCTGAAGGTGTGCTCCCAGGTGCGGAGTTCGGTGTGCTCGGTAGGGGCCGCCGGGTTCTGGACTCCCGCGTTGTTCACCAGGATGGTGACCGGCCCGAAGTGGCCACACACCCTGCACGAAGGCCGTGGGAATGAGTCTGTTGCTCTCTGCTGTCCGGCAGGAACCGTTCGCGGAACTGTCACGCGTCCGGGGCGACGCGAGGCCCGCCTCGACGCGTTCCGCCGGCTCAACCGCTACAACACCCGACACCGTCACTCCCGCCTCGGACAACGCAGCCCGATCGCCTACGAGACGGCGTCCGAAACAACATCAACTACGCTGACACCAGCCGCATAACCCGTGTCCAGGAATCGGGGTCAAGGTCCCGCACGGGCTCACTCCCCGCTCTGGGCCTCGCGCCGCTCCGCGGCCCGCTGGGACTCCTCGACGACCCGGCGCAGCGCCGCCACATGCCCTTCGAGGGCGTTCCGTCCGGCCTGGGTGAGGTTGAGCCAGGTGCGGGGGCGCTTGCCCACGTACCCCTTCTTCACCTCGACGTAGCCGCGGGCTTCGAGCGTGCCGACCTGCTTGGAGAGGGCGGAGGGAGACAGGCCCACCGTCTCGCGCACCCAGCCGAACTCGGCCCAGTCCACGCCCGTCAGCAGCGACACGATGGACAGCCGCGTCGGGTCGAGCAGGGCGGAGTCGAAGTCAGCGGGATCCACGACTGCTACCGTCCAGACCGCCGCTGTGTCCACGTCCGATACCGCGCACGGTGACGGAGCCCAGAGCTTCCTGGAGGCGGGGGCCGAAGACGATCAGGGTGCCGCCTACCAGCACCCCCAGGGCCGTCCCCGCGTACGGGAACACGTCGTCCACCAGGCTCGAGGCGATGAGGGCGATCACCATCGCGGCGATGAGCACCAGCCGGGCGCCCACTTCGAAACGCATGGAGAGTTCGCGGGTGGGCACGCGGGTGGGCCGGCCCAGCAGGGCGGCGCCGCGGCGGGTCCGCAGCATCACCATGTACACCGCGACCAGCGCGAAGACCATCCAGGAGAACCAGGGGCGGACGTCGTCGCCGAAGAAGTCCGGCGCCGACAGCTGGGCGCAGATGAGGACGGCGAACACGACACTGACCCAGCGGGATTCCTGCTGCGACGTGCGGGCGGCTTGTTCGCGGCGCCGCTCGACGTCACGGAGCGCGCGGGCGGCCTCGGCGGCCGGGGTCACGGGGTCGGACATGGGGTACCTCCAGGAGCTTGGGGTGTGCTTCAACAGAACCAGTTTCCTGTAAGGAAAGTAGTTGCTCGAACGGGAGCGGTCAACCGGCAGGACAGTTGTGCAATCGCGCCCCGACGACGGCCTGGTCAAGCCCGGCACCGTGCTCTTCACCAGGGCCTGTGTGATGTCGTGATCAATCGGCCGCTCGCAATAGATCTTCGAGCCGGATCATCGAGGCACGGAGTTCGAGGCCGGCGAGGTAGCTCTCGTCCCAGCGGGCCCCGTTGAGCAGGCGCTGAAGGCCGTCGGGGGTGCGGTGTCCGGCAAACTCGGCCAGTTGCCAGCCATTCTTGCGGCCGACCGGGCCGAGCAGGCCATGGACGTAGGCGCGCATCCGGGCGCACGGAGATGGCGGACCAGCCGCCCGGCTCGGTGCCGCCCAAGCGTTGATGTCCGGCTGCCGTCGCGACAAGTTTCCGCACTGGGTCGGGCAGGGCAAGCACTGCGATACCCGTGAGCTGTGCTGCGCGGGGACGGCACCGCTGTCACATAGGACGACAGGTGCAGGGCGGCTTCCTGCCGTGGGGCCGGCGTGTATGACGGCGCGGTGACGTACTGGCGTGCCGTGTGAACGCTACTCGGAGACGTTCCTGGCTGCCGCAACGGCCCGGTTCGACACGCGTCCTGGCGAACCGGGCCGTTGCGGCCCTCCGCCAGGAGTGCTGGTGGGGTGTCAGGGTGCGCCAAGGTATGTGGTGGCCTGGATGTCGTGCAGGTGGATGAGGATGTCGTGGGCCTTGCCGAGTGCGGCCGTGTATTCCACGGGGTCGGGCCATCCGGCGCCGATGTTCCAGGTGACACGCTCCTTGTCCAGCCATGTGCGCGCCGGTTCGGGGGCCGTGCGCATGTCGAGGATGTAGTCGTCCCGGCGGGCCTTGTCCAGGGTCTGTTCGTTGGAGCCCGGCTTCGCGGCGTCCACGTGGTAGCTGCGCATCACGTCGTCGTCGGTGCCGAACGCGTTGAAGGAACCCTTGTAGAACGAGAAGCCGATGCTGGCGTAGCGGCTGCCCAGCGCGTCGCGGAGAAAGGAGCCCTGGGTCTTGGGGTACCGCGAGTCGAACGAGTCGTAGGACACGTGGGTGTTGTGGCCCGACAGCAGAATCTTGTTCCCGGTGTACTGGCGCCACCACTCCACGTTCTCGGCCATCACCTGGTCGCGGAGCTTCATCATCTGGGCGATCTGGTCCTCGTCGGTGATGTCGAAGGCAAAGCCCCTGGCCATCTGGTGGATGGCCAGGGCGTGCTGTGTCATCCACAGATGGTCCTGCTTGTCGCCGGGGCCGGGGCCGGGGCCGGGGCGCTGTGCGCGCAGGAGGTCGTAGACCTTCCGGGTCCGCTCCGCCCGCTCCTGGCGCTCGGCGAGCGGCAGCTTGGGGTACTCCTCGGCGAAGGTGCCGGCGTCGGTGGTCGGGGCCAGACCGCGGTACAACTCGGTTACCTGCTCCAGCAGTTGCGGGTACTTCTGGGATACGTGGTCGATGACCCGTGCGTACAGTTCCGGGCCGGCGTAGCCCATGTCGTTGCCCATGAAACGGACCGGGTCGCCGGGGTGGTGGAGGTTGTAGGTGCGCATCCACGTGATGAGGTCGATGTAGTCCTGGTTGTTCCAGATCCGGTAGGAACCCTGGAACTCCTCCCGGGCGATGTCCTTGAGGTTGCCCTTGCCCTGCACCACGTACTCGTCGATCCGCACACCGCTGCTCCAGGGGAGTTCCAGGCTGAAGGTCCGAAAGCCCTTCTCCTCGACCAGATAGCGGAAGACCCGGTGCTTCATGCGGAAGAAGTCCCGCGAACCGTGGGTGGCCTCGCCCAGTCCCACCACCTCGGCGCCCTTGAGCATGCGGCCCAGCGCGTCGAGGTCCCGCAGACTGCCCGTGGGGTTCGTGCTCCGCAGAGGGTGGGAGCTGCGGTCGATGCCGGCCACCACGCTCTCGCCGGGCTGCCAGGAGGCGGATGCCTTCGAGGCCGGAGTCGGCGAACCGTGTGCCATGGCGCCCATGGCAGGCGTGGCGACCGTCAGAGCGCTGAGCGAGAGGAGGACCGAGGGGATGATTAATGCCTTGCGTCGCGTCATGCCCATAGATTTCCGTGCGCACAGGGTCGGTCACCAACCCATGTGCTGCCCATCCCGCGGTGCAGCAGGCGCTACCCCGGGACTCGGGCTATCACCCGTACGCCGTGGCCTTGCAGCCTGGTCGAGCCGGTCGTGGACGACGAGCGGATACAGGGGACGACGAAAGGCCGGGCCCGGCAGTGTGCCGGGCCCGGCCTCGGGTCACGGTGCCGACAGCACACCGGACCCGTTGCGGGCGGGAATGGCCGTGACGGCTCCCAAGCGGGTGCCGTCACAGCCTGATCAGCCGTTCTCACATGGGTGGTTCTCGCGCGTCAGCCGGTCCTCACCCACACAGCTCGTCGTCGATCAGGTCGTTCTGGGTCTGCTGGCTGGAGGAGTCCGAGGAGCCGTCGCCGGACGCGTTCAGGACCACGCCACGGCGGCCGTCAGCGGTGAATCCGTTGCGGGTCGTGTAGCCGGCGATGTCGCCGCCGTGACCGTAGTAGGAACCGCCGCAGGACAGCGGGACCTCCATCAGGCCAAGGCCGTAGCGTATGCCGGCCCACGCGGGATCCAACTCCGAGGCCCGTACCGTCGTCTTCATCGCCGCCAGTTGCGCGGGGCGCAGCAGCTTGCCGCCCAGGAGCGCCTGGTAGAAGCGGCTCAGATCGGCTGTGGTACTGATCATGGCGCCCGCCGCACCCCCGGCGGACGGGTTGAGCGGGGTGACGTCGATCTCCGGCCCGGTCTCGTCGAAGGCGGAGTAGCCGCGCAGATGGCGGCCGGGGATCCGCGGGTCCGTCGTCGGGGCGAGGGTGTCGTGCAGGCCCAGCGGGCGGACGATCCGCGCGGTGACCTCCTGGGTCCAGTCGCGCCCGGTGATCTTCTTGATGATCATTCCGGCGAGGATGTAGTTGGTGTTGGAGTAGCTCCAGCTCGTACCGGGCTGGAAATTCGGGGCGTGCCGCATGCCGATGGCGGCCAGCTGCTCGGCGGTCCAGGCGGTGTAGCGGTCGGCCAGGTAGCCGGACTTGCTGGTGAGCACGGGGAAGTCCGCCGCGTAGTCGAACAGCCCGCTGGTGTGCTGGAGCAGCTGCCTGACGGTGATCTTGCTGCCGTCGTTGCCGTTGCCGGAGACCACTGCGGGCAGCCAGTGCTCCACGGTGTCGTCCAGCGAAAGGCGTCCCTCGCCGACGAGTTGCAGCACCACCGTGGCGACGAACGTCTTGGCGGTACTGGCGATCCGGAACCGGTCGCCGGGGCGTGCACGGTCCCCCGTGGCCTTGTCGGCCACCCCGCCGGCGGCGTTCCGGGTACCGTGTGGTCCGCTCGACCGGACCACCACCCCGACGGTACCCGTCTTCATGACGGCGTCCACGCGTTCTTCAGCGCCGTGCTGTCTGACGCGTGGTGCGTCGCGCCGCGCACCGGAACGGCCGCGGTCGCGCCCGCGGCGGGAACGGCCAGGGCGATACCGGCCAGCGCGGTCGCCAGTGTCGCGGTCACCACACGGGAGACAGGTCTGGTCTTCATCAGTCACGGACTCCTTGCGTTCGTTCAGGCCACTGCCCTGACATGACCACCACGCTAGGAACTGCGGCCCTGCGCCACGATCAAGCAGGCGGGCCGACCGATGGGGGTGTACTCACCCCGGAACGGGTAGCGTCTGCTGTACTGACCGGGCTCCGGCCTCACATGCCACGAGTGCGGTTCGCCCCAGGCCGGCCGCCGCCATCAGAGCGCGGTCCCCAGCGACGCTCTAATCCTGGCCTCAGGTTGGTCGGGGACAATGAGCGGCAAAAACATCGACTGGAAGGGGGCGGGCCGGCGTGCGGATCATGATCGCGGATGACGAGGCGGCCATCCGTGAGTCGCTGGAGCGGGTGCTCCAGGTCGAGGGGTACGACACCAGCACCGTCGCCAACGGTTTCGCCGTGCTCGACGGGGTCGGTGGGGCCGGCGGTGACACGCTGGATCTGCTGATCCTCGACGTGATGATGCCCCGCCTCGGCGGGTTGGAGACCTGCAGGCGGTTACGGGCCGCGGGTCGGGATCTGCCGGTGCTGATGCTGACCGCCCGTGACCAGGTCTCCGACCGGGTCACGGGGCTGGACGCGGGCGCCGACGACTACCTGCCCAAGCCGTTCGCCACCGAGGAGTTACTGGCCCGGGTGCGGGCCCTGCTACGCCGGCGCACGCCGACCGACGAGGAGTCACAGATCCTGTCGTTCGCCGACGTCCGGCTCGATCCCGACAGGTTCGAGGCGTGGCGGGGCGAGCGGCCGCTGCGCCTGACCCGGACCGAGTTCTCCCTCCTGCAGGTCCTCATGTGCAGCGCGACCCGGGTCTTGACCCGCGACGCGCTGTTCGAGGCGATCTGGGGCTTCGACATGAGCGCCACCGCCAACAACCTCCAGGTGTACGTGAGTTACCTGCGCCGCAAGATGGAGGCCGAGGGTGAGCCGCGATTGATCTACACGCTGCGCGGCCTGGGTTACGTGCTGCGGGAGACTCCTCCGTGAGCAGGCCCGCCGGCCGGGAACCGCGCCGTCTGACCCGATGGTGGCGTCGGCGGTCCCTGCGGACCAGGCTGACGGTGATCGCGGCGACGGCCATCGCGGTCAGCGTGTTCGTGGCCTTCCAGGTGGCCAGCGAACTCCTGGACGGGGAGCTGCGGGACACCGCCGAGAACCAGCTGCGCGCCGACTCCCGCGTCCTGGCGACGAACGCGGAGCGCGCCGGTCTGGCGCAGGTCCAGCTACCGCCGTATCCCGGATCCGGTCGGCTGGTGCGGGTCATCCTGCCCGACGGCTCGACCCGGACGCCGGCCGGCCAACCCGCGCTGCCCCCGGTCAGCGAGCACGCCGAGCGCGTGGCGCGGGGCGCGTCGGCCGACCTGATGGAGTCGAACGACAGCGACGAGGAGGGCTACCTCATCTACACGCTGCGCGCGGGCGACGGCGCGGTTCAGGTGGCCCAGGCCGCCGACGACAGCCCGATCAATCGGTTCGGGTTCGGCATGCTGCTGATCGGGCTGCTCTGCGTGGTCGGCGGCGCTCTTGTCGGGCGGACCGTGGCGCGGACCGGACTGGCACCGGTCGACCGGCTGACCGCCGCCGCGGTACGTGTCGCGCACACCCGGGATCTCGACGCCGACATCCCGGATGAGGGCGGTGGGGAGATCCGGCGGCTGATCCGGTCGATCAACGACATGCTCGCCGCGCTCCGGGACTCCCGGCGGGCCCAGCGACTGCTCGCCGAGGACGCCGCCCACGAGCTCAAGACCCCGCTCACCAGCCTGCGCCTCAACGTCGAGCTGCTGATCCGGCTCGATCGGCGCGGCACCCTGGACAGCGCACTGCCGGCGGAGAGCCGGACCCGGCTGCTCAACGATCTCGGCGCCCAGGTGGCCGAGTTGGGCACCCTTGCCGCGGAGCTGACCGACCTGGCGCGCGGTGACATCAGCGACGAGAGCACCGAGGTGCTCGACCTCGCCGATGTGGTGGGGGCCGCCGCGACCCGGGCGCGTTCCCGCGTGCCCGACATCGAGGTCGCGCTCGACGTGACCTCTGTGTGGGTGAGCGGGCGTCCCGCCGCGCTCGAGCGGGCGGTGCTCAACCTCATCGACAACGCCGGCAAGTGGTCCCCCGCGGACCAGCCGGTCCAGGTCCGGCTCCGTTCCGAGGGCGCGTCGGCGGTGCTCGAGGTCGACGACGCCGGGCCGGGCATCGATGCCGCCGACGTACCGCGGGTGTTCGACCGGTTCTACCGTGCCGACAGCGCCCGGGCGTTGCCGGGATCCGGTCTGGGGCTGTCGATCGTGCAGCGGGTCGCCGACGCCCACGGCGGCCGGGCCACCGTCGCCCGCTCCGCACGCGGTGGCGCGCTGCTTCGGGTCGACCTTCCGACCGCGGCCCCGCCCGCCCCGATCGCGCGGCTCACCGCCGGGGAGGACACCGCGGCGCGCTGACCCGGCCCCGGCGGCGCGGCGCAGGACAAGGGACGGCGGCCCTCGGGCCTGGCCCCGCGCGGCTCACCGTCGGGGCAGGACACCGCGATGCGCCGACCCCAGCCCCGGCGTATGGCGCAGGACCAAAGGGCGGCGGCCGTCGGGCCCATGAAAAAAATCCGGGACGGGCCTGGGGCCCGTCCCGGATCTCGTCCGTGCCGCCGCGCTCACCGTTGCAGCGCGGGCTCCTTGTCGTCGGCGAGCGGCTGCTGACCGTCCGGCAGCTCCGCCGCCGGCCGGGACAGCCGGCTCGGCCACCACATCCGCCGGCCGATCAGCAAGGTGAGGGCGGGCACCAGGACCGACCGCACCAGCAGGGCGTCGAGCAGCACGCCGAAGGCCACCAGGAACCCGACCTCGATCAGCATCACCAGCGGAAGTGTGGCGAGGACCGCGAACGTGGCCGCCAGGACCAGGCCTGCCGAGGTGATGACGCCACCGGTGGCCGAGAGGGCTTTGAGCATGCCCTCTCTGGTGCCGAGACGCACGGTCTCCTCCCGGGCCCGGCTGGCCAGGAAGATGTTGTAGTCGACGCCGAGCGCCACCAGGAACAGGAATGCCAGCAGCGGCACCGAATAGTCGACACCCTTGAACCCGAGGATCGTGTCGAAGACGAACACGCTGCCGCCGAAGGCTGCGGCGAATGAGACGATCACGGTGGTCATCAGGACCAGCGGGGCCAGGATCGCGCGCAGCAGCAGCCCGAGGACGATCAGGACGACCACGAGCACCAGCGGGATCACCAGCTTCTCGTCGCGCTTGGTGGTCACCTCGGTGTCCAGGTTCTCCGCACTCGGCCCGCCGACGATCGCCTCCGCCCCGCTCACCGCGTGCACGGCGGTGCGCACCCGCTTGATCGTGTCGTACTCCGCGACGGTGTCCGGCGCGTCCTTCGGGAACACGGAGATGTTGGCCCAGCCACCGCTGGTCTGCTCCGGGACGGCCAGGGCCACACCGCGAGTGTCCTTGACGACGTCGAGCACCCGCTCCTGGTGCGCCGGCCGCGTGAAGATCGTCATCGGCTGGCCGCCGAGCTCCGGGAAGTGCTGGCGGAGAACGTTGAAGCCGGTGACCGACTCAGGCGCGGACAGGAACTGGTCCTGCTCCCGCAGGGCGCCGGTGTTGCCCGCCAGCCCGAGGGCGAGCACGCCGAGGACTCCGAGCGAGCCGAGCGTCGCCACCCACCGGCGGCGGCTGATGGCGGTGCCGAGCCGTCCCCACAGCCCCGGCTTCTCCTCCACGGCCGTGCTGAACCGCGGGATGGCCGGCCAGAAGATCCGCCGGCCGAGCACCACGAGCACCGCCGGGAACAGCGTCAGCATGGCCACCAGCGCGCACAGGATGCCGGCCGCACCGATCGGGCCCAACCCGCTGGTGCTGTTCAGGTCCGCGACGAGCAGGCAGAGCAGGCCGGCGACCACGGTGGCCGCGGACGCGACGATGGCCGGCGCCGCGCCGCGTAACGCGTGGACCATCGCGACCCGGACGTTCTCATGGTGGTGCAGTGCCTCCCGATATCGAGCGATGAGCAACAGCGCGTAGTCCGTGCCGACGCCGAACACCAGGATCGTCAGCAGCGCCGAGTTCTGGTCGTTGACCACGATGCCGAAGCCCTTGACGAGCAGGTAGACGGTCCCCATCGAGGTCAGTGCGGCCGCGCCGACGGCCACCAGCGGGATGATCCACAACACCGGGCTGCGGTAGGTGAGGATGAGCAGGAGCGTGACGACGACGATGGTGGTGAGGAGGACCTGTACGTCGATGCCGTCGAAGACGGCATCCATGTCGCCGTCGATCGCGCCCGGGCCGGTCACGTCGAGTTCCAGGCCGGAGGGGCGGTCCTTCGTGGCGTCACGCAACGGGCCGACGATGTCCTCCGGTGCGCCGTAGGCCGTGCTCACCTCGAGGGTGAACATCATCGCCTTGCGGTCGGTGGAGGGGCTCGTCGGTGAGCCCTCGTCGTCCTCGCCGGCCGCCGCCGTCGCCTTCGGCGGGTAACGCTTGGCAAGGGTGTTGTAGTGGCGCTCGACCGTCGCGCGGTCGGCGTCGGTCATGCCGCCGGCGCGGTGGTACACGAAGACGAACGTGTTGTTGTCACCCTCGGGGAGACTGTCGTCCAGCACCGCCACCTTGGTGGACTCGGCACTGGCCGGCAGGGTGTCTACGGCGCTGTCGGTGGTGACCGAGCTCAACTTTCCGCTCAGCGGCACCATGCCCGCCGCCAGCACCAGCCACAAGCCAATCACTAACCACGGCACCCACCGGCCTGCCAACCGACCGGCCGGCGCTTCCCCGGACGGCGCTGCGTTGACTGCCATCACTAGCCTCCTACATACGGGTTGCATCGCTTCTCTGGACGCCTACTTCGTACCGAGCGAACCTTGGACGACTGTTAAAGCGGTGCTCAGGCCGGTTGGCCGAACCATGTGCCCGGCGCACGCACCAGCGTGGTGGCGTCGAGGTCCTGCCCGGTGGGCAAGGCCGGGGCGACACAGCCGTCGGGCCGGATGAGCAACGCGTCGACGTCCACCAGGTCCGTGCGGGCGGTGACGGTGTTGACCCGTCCGGTCCACGCGGCCGCGGCGTCGCGGACCTCCGCGCGGTCGACGAGGTCGAGCAGGAGCTCACGCCCCTCACGCAGCAGGTCCGCCGACCGGGTCATCGCGGTGGCGACGGCCGGGTCCGGCCGCTCCAGCGTCAACTTCATGTCCGGGCACAGGGTGCCGACGAGCCGGTGGTCGTCGCCCACGCCCCAGGCCAGGGCCGCGGCCCCAGCTATCGCCAGCCCTGTTCTTCGTCGCATGCGGCGACTCCAAGGCGCCGCCGCATCGGCAGCGAAGGTACGAGCCGCCCTACAGAGGACGCATTCTGTTTACCCTCCATACCGGTAACTCAGGGCTTTGGTTTGGGGTTCGCTTGACGCGTTTTGGTTCAGTGGCGCCAATGCCGGTGAGGGCCGGAACACGTGGGCGGTCTGCAACGCGGTGGGCGGCGCATTTGAGGGCCAGTTGTCGGCCGTGGCACTGGCCCTTCCGCGCGGGGCGGCGCCTGTTATCGGCGGGTGACCAGTTCTGCTTGGGGCGGTTGAAGCCCGCCAGCGGCGGGCGGAGGCGCTCCGCGATGCGTTCGACGACCGATGCGACGGCCAGTGTGGCGGCCTTGCGCAGAGCCGAGCCGTGCTGCCCGGCCCGCCGGCCCTGGATCATGCCGGGCCACGATTCGTACGGGCCGCGGGAGATCTCGACGGCGTCGATCTCTCCTCGTCCCGCAGCCGTACGGCGACTCGGACGAGTTCCTCGGTCGTCGCTCCCTTGCCGAAGGGGAGGTCGTCGGTGCCGTTCATCTTTACGAGGACCGGGTAGTCGTCGCCCAGCCGCGAGCGCAATCCCCGCAGTATCTCGACCAGCAGCCGGGCGCGGTTGTCGAGGGTGCCGCCATAGGCGTCGGTACGACGGTCGGTGTGCGGGGTGAGGAACTGGCTGAGCAGGAAGCCGTGGGCGGCGTGGATCTGCACCCCGTCGAACCCGCCCCGCGGGTCCGCTCCCCGCTGCCACGAACAACTCGACCACCCCGCTAGCTCGTCCATGCTCAGCGGGGACGACTTCGTCCCGAACAGGCGCTCCCGCACGTCCGAAGCCGAGACGCGGTCGGCGCCCGGCGCCGGCAGGGCGACCTGCCGGCCTCCGTGATTGAGCTGAGCCACGATCTTGACGCCCTACCCGGTGGCCCAGGCCGGCCCACTCCCGCAGGCCGGGGATGTTGTCGTCCGCGTCGACGCCGTCCCGCGGACTTGCCCTGTCGGGCATGGGTAGGCGGCCGCGCCACCGGCGGCTCGGTACAGGTCAGCCCGACCAGTGGCCCGAGGTGAAGGTCACCGCGAGCACCACCATGAGCGGGGCCACCGCGCCGACGTATGCCTCCTTCACCCACCCCCGCCGCAGGCTCCAGTGAGCCAGACCGGTCCACAGGGGCCACCAGAGCAGGGTGGCGCGGGGGATGGACAGGTACCAGTACGACGTCCCCAGGGCCCACAGGTTGAGCGCGATGTAGAGGGCCTCCGGCCAGCGGCGACGGTACAACAGGAGGGCCAGGAGCAGGATCCCGACCGCCATGGCAGCCAGTTCCAGCTGGAACTCCCAGGCGTAGCCGGTCTTCTGGATATGGTCGAAGGCGTTCCGCCAGGTGTTGCGGAACGCTTCGGCGGGGGTGTGGAAGGTGCGGTGCCAGCCACGTTCCTGGGCATGCTTCCAGGCCATCCAGTCGCCGGTGTGCGCGCGCAGGTAGACGGTATAGGCGGCGGCAGGCACCGCGGGTAGCGCGCACCACGGCAGGGCGCGCAGACGGCGGTGTCCTCGGTGGTCGTCGCGGGCCAGCAGGAATTCGACGATGATCGCGGCGGCCAGGAACAGGCCGCTGATCCGCGTGGTGGTGGCCGCGGCGGTGAGGAGTCCGGCGAGGGGCCAGTTGCGGTTCTTCGCGGCGAGCCAGGCCGGCAGAGCGAACGCCAGGAACAGGGATTCGGTGTAGCCCGCGGCGAGGAAGACCGCAGCGGGCGAGAGGAGGAGGAAGGCGGTGGCCCGTCGGCCGGCCAGGGCACTGTCCGGCCGGCCGAGTCCGGCGATCCTGGCCATGGCCACGACCGCCACCGCGCCGCTCGCCAGGGAGATCAACAGGCCGGCCACGGTCCAGTCGGGGATGACGGTGTGGACGGCGCGCAGCGTGAGTGGAAAGCCGGGGAAGAACGCCGCCCGCGTGTCGGACTCGGGCTCGACTCCGGGGAAGGAGCCGAAGTAGCCGTACTGGGCTATGTGTTGGTAGTGCGCCCAGTCCCACTGCTCCCAGCGGGACAACCAGGATGCGGGCTCCTTGGCGTCAGAGGGCGACAGCCATGCGGTGCAGTAGGCGACGAGCCACAGGCCAAGGCGCGTGAAGAGATAGAGCCGCAGTACGCGGACATCCGCAGGGGTCAGCCGGCCGAGCAGTCGTCGGCGTGGCGGGGCACCAGGGGTCTTCTTCCCCGGGGGTCTTGCGACGTTCCGTTCGGGACGTACGACGTTCCGTCCCGCAGTGGGCAGGGTCGCGGTCATGGCCATCCAATCCTGGGTCCGCTGGTTACGGGACGCCGAGTTCGAAGAGGGCGTAGCCCGCGTACGAGCCCGAGGCCAGGGCCGCGATGCCGAGCAGCGTGAACTGGTGGGCGAGGCTGAGGCGGCGCAGGGCGAGAGCGAGCGGGATGAAGAGCGGGAAGAGGGGGAGCAGATAGCGCGAGACGTTGCTGAAGATCTGCTGGCTGCCCAGGACGAGCACGACGGTGAGGACGGTGTGGACCACCAGGACGGCCGGGGGCCGCAGCCGGATCAGCAGCGGGAGCAGCGCGAGGGTCAGCAGGACGACACCGGTGCCGATCATGTCCGCGAAGCGCCAGGCGAAGAGGTAGTCGAAGTGGCCCACCGGGACGGAGGTGAGGATGTCGAGGGTCTGCCGGCCGTAGTCCCACTCGTGGGCCCAGGCGCCGGACTGGAGCTTGAAGTAGCCGCCGTAGTCGCCCATCCGGTGGCCCACCCAGCCGAGGTAGGCGATGAGGCCGAGTGGGGCGACGGCCATCGCGGTCACCGGACGCAGGACGCCGTCCTGTCGCCGGTGGAGCGCGAGCAGGGCCGCTACGGCGACGGCGGCGATCAGCGCCGCGGCGGTGGGCCGGTTGAGCCCGGCGGCACAGGCGAGCAGACCGGCGGTCAGCCAGCGACGGCTCATGACGGCATGGCAGGTCCAGACGGCCAGGGCCACGTAGAGGGAGTCGGAGTAGACCGCCCACTCCACGCCGGAACCGGGCCACACGGCCCACAGTCCGGCCGCGGCGAGCCCGGCCCGCCGGCTGCTGAGGCGTTCGGTGACGGCGTACACGCCCAGGGCGGCGACGAAGGAGGCTACGACGGAGACCAGCAGGCCGGCGCCGTACAGGCCGAGGCCGGTGGCCTCCGAGACCAGCCGCATCAGCGCCGGGTAGAGCGGGAAGAACGCCGCCGAGTTCCCTTCGAGCGTGATCGGGCCACTGGCTCCGGGCAGCGGGACCAGCTCGGGGCGGTACCCGTGCGCGGCGACCTGCTGATACCACCAGCCGTCCCAAGAGGCCAGTACGTCCCACGGGCGGTCGCCTCCGCCAAAGCGCGGGTTCTTCGACCGGTAGTCCCCTGCGGAGTGCAGCAGGTACATGAAGGCGCCGAAGCCTATGAGCTTCAGTGCGCCGTACAGGGCCAGCACTGGACCGACACGTTCGGCGGTGCGCGCCAACCGCCGCCGCCGGTCGGGGTCTTCGGCGACGGGCTGTTCCGGCAGTTTCGGCAGTCTCGCGTTCCAGGCGCTCGCGCCGGTGACGGTTGTGTTCATGCGCGGAACACCCACGCCCGGAAGAGCAGGAATCGCAGCAGGGTCGCGACCAGGTTGGCGCCGAGCAGTACGGCGAGTTCGGTGCCGTGCGTGGCCGCGGGCACCGCGTGGTGCAGGACGGCTAGCGATCCGCTGGTGAGGGCCAGTCCGATCAGGAAGACCACCAGACCTCTGCCCTGGTGGCGCAGTACACCGCCGCGGCCGCGCAGCCCGAAGGTGAGGCGCCTGTTCGCGGCCGTGTTGGCGACGGCGCACACCAGCAGCGCGAGCGCGTTGGCCACCTGTGATCCCGCCGCCGGGCGCAACGCCGCGTACAGCAGCAGGTGTCCGAGGGTGCTCACCGCTCCTACGGCGGCGAATCGCACGAGTTGGGTGACCAGCCCGCCCGGCGGTTCCGCACCATCACGGCGGTGCAGCGGGGCCGGCGGCAGGGTGCCGCGTGCCAGCGCCCCGCCGATCCGGGCGATGCCGCGCAGGTCGGCCAGCGCCGTGGCGAGGAGGTCGACCCGGCTGTCGGGGTCGTCGACCCAGTCGACGGGCACCTCGTGGATGCGTAGTCCGGCGCGCTCGGCGATGACCAGCAGTTCGGTGTCGAAGAACCATCCGGTGTCCCGCACCAGGGGCAGCAGCCGCTCGGCCACATCACTCCGTACCGCCTTGAAGCCGCACTGCGCGTCGGAGAAGCCGACGGCGAGAGTGGAGCGCAGGAGGGCGTTGTAGCAGCGGGAGGTGATCTCCCGTCTGGGTCCGCGCACCACCCGGGAGGCCGGGGCCAGGCGGGTGCCGATGGCGATGTCGGAGTGCCCGGAGATCAGCGGGGCGACGAGCGGTAAGAGTGCCGTCAGTTCCGTGGACAGGTCGACGTCCAGGTACGCGAGCACCGGGGCCGGCGACAGCGACCAGGCGGCACGCAGCGCCCGGCCTCGGCCCTTCTCGGGCAGTCGCAGCCACTCGGTTTCGGGCAGTTCGGCGGCCAGCCGGGCGGCGATCTGCGGGGTGCGGTCCGTGCTGGCGTTGTCGACGACGGTGATCCGGAACGGATAGGGGAAGGTCCCCCGCAGGTGCGCGTGGAGCCGCCGTACGCTCGGCTCCAGATCCGTCTCCTCGTTGAACACCGGGACTACCACGTCCACGACGGGGTCCGGGTGATGCGTCGGCACCGGTGCGCGGCGCGGCAGGCGGTTGAGAGCCTCAGGCTCGAGCGAGCCGTTTTTTCTCATGATTTGTCCTTGTCTGTGCTCTGGCGCAGGGCATGCCGATGGCACTCGGGGCCGGCGGTGCGCTCGGGAGTTCGGGAGTTACGGGCCTACCGGGGCCGTTATCCGGATCCGGGCGAAGTGAAGAGTGACGACGCGTCGGACATCGGCTCGCCCTGCTCGGTCGCCGCCTCCGAATGCGGTGGCGAGGTCGTGGGCGGTGGTGTGAAGGCCGTGCTCCCTCTCGCGGTCTCGGAGGCCGTGGCCGCACCCGTGGTGGCCGACGGCGCGGAGGCATTGCCGGACGTCCGGTCGTCATGGGAGGGCAGGGAAGTGGAGGTGTCCGAGGAGGAGGGCGCGCTCGGCGTCGTGGTCGGGGCAGAGGGCGACGGGCTCGTCGCGGGCTGCGGGCCGGAGTCGGTGGGCTCGACCCGGGTCGGGCCGTCCGGCAGCAGAAACAGGCCGAGGGTCAGGCCGGCGACGGCCAGGACGGAGCCGACGGCCCTCTGCACGACCCGGGTGCGGCGACGGGCACGTACCCCTTCCCGGAGACGTTCCTGATGCCTCGGCTCGAAGGACGCGGGCTCGTGCGTTGTGCGCATCATCTGCGCCAGCTGCCGCTCAAAGTGATCCATGGGGTCTTCCTTCACAGCACCGGCTCGATGACATCGGCCAGGATCTGCCGCAGCCGTGCCACGCCGCGCGCGGCATGGGAGCGGGCCGTGCCCACCGGGCACCCGAGCGCCTCCGCCACCTGCCCCTCGGGCAGGTCCTGGTAGTAGCGCAGTACGACGGCCACGCGCTGCCGCGGTGACAACTGGGCCAGCGCGGACTCCAGCCGGGAGCGCTCCGCCACGTCGGCGGACACATCGCCGACCACCGCCACCTCGGGCAGCTGCTCGACAGGGCGTTCACCCCACCAACGACGCCGGCCCGAACGTGCCGCCGCGCGCACCATCACCTTGCGGACGTACGCCTCCGGCGCGTCCTGAGCGACCTTGGGCCAGACGAACCAGAGCTTGACCAGGGACTCCTGCACCAGGTCCTCAGCTCGATGCCGGTCGCCTCCGACGAGCAGACGGGCGAGGTGGAGCAACACCGACCAGCGGGCCGCCACGAAGGTGTCGAACTCACCCGCCCGATCCTGATCCGTCCTCACTGTCCGCGCTCCCGCCAGTTGCCTACACCTTGGAAAAGGCTCTGACCCGACTCCCGCGATGCACCTGCGACCCGTGATCTGGATCACGGCCGCACGTGCCGCGGGTGCTCGGGGATCACGGCGGCAGGTGCAGAACCTGTAGGGGTCGCAAGGGAGGTAGTACGGCTCGGACGCCTGCTCGTCCTCGCTTCTCCTGCCTGGCCTCGGCGGACCGCTCCTGCTCGGAAACCGTGCGCTCCGGAAGCCTCGCCCTCTTGCTGTCGATGTCCGGCGTGATCCTGTCGATCCAGCTGGGCAGTCCCCAGGCGCGGCGGCCGAGCAGAACCATGACGGCCAGTACGAGGGTCATGGGGCCACGAAGGCGACGGCGAGGACGCCGAAGGCGAGGGCGAAGCCGATGGACTTGATGATCAGGCCGTGTTTGAAGACGAAGCCGCCGAAGACCGCGACCATGATGAACCGTGGCCGACGGCCGTCGCGGGCCCGGCAGGTGTGCGAGGCGACGGACGTGCCGATCGCACCCAACACCGTCAACAACGCCCGCCTGAAGCTCAAGCGGCTTGTCGAGCGCGGGATCCTGGTCGAGACCGAGCAGGGCCTTTCACCCAGCCGCGGCCGTAAGCCCGCCCGGCGTCGCCGCGACCTGCCCACTCACCCCGGACGAAGCAGAGAATCGGGCATCAAGTCTCATACCGCCCTCTGAGCCCGCGATGGCCGGACAGCCACGACATCGTGCGCTCAATGAGCGGCGTGCGTCGTGAAGTCGCAGGTCATGGGTCTGGTGTGAAGGGCGAGTTGGGTACTTGTGCTGGTCGGCGGCCGATGACCATGGCGTAGATCATCGGGCAGGTCCGGCTCCGGCGGGATGCCGGGTTCGGCTGCGCCCACGACCGGTCCCCGCCTACGGTCCGTCAGCAGGTCGGCGCCGTGAGAACGCGGGAGGGCGCGGTGGATGCAGGAGCGGCAGTGGATCACCGCTCGCCTGAGCGAACTGGACGCCCTCGCCGAGGAACACCGCTCAGTGCCCCTCCGCCCGTTGGGCGGCCATCATCTGCCGGGGTGAACCACAGGGTCGCTCCCCTCGCCGCACCTCACAGTGTCCGTGCCGGCGTGACCAACCCGCGTGCCACGCAGTGAAGTCGCGGTGTGAATGGGGCTACGGCCCCGGGGGAGCGACCCGGCAATCGAGCCGCCTGCTGGATCAGACGGCGACGAGTTCCAGGCCGAAGTAGCCGTTACCCACGGGGTACGTCTTCGACCGGCGCCATCCCGAGGCCGCGAACAGGGCGTCGAACTCGGCCAGGTCGCGTTCCATGCCGTTCGTCGTGGTGAGCATGGCCATGTCCGACAGGGTGGCCAGGTCGGGCTTGCCGATCTCGCCGACGACCATCTCGACGACCACCGCGCGTCCTCCCTCGTGCACGGCGGACCGGCAGTTGCGCAGGATGGTCGTGCACTGGTCGTCGTCCCAGTCGTGCAGGATCGTCTTCACCAGGTAGAGGTCGGCCGGGGGAACCTCCACGAAGAAGTCGCCGCCCACTGCGGAGAAACGGCCGGACAGACCGCGCTTGTCGGCCTCGCCACGGGCGGCCTCGACGACGTGCGGCAGGTCGAGGACCTGCCCGCTCAGCCCGGGGTCGGCCTCCAGCAGCGCCAGGACGAAGTCACCGTTCGAACCGCCGACGTCGACGACGGTGGACACACCGGCGGTGGACACGGCGGCCACGGCGCCCTGCGTCACCAGGCCCGACAGGTCTCCCATCGCCTGGGCGAAGAGGGCCGCTTCCTCGGCGTTCTCCGGCTGCGCGTAGTACTCGAAGATCTCCATCCCCAGCGCCTTCTTGGTCTGGGTCCTGCCTTCCCGCACGGCCTCGGAGAAGGTCGCATAGGACTGCCAGAGCGCCTGGCCGGTCTGGGCCAGCACCAGGGAGCGCATGGAGCCTGGGACCCCGGAACGCAGCAGGCGGCCCCGGCCGGTGAGACCGAAGCGACGGTCCCCCTCGTAGCTCAGCAGGCCGATCGAGGAGGCCGCGCGCATCAGACGGTAGGTGGCCTGCGGATGACTGCCCTCGCGCTCGGCCACCTCCTCGGCCGTCATCGCTCCGTCGGAGAGGTGGTCGGCGATGTGCAGCGCCGCTATGCCCCTCAGCACCTGGGCGCGGACGAGGCCGATCAGCAGGTCGAAGACAGCGCCGGCATCGGCAGCCGGATCGCTCGACGAAACGTCGGTGCCGAGATTGGTGTCAGACATGACAGCTAGAACCCTTCAGTACTCACCATGAGGCGGAAGCATGCAAGCAAGCGCGCTGTCTCTGTCTCCGCGCGTTGCGACATCGATGTCCGCATTGCTCACCGTAGGGAGACCGCAGCGGCGTGCGCTTGTACGACAGCGTCACTCTGATGGAACGTCGGCGCCGGGCGATGCGGGCCGTGGCGGAATGCCGTGGTGGAATCAGGCCGCGAGGGTGCGGCGGACGTCGGCAGGACGAGGCGAGGCGTTGAGATGAACGACACGGAACACACCGAACCTCAACCCGGCGGACCGGCACCGGGAAGGAAGTTCTTCGTCGACACGACGGCCCCGACTACCGCGACTACACCGTTTACCGTGCGGAACGGCTTCGACGTCTTCCGGCGTGCGTGGGAGTCGCAGATCGGAGAGGCGCTTCCGCTGCCGCCCTGGGAGCCGGTCGGATCGGGTGAGTTCCGGGTCCGGGTCCGTGCGTCCACGGTGCACGACACGGTGATCTCGGGCGTCTACGGCGAGTTGATGGCCGGCGGCACCCGGGGCGCCTCCCACCACCTTGAGGACCGGGTCCTGGTGCATGTGATGGGACGCGGCGAGTGGCGCTTCGTCTCTCCGCGCAACCGGGACGAGACCGCCGTACCGGCTGGGCAGTTCATCGTGCGCCACAACGGTCCTCCGGCCCGCTTCGAGGTGGCACCGCATTCGACCGCGAAGGTACTGATCCTGCCGGCCACTCCGCTCAGTCCGCTGATCCGCGACCGGGCGACCGTCGGCCCGGCCGACTCGCCCGAGCTACGACTGCTCATGGCGTACATCGAGATAGTCGAGGCGACGCTCGACGACCTGACCCCCGCCGGTGCACGAGCCGCCCGCAACTCCCTGCTCGAACTGGCCAAAGGGGTGCTCACGCAGACATTCGACGACACCGAACCCCTGCTGGCCCCCGCGTTGGCCCAGGCGGCCAGGGACATCGCGGACAGCCGCCTCACCGACCCCGGCCTCTCCCCTGCGACTCTGGCCCGCGAACTCAACGTCTCCGTACGGACGCTGCACCGGGCCTTCGCCGAGACCGACGACTCGGTGGCCGCGTACATCCGCCGCAGACGCCTGGAGCAGTCCCGCCTCGAACTGACGGCGCCGGGCCCCCGCCCGAACGTCTCGGAAATAGCCGCACACTGGCAGTTCGCCGACAGCAGCCACTTCGTCCGCGCCTTCAAGAAGGAGTACGGCCAGACCCCCGCCGAATACGCCCGCAGGCCGAAGTGACCTGCGGATCGGGGGCTACTTCAGGCGATGGCCGCGCAGGAACAGCGAGCCGAAACTGCGGGCCGTCTTCGACAAGCTGACTGCGAAGTTCGGCACCGTGCTGGTGATCGTGGACCAGCGACGAGCAGTTCGCCATTGTGCACGTCGACGTCGACGAGTCGCAGCGCTCGCTCGGCCGGCCGGGCGACGAACCCGATGAGCGCGGCGGCATCTGCCGCCGGCGTTCGGTGTCTCGTCGGCCACCGCGCACCGGCGGAGCACCGCCCGGACCAAGGCGGGCCTGTGGCGATGGCCGCGCCGGGCGATGCTGGACGAGCCACGCTCGGTGCGGGCGAAAAGGAGGGGCGCTGAGCAGCAGCATCTGGTAGGTCACCGAGGTCAACTGCTCGGAACGCGCGGGCACCACGTGATCGTCAACCTTCTGATCAGGCGCCGCGGTGGGGCCGAAGCGGTGCCCACCGGGCGACAACGCGGCCATGGCCACACCGCAGCTGTGGTAACTGCTGCCTGCTGAACAGGAATTGGGCGCCACTCAGTGTCAGTGGGCCTTGGCATGATCGCGGTCATGACTACTTCGATAGTGGAAGAGCTCGTCCTCCGGACGGCCGAAAGGCACGGCGTCCCCGGGCCGGTCGCACAGGAGATGCTCATCGGCTCCCGGCCGTGCCTCCACCTGGTCCCCTTCCGGAACCTGACCCTCGCCCAGCGGGAAGAGGCCCGTCCCGCCGCGCGCACGGGCGGCCTCCCCGCCCTGCCGGACGGCGTCGACTGGCCCGACGGACGCGAACCCCTGGTGCTGACCGTCGACTGTGCGGCCCTCCCTCACGAAGTCCTGGACATCGAACTGCCGCCCGAAGGAAGCCTGTTGTTCTTCACCGAGATCGAGTACGAGCCGGAGTCGTCGGTGGTGCTCCACGTCCCCGCCGACGCGCGGACCACGGAGCGTACGGCGACGTACGAACTCGGGGGCGAGCCGGGGCAGGCCACGGTCTACGAACCAGGCGTCCTGTATCCGGTCAAGGGACTGACCGTCGCGCCCGATTGGCGCGGCGCACCCGCGACCAGTGCGTTCCGGGATGGCGGCCCCGACCGGGACGACGTCCTGGACCGTTTCGAGGACGCCGTACGGGAAGCGGCAGCGGGCGGCGCCTCACACGGAGTCTCCGTCCAACTGGGCGGTTTCTCCCGCCCTTGGCAGTCGGCACCGGACGAGGGCGACCTCGTTCTCCTGGCACAAATACACGGTCAGTCGATCGACCTCGACGTCTACACCCAGACCCTGATCGTCGGCACCCGCGAGGACATCGTTGGGCGCCGGTACGGAGGCCTGGAGTTCGAGCAGCAGGTCTGAGCAGCCCACTGGCTTGCTCGCCGCGGCCCTGGCGGTGAAATCGACCGCGCACCGGTGCGTCCGGCTCGCTCACGGCAGCGGCGATGAGCCAGGTCGGCGTCGTATCGGCCGTAGTCGTGCGGGCGGCTGTTGTGCCGCAGCTCCTGGCCTACGTCGCGTCTTCCTCGCTGACGGGGGGGGCGGCATTCGTAGTCCGCGTGCCTCACACGGTCTGGTCACCCCTTGTGTTCTGGTCTTGTCCACTCCGCTCTTGTCGCGTGGACTGACGGAGGAGGAGCCGCGGGTCGCGGCCGGGGTGCGGGGGCTGAGCAGGGGGGCGGTTGCTGCGCTGGGGGAGCTGCCGGGCATCGATGTGCGGCAGTCTGACCGTTGTTTCGGTTGTTGAGGGGGGCGGTGCGCTCGTGTCCCATTCGGGGGAGGGCAGCATGACCGTATCTGCTTCTGTGAATGGTGACGGTGCGTAGCCCGCGGCCGGTTTCACCGTTGGCGGCTGCTGCCGCAAGCCTGCGAACGGATTGCGCCAGAAGCGGGCACGCGGGGTTCGCCAGTTGTAGCGCAGGGCCAGGAGCCGTAGTCCGAAGGCGAACAGTGAGGTGCCGATGGCGGTGGCGACGTTCAGCCGTCCGGTGTAGTACAGCAGAGCGGCCGAGGTGGCGCCTGCGAGGGCGGGCAGTGCGTACAGATCGCGGTTCCAGCGGAGTAACGTCGGCTGTTCGAGGGCGAGGAGTTGGGCGAGCACGCCGCCGCCGACGGCGCTGGCGCTGCCGAGCGTGACCGCGGCGGGGATGTTGAGACCGTGGGAGAGCGCTTTGATGGTGCCGGTGACGCTGAAGAGCCCGAGCGCCGCAGCGTCGGAGACGTCGAACAGCCTGCTCTGACCCGCTTTGTCGTCGTGGCGCAGCCGATGCCCGAAGTACACGATCGCCGCTGCGGCGCAGGGCGTGAAGAAGTAGCCGAGATCGGTGAAGGCGACTGGCGTGACCCTGAGTACCAGGTCGCGGAAAAGGCCGCCGCCAAGGCCCGCAGCCTCGCTGAGGATGACCGTCCCGAAGATGTCGTAATCCTTGCGTACCGCGAGGAACGCCCCCGAGAGTGCGAAGGCGAAGATACCCAAGAGATCCATCATGTACTGGACGGCACCGCTCAGTTCCTCTATCGGCATCGGTCAGGGCCTCTCTGAAGACTGGTGAGGATGTGGGCTCTTGACGGCTGTTGGGAATGCGAACGATGTCACGCCGTTTTCGGGGGGGTCCGCATGGGGTTTCGGGGTGCGGCGTCTTATCCGTCGGGCGGTCGCCACATACGTGGATGGCGTGCTTCTGCTGCCTGTCGGGTGCCGTGGAATTCACTGCGCTACGGCATCAGTGCCGTCGACATCGCCGCAGTCTAGCCATACGTTTTCGGACCTGTCCTGTGCCAGGTGCTGCTGCAGCGTCAGTTCATCTGCAGTTGTTGCTCCGGGACTTTCTGGTGGCGCTCATATTCCACACGGATGACGCTCTGGTTCAAGCGTGTGCTGCATCCCCTGCCTAGGCTGCGACGAGTACGAGCTGCCCGGACCTCTCCGGTCCTGGCGTGTATCAGGCCTGACCAGCCACCATCACAAGGATCTCCGGATGAAGCGCGTCCATCCACCAAGAGGAATGGCACTTCGTGCGCACACCGTACGTACGGGGGTGCCTCGGCGACCGTTATCGGTAACGCCAAGAGGTGGGCGAACACAAGGAATTCACATCACGAAAAGACCTCGCCTCATGGCACACTCCGACCGATCGAGGTCCTGCGTGGTGAGACGCCGCTGGATCCGCCACCGCGATCGTGGGTGAGCTGAGCATCCGCAGTGCCGAGTTCCGCCGGCTGTGGGCCCCGGCACGACGTACGCGCGTCGGTCAGCGGCTCCAAGACCTTCCGGATCCCCGAGGTCGGGGACATCGTCCGGGACTGGGACACCTGTCCGCTGCCCGGCAAGCCCGGCCCGGTCATGCTGGCCTTCACCGTCGAACCGGGCAGCCCCGACGCGGACCGGCTCCAGCTTCTGGCGTCCTTGCACGGAACTCGCTCGGCACGCGCCGACAAGCACTCCTTCTGGGCCATGCGACGTTACCCGGAGTCGGAGGTGCCCCCGCTGGAGGCGATCGGGACAACGCCGCCGGCATTCACCCCGCCCCCGGGTTCAAAGGGCTCAGGGTGACTGCCCGGCGTCGGATGGCCGAGCGAACGTTCGGCGGAGAAAGTGGTTGGGGCGGAGAAAGCCCACGTCGGTGTAGGGGGTCTCGCCCACTGCGAGTTGGGCCAGTGCCTCGCCGATGGCTGCGGTGTGTTACGGCGTCCGATGGCTCGGTCGCTTCTCGTGGCGTGCCGTGGTCTCCGCCGCGTTGGCACGGATCCATCGCGGTAGCGGGTCCAGCGCCGCCGCCTCGCGGCCCAGCGCGACGGCCTGGGCGAGGGCTGGGCTGGGCTGGGGGTCCTCTATCGTGAGCCGCATGCATATCGTCTGCCGTATGCGGTGCTGCCGTTGTCGCCGTGCGGCGAAGCTCGCGGCGGTCGCCGCACTTCCTGCCCTGTTGTTGTCCACGCTGACGGCCCCCGCCGCCCACGCCGCCGAGGGCGACCCGGTGAGCCTGCCCGTACTGCGGCTGCGGGTGGGCGACGACGGATGCACCGGAGCCTCCGCCACGTCGGCCGAGACCCGGCCCTGGACCTGGCAGGCGCTGCAGCTGTCCCGGTCGTGGCAGTTGTCCCGGGGCGCCGGAGTGACCGTGGGCGTGGTGGACACCGGGGTCGGCGGCTCGGCACCCGCGCTCCGCGGCCGGGTCACCGCCGTGGGCGGCGCGGGCGAGGACTGTGTCGGGCACGGCAGTTTCGTGGCCGGTCTGATTGCCGGTGCGCCCACCGGGGAGTACGGCGTCGTCGCCGGGGTCGCCCCGTCCGCGCGGGTCCTCGCCGTGCGCGGCACGGACCAACAGGGCAGTCCGAGCGCCGAGTTGATCGCGCAGGGCATCGAGGCCGTCGTCGGCGGGGGTGCGGACGTGGTGTATGTCGGTCAGGTCGTGGCCGGCGACAGCGGGGGGCGGATCGCGGGCGCGGTCGCGCACGCGTCCGCGAAGGACGTGCTCGTCGTCGCTCCCGCGGCACCGGACACGGCTCCCGAGGGTGCGGACGGCACGTCTGACACGCGCGCCCGCGCGTACTTCCCTGCCCGCGTCCCGGAGGTGTTGTCGGTGGTCGACTACGGGCCGGACGGTGGCCGGCCGGAGGGTGCGCCCTCCGCGTTGGACCCCGACCTTGCCGCGCCTGGTGACGCCGTGGTGGGTATCGGGCCCAGGGGGACGGGCCATTTTCTGGGTTCCGGGTCCTCGCTGGCGGCCGCGCATGTCGCGGGGGCGGCGGCGCTGATCCGCTCGTATCAGCCCGACCTGTCGGCGGTGGAGGTCTCGCGCCGGCTGGTGGAGGCCGGGTATCCCGACGCGGTTGCCCGGCTGGACACCTATGCCGGGCTCACGGCGGTCCTCGCCACGGCGGGGGCCGCCGAGCCCGGGGCGGCTGCGGTGCACGTTGCGCCGTCGGCCTCGTCTCGGATCCGGTTCCGTACGCTGCTGATCGCCGGCGGGGGCCTGGCCGTGGTCCTGCTGGTTGCCGCGGCGATGGCTGTCGTCCCCCGGGGCAATGCCCGCAAGTGGCGTGCTGCGGGGTAGCCGCGGGGCGGTGCCCGGGGGCGCCGCGGCACTCCGCCGCCCGGGTGGCCGGGCCGGTGGCCGTGGGCAGCCACCACCCGTGGCTCGGCAGGAGTGTCAGGGCATCGCACACCCGGACGGTCCGAAGAACTGGGGAAGGGATACAACGCCGACCGGTAGAACCGGCCGGCCTGCGCGGAATGCTTGGCCCGCTTGTCCACACGTTCACGGCCAAGAGCCGCAACCAGCTGGCCCGCGCCATCACGGCGACCACCACCCTGGACGAGGTAGAGGCACACAGCCGCGAAGTCTGCGGCGACTCCGAGATCGACTACGAGCGCAACAAGGCCGCATGGCTCAAAGACCAGCCACCGGTGAAGCTCGACCCCCAGGCCGTGCTGCCCCAACTCGACCAGTTCGAAGCCGAGGTCCGGAGCCGCGGAATCACCCACACGACGTTCCGCCGTATCACCGAGGCCTGGAACCTGAACGGCTCCCTGCGCGAGGACCTGCGCCAACTGCTCATCAGCACCCGCCCGGAACAGTGCACGGCTCCACTGTGGTCGGTCGACTCCTGATGTTTCTCTGCACTCAATTCAGAGGGGGAACTGACGCGCTCAGGGACCATCTATCCAGCCGGTTGCGTACAGTGGCGGGTGGATTCTGTTTGACCAGGTGATAAAGATTCTCATAGTAACCCTGCCACAAAGTGCCATCGTCCCGTCCGAGCGCCCGCCTTCGAGCGCGATGGGCAGCCACAAGTGGCGCCATACTCTCCCAGGTAGAGATCACGGAACCGCCCAGGTACCCAGAGACAGGCCCAATATCGACTATCTCGTGAGCTACCAGAGCTCCCAAATTGTCGTAGAACCATGCCAAATCGCGTACCTGCTTGAGCTCTTCAGGAGACAGAGTGTCCAGACCTTCCGAAACATCGCGACCAGGCAGTTCCTGATGCACAAATCGGCGGGCTTCCGCCAGATAGTCGCTTCTGTGCTCCCGAAATAGGTCGACCAAAACGGGCAGAGTATTCGCATGCTTAGCCAGGCTCATTTGACGATACGAAGCTGCGCCTGACACCAACAGAGCAACAACCGAGACGAGCAGTGCTGCTACGTTCATAAGCCCCCCAAGCATCCGTACACTCCGAACGCGCTGTCTCAGACTGCCCCGCTCGTGGAGCGTGGACACGTGCCTGAGCTGCTGTCGCTGTGAAGCCGGAGTGCCAACCAACAACCGAGACAGGACACAGGATCATAGCCACTTGTGCCACTGACGATCACTGATGACGCCTGGGCCGCGGCCTTCTGCTTGAGGCGTTCGTAGGTGGTCTGGCCGCCGAGGCCGCCGTGGGGGGCGATGGTAGTTGTAGTAGTCCTCCCACTCGCGCAGCTTGTCGTTGAAGACCTCGGCGTCGTCGATGACGACGTCGTGGTACCTCTCGAACATCTTCGAGACAGCCATCGACGACAAGCGTCTGGTGCGCAACCCGGTGCGGGCCAAGTCGGTGCGCTGGCCGAAGGCGCCGGAGGATCAGCGTGAAGGCCGGTCGCTGGAGACTGCGCTTCGGGTGCGCGACGCAATCAGCGCGCGCTACCGCATTGCTGCTGTGGTCGCGCTGGGTTGCGGCCTGAGGCAGGGGAAGTCCGCATGGCCGCCTGTACTTCACGCTTCCCAAGGGAGGCAGGACGCGCGTCGTCGACATGCCTCCGTCGGTTGCCTCGGCGCTGGCCGAGTACTTCATGGAGTACCCGGCTGTCGAGGTCGAGTTGGGCCGCCCGGAGCCGGATCGGGAGAAGAAGAAGTTCCCGCTCATCCTCACCACGACGTATGGCAACGCCATCCGCGCGAACATCTTCAACGTCGAGGTGTGGAAGCCCGCCCTGGCGGCCGCCGACGTCATCCCCATGCGGAATAAGGACGAGCGCTGGAAGGAGTCCCGAAGGACGGCTTCCATGCGCTTCGCCATACGTACGCCTCGATCATCCTCGAAGCGGGCGAGTCCGTTGTCACCTTGGCCGCTGGCTCGTTCACTCGAGCCCGACCATCACTCTGCACTATTACGCCCAACTTCATGCCCGAGGCCGGCGGTAAGGGACGTGGCGCCATCGATGCCCTTCTGGGCCGACCTTCCGAGGCAGCTTCGGGCACATAGAAGAAGCGATTTCCTCGAAACCCGCGAGGCGGAGGGGCGCAACTCTGCTGCGCCCCTCCTTGGCGTTCCGCTGCCCGGCAGGGCGCCTACTCTGCGTGACAATCGGTGGTCTCGATCGGCGAGCTTGAGGCAAGGGTGATCGAGGGTGAGGCTCCGCTGGGTGGAGAGAGTCACGACGCGGAGCGCGTTTGATTCTCCCCAGATTCTCCCCAGCGCCTTTCGAGGCGCTCCGGACGCCCGCGACCGGACGCCTTCGACCCTGGAGAGGTCGCTCCGTCGATGGTTGCTCAGAGCCAGTCGCGCCGCTTGAAGATGATGTACAAACTGATACAAACCGCAGCCATCAGGGTGATCGCGAAGGGGTATCCGAATACCCAGTGCAACTCCGGCATGTGATCGAAGTTCATCCCGTAGACCGTCCCGACCAGCGTCGGAGCGAACAAAATGGCCGCCCAGGAGGAAATCTTCTTGATCTCCTCGTTCTGCTCGAACCCCGCCTCCGCGAGCGCTCGCATCTCCGCGTTCTGCTGTTGCGTGACCAGGGTGGCGTTCACCGTGAGGATCTCGGTGAGAGCTTGGCGGAAGCCGTCGACGCGCTCGCTGGTCTGGGTGACGTGGTCGGCGACGTCGCGGAGGTAGCGCTGGAGTTCCTCGTCCGTGCCGTACTTGGCGAAGCCCGCCATCAGGCCGTGCAGCATGCCGACGAGAGGGCGGGTGGCGCGCTGGAACTCGACCATTTCGCGGGAGAGTTCGTAGATGCGACGCGAGACCTCGGGGTCGCCGCTGAAGACCTCGGTCTCGATCTCGTCGATGTCGTTCTGGACGCCCGCGACCACCGGGGCGTAGCCGTCGACCACCGCGTCCAGGATCGCGTACAGGACCGCCTCCGGGCCCCGCTTCAACAGGTCCGGGGTCTCCTCCATGCGATGACGGACGGCGGAGAGGTCGGGTGCGGCGCCGTGGCGCACCGTGATCACGAAGTCCGGGCCCACGAAGACGTGCAGCTCGCCGAAGTCGACCTCCTCCGGGGCGTCGAGATAGCGGGCGGCGCGCAGGACGACGAAGAGGGTCGTGCCGTAGCGTTCCAGCTTCGGGCGCTGGTGGGCCTCCATCGCGTCCTCGACGGCCAGCGGGTGGAGGTCGAACTCGGCGGCCAGGGAGAGGAGTTCTTCCTCGGTCGGGCCGGCCAGGCCGATCCATGCCATGCCGTTGGGCGTGTCACGCAGTTCGTGGAAGGTGTCGGCCAGCGTCGCGGGGGAGGAGACGCGTACGCCGTCCTGATAGAGGACGGCCTGGACCACGCTGGCCGGCGCCCCCGGTTGCGGTGCGGGGTCGGCGGGCGCGGGCGAGGGCTGCGCCGGTGGTGCGGGCGGCGACGGCAGGGCACGGCGCCAGACGGACCTCCTGGCGCCCCGGCTCCCCTTCGGGTCCTTCGAGGCGATGGGGCACCTCCCTGTGTATGTGGCGTGCGCGTGCGCGTCTGCGTGGCGCGTGTGCGTGATCGGCCGGATCGATCGGCAGGATATACGGGGCAAACGACGTGAGCGTGTGGGGACGGCATGAAGCCGGTGAGTGTTGCGGACAAAGGGTGTCCGCTCGTCCCGTTAGCGTGCCCGCATGACGAAGACGCCAAAGACGCCACAGACGCCAAAGGCGACGACGCCGGCGACAGCGGGGCGGACGGCGAAGGCGACGCGGACGGCCAAGGAGACGGCCCCCATAGCCAAGGCCCGGACCAACACCAAGGCCAAGGCGAAGGCCAAGGCGACAGCCGCGGCTCCCCTCCTCTCCGCCCGCGCCCTCAACCGCGCCACCCTCGACCGCCAGCTTCTCCTGCGCCGCTCCGGCCTCACCGCGTACGCCGCCGTCGAGCACCTCGTCGGGCTCCAGGCGCAGAACGTCAAACCGCCCTACCACGCGCTCGCCGCCCGCCTGGAGGGCTTCGAGCCCGAGGAACTGTCGCGGCTCATGGCGGACCGTGCCGTCGTACGCATCGTCACGCTGCGGTCCACCATCCACACCCATACCGCCGACGACTGCCTGGCCCTGCGCCCTCTGGTGCAGCCGGCCCGCGAACGGGAGCTCGGGTACTTCCGCGAGGGGCTCGTCGGCGTGGATCTGGACCGGCTCGCCGCGATCAGCCGGGAACTGGTCGAGGCCGAGCCGCGCACCATGGCGCAGTTGCGCGAGGCGCTGCTCGCCGAGTGGCCCGACGCCGACCCTCAGGCCCTGTCCATCGCCGCGCGGTGCCGGCTGCCGCTCGTCCAGGTCACCCCGCGCGGGCTGTGGGGGAGGAGCGGCCGGGTCGCGCTGACCACCGCGGAGCACTGGCTGGGCCGGACCGCGGAACCCCCCTCGCAGCCGGATGCCACCGTGCTCCGCTATCTCGGTGCCTTCGGGCCCGCGTCCGTCAAGGACATGCAGACCTGGGCCGGGCTCACCCGGCTGCGCGAGGCCTTCGAGCGGCTGCGGCCCGAGTTGGTCACCTTCCGAGACGAGAACGGTGTCGAGCTCTTCGACCTCCCCGACGCGCCTCGGCCAGACCCCGGCACCCCGGCCCCGCCGCGCCTCCTGCCGGAGTTCGACAACCTGCTCCTCTCCCACGCCGACCGCTCGCGGGTCGTGCCCCCGGAACTCAAGGGCCGTAGCTGGCAGGGGAATCAGGCGTACCGCACGTTCCTCGTCGACGGATTCCTCGCGGGTGTCTGGAAGTTCGACGACGATGTCCTCACCCTCGAACCCTTCGGCACGCTCGGCACGGCGCAGCGGGAGGAACTCGTCCAGGAGGCCGAGCGCACGCTCACGGTGTTGTACGGCGGCTCCTCGCCGCACGGAGGCACCTCGTACGACATCCGCTTCGGCACCGTGGTGAACCAGCCCTCCAGGGCGCGGGGATCCCGGGCGCATGGATAGGGGGCACATGGATAGGGGGCGTTGCGGACCGCTCGTGGCCGGTCCGCAACGCCCCCCGGCAATCACCTGAGGGGGTGCCTCAGGAGTCCATCGGGTGTCGCACCGCTGCGGTTCACCGCCGCGGTCTACGACTCGATCTGCTCGGTCACCTCGTCCGAGAAGGTCGTCAGCCGGGTGTAGACACCCGGATACCCGGCCTGGGCGCAGCCCTCGCCCCAGGAAGTGATACCTGCCAGGACGCCCCCGATCATCAGGGGACCGCCGCTGTCGCCCTGGCAGGTGTCCACGCCGCCGGAGGTGTATCCGGCGCACACCATGTCGCTCGCTATGAAGGACGAGCCGTAGGAACTGCCGCAGCTGGAGTTGGAGACGATCGGCACGGTGGCGGTGCGCAGCTGGTTGGAGGAGGAGCCGTTCGAGGACGTGGTGCCCCAGCCGAGGATGCGGGCCGTGGCGCCGGTCGCGTACACGGAGGTGTCGGACGAGTCGACGTACGACGCCGTGGTGTACGGCATCGAGGTCGCCAGGGTCAGCACGGCCACGTCGTTGCCCTCGGTGGCGTCCGTGTAGTCGGGGTGGACCCAGATGTCCGTGACTCTGCTGACGGTGCCGTTGGTGCCGTTGAGGTAGGTGCGGCCGCCCACGACACGCACGCTGCTCGTGGTCTCGTCGACCATGCAGTGCGCGGCGGTGACCACCTTGGTGGCCGAGACCAGGGTGCCGCCGCAGAACTGGTTCTGCGACGAGTCCGTGATCTGCATGACGTACGGGTACGCGCTCGCGGTGGTCGTCGTGCCGCCGACGATGGGGTTGGGGGCGGCGACGGCGGAGGGGGCGATCAGCAGCGCGGACGCGGCTGCGGCAGCGGCGGCCGCGCCGAGAGCCGCGGTCTTCTTGGCACGCATGTTGGCACGCTTGAACCCGAACAAGGGGGGCTCCTTCGAGGGGGTTGCCGGTGGGGGACGCGCGGGTGGGGGGAGGTGCACCGGGCCGGCGGACCGGCTCGGTGTGCCCTGGCGAGCGGCACGCCCTCAAGCTAGAAGTGGCAGCGATCGGCCCCCAATTGGGGAACCCCCTAGGGGAGTTGGGGAGGGAAAACCCTCGATGACCGCACGCGAGCGGGAACGTAGGCTGGCACCCGGGGGGAGCTTGTACGTATCGGTTCGTAGGTATCGATTCGTAGGTACAGGGGCGTAGGTACCCGGTCGTGGATGCCGGTTCGTACGTCTCTGCTCGTACGTCTCGGGGAGGTCAGTTCGTACGGTGTCCCGCCGCCAGCCGCACGATGTCCACGCGCGACCGGATGCCCAGCTTCCGGTAGACCCGCGTGAGCGTCGCCTCGACCGTCTTGACGCTGATGAACAGCCGTCCCGCGATCTCGCGGTTCGTCGCGCCCTCCATGACGAGTTCGGCGACCTGACGCTCCGTCGTGGCGAGGACGGCGAGGGCGTCCAGCGCGGCCGGAGCGGGAGCCGGGGCGGTGGGCGGCTGCGGGGCCGGAGCGGCCGTCGCCTGCTCGGCCTGCCGCAGCCAGGGCAGGGCACGGCAGCGGCGGAAGAGCCGGGTCGCCTCGTCGTACGACGTCGGCCCGGGCCGGGAGGTGCGCAGCCCCGCCAGGGCGTACGCGGCCCGCGCCTCCTCCAGGCCGTAGCCCAGCTTGGCCAGCCGGTCCTGCACGGACGTCAACTGCCGTACGGCCGCCTCCTGGTCGCCGCGGGCGGCGCGCACCAGCGCCTCGGACCGGTCGAGCACGGCGAGCACGCTCTCACGCCCCAGCCGCAGCGCGCGTTCCCGCGTGGCGACGATGAAGTCCTGCGCCTCGGCGTACTCGCCCACCCGCACCAGCGCCTCCGCCAGGTCGCCGTGCCAGCGCCCGCGCGCGGGATCGGTGACGCCGAGGCTCTCCTCCAACTCCCGTACGCGCCGCAGGGACTGAACCGTGCCCGCCGCGTCCCCCGCCACCAGCTGGGCGTACCCGAGGGAGCCCAGGGCGCGGGAGAGGTACACCAGGTCGCCGTCCGCCTCGGCGTGCTCCGCCGCCTCCCGGGCCAGCGCGAGCCCGCGGTCGACCTCGCCGCCCGAGGCCTCGGCGAGCGCGGTGAGCATGGCGGAGGCGCCCTCGCCGATCCCGGTGTCCCGGGCCAGACGCAGGCTCTCCCGGGCGAGGTCGAGCGCACGGCCGCAGTGGCCGGAGCGCAGTTCGGTCTCGGCGAGGAAGCGCAGGAAGTGCACCTCGCTCTCGACCATGCCGCGCCGGCGGGCCTCGCGCAGCAGGGCGGTGACCGTCTTGCGGGCCTCGGGGAGCTGGTCGCTCATGAGCAGCCAGCGGAACCGGGCCGCGCCGGCGCCGTTGTGGTGGGAGGCCACCTGGGGGTCCTGCGGCTCCTTCAGGGCGCGCTTGATGGTCGCGGGCGCGTCCGGGTGGCCCATCAGCGTCTCGATATGGGCCTGGAAGGCCAGGGCGAGGAGCTCGGTGCGCCGGTCGCCGGCCCGTTCGGCCAGCCGCGCCGCGTGGGCCGCCTCCTCGCGGCCCTCGGCGAAGTCGCCCTCCACGACCAGCGCCCGCCACGCCAGTTGGTAGCGGACCAGGGCGAGGAGTCCGGGGGCGTCGCCCGCGTCGGCCAGCGCCTGCGGGTAGGCGGCGTCGACCTCGGCGATGGACTGCCCGGCCGCCTCGATCACCACGATCCAGGCGCGCACCCGGTCGGCGGGCTCGGTGACCCGGCCCAGCACCTCGCGGGCGATGTCTCGGGCGAGGTCGTTCTCCCCGGCGGTCACCGCGTCCTCGGCCGACCGCAGCCGCCGCTCGTCCGGACCCGGCTCGGCGTCGGCCGGGGTGTGCCGGGCCGCGAGCAGCCCCAGCTCCGCGGCGACCGAGGGAGCGCCCCGGTCCCGGGCCACGGCCGCGGCCTCACCGAGGCGTTCGGCGACCGCCGGGTCCGTGCCGGTGGTGGCGAGGGCCAGATGGCGGGCGCGCTCGATGGGGTCGGAGGCCGCGGTGGACAGCGCGGCGTGGGCGGCGCGCCGCTCCTGGGCGCCCGCCTCGGCGTACAGCGCGGCGGACACGAGGGGGTGCGCGAACCGTACGCCCGGGCCCTCCCGCTCGGGTGCGAGCAGCCCGAGTGCCACGGCCTGCGCGGTCTCCGCCTCGGCGTTGTCGCGCCCGGCGGCGTGCAGCAGCGCCAGCGTGGGCCGGGCCCCGGCACTGGCGACGAGCAGGGTGCGGCGGGCCTCGACGGGGAGCATCTCCAGCCGGTTCAGCACCAGGGCGCGCAGCGAGGTCGGCACGGGCAGCGGCTCCCCGGGGCGCGGCGGGGTCGGGCTCTCGTCGAGGGCGCGGCCGAGCTCCAGCGCGAACAGGGGATTGCCGCCACTGGTGCTGTGGATGTCCCGCACGGTCGAGCGGGGCAGCCCGGTGTAGCCGCGGTGCCCGAGGAGCTCGGCCACCTGGGCCTTGGTGAGCGGGCTGACGCGTACGGCCAGGGTCTCGGGTGGCAACGCGCGTAGATGGCGGTCCTGCTCCTGGCTCTGCGGGTCCGTCGCGGTTCGCACCGCTCCCAGCATGCGGACCGGCATCTCGCCCAGTCGGCGGGCCGCGAACCCGAGTAGTTCGGCACTGGCCGAATCCAGCCACTGGAGGTCGTCGGCGACGATCAGGACGGGTCCCTTGGCGGCCAGCGCCCGCAGGACCGACAGCACGGCGAGCCGCAGGGCGAGGCCGTCCCGCTGGAGGGTGGACTCACCGCGGCCGGTGAGCGCCGACTCCAGGGCGTCGCGCTGCGGGGCGGGAAGCCGGTCGGACACCTCGTCGATGACCAGGCCCAGCAGGTCGGCCAGCGCGAGGAAGGGCAGATGGGATTCGGACTCGGTGGCCGAGCAGCGCAATACGGTACGTGCCGATTCGGCGTATTCCGCGGCCAATGTCCGCAGAATGGTCGATTTCCCGATCCCCGCGGGCCCGTGCACCAGCACGCTGCCGCCGCGCGCGAGCTGCTCACGTGCGGCGACGAGTATCTCGTCCCGCCCGACGACCAGGTCGGGGCGCGGTCTGCCAGGCTCCTTGAAGTCCCGTCGCACGGTCCACCGCTCCCCTCTGGTCGTGTCCGGGCCAATATTAGGCAACGAATCTTTGAATTTCGGACCCTAGACGTGGTGAGGGAAATAACAGGAGGGCAACCAGAGCCCCAAGATCCTCCCACGCAGAGACCAATTCACTGCCATCACCAATGAATAATCCTCGACGGCAACGCCCCTGCAAGGGGCGCGGGGAACTGCACGCCCAGCCACAACAATCCCGCACGCACCCACCACCCCCACGGGGCAGACGCCGTATCCCGCCCAACCGCCGGAGGCTACGGCAGCAGACCCGCCCGACGCGCAGCCACCACCGCCTCCATCCGTGTATGAGCGCACAGCTTGCGCATCGCCGATCGCAGATACCCCTTCACCGTCTCCGGCCGCAGCCCCAACCGCTCCGCGGCCACCGCGTTGGTGGCCCCGAGGGCGACACATGCCAGGACGTCCACCTCGCGAGGCGTCAGCCCGACCTCCCGCGCCGACGGCTCGGCCGAGACCGCCCGCGCCAGCCGCCCGCACGCCGCCAGCAACTCCTCCCGCAACCCGGGATCCACGATCCGCGACGCCAGCGCCCGCAGCGCCCCGTGCGCCTCACGTACGTCCTCCCAGGCCGCGACGGAGCCGGCACCGGAGCCCGCACCGCAGGCAGCCCCCGAGGCCTCCTCCGGCCCCCGGGACGCGGCCAGCAGGCTCCGCGCCTCGTCCTGGACGACCAGCGCGTGCTCCACGTCCCGCGCCGCGTCCACCGCCGCCGTCAGCATGCGGTCCCCCAACGGCTGCGCCGTCCGCAGAGCGCCGTAGAGAACGCCCCGCACCCGGCGCCGTACGACCACGGGCACGGCCACCACGGACTTGATCCCCTCCGCCGCGACCGCAGCGTCGTACTCGTGGCTGATCTGGCGCGACGACGAGTAGTCCGTCACCGCGCACGGCCGGGCGAGCGCCACCGCCTTGCCGCCGAGGCCGTTGCCCGACGAGACGGCCAGGGCCTGCAGCGCGGTGGTCAGGTTGCCGTTGAGTTCGCTGATGCGCAGCTGCCGGTGCGCCGACTCGACCAGGCCGCCGAACGCCACCGGCACACCCGTCGCGTGCCGCAGCCGAACCAGCGCACCACGCATCTCACGCGCCCCAACCGCGTCCGTCACCACCCGATCGCCCCTTCAACGCCGCTCCACACCCCCGTTCGGGGGTAGTGAGACCTGCATCACGCATTACACGATGTCAGAGGACTGTCCGGCAATGAGGAGGACACATGGCGACGAAGACGAGCGCCACGAACGGGTTCCGGGCAGCACGGGACTTCCTGCTGGCGCACCGCGAGGACTACGCCACGGCCTACCGGGACTTCGTCTGGCCCCGCCCCGACTACTTCAACTGGGCGCTCGACTGGTTCGACGTGATCGCGCGCGGGAACGACCGCACGGCGCTGCACATCGTCGAGGAGGACGGCTCCGAGACCCGTGTCTCCTTCGCCGAGATGTCCGAACGCTCCTCCCGTACCGCCACCTGGCTGCGCGCCCGGGGCGTACGCCCCGACCACCGCGTCCTCGTCATGCTCGGCAACCAGGTGGAGCTGTGGGAGACCGCCCTGGCCGCGATGAAGCTGGGCGCCGTCGTCATCCCCGCCACACCCCTGCTCGGCACGGCCGACCTCACCGACCGGGTCGAGCGCGGCCGCGTACGGCACGTCATCGCCCGCTCCGAGGACACCGGCAAGTTCGCCGAGGTGCCCGGCCGGTACACGCGGATCGCGGTCGGCGGAGCACCGGACGGCTGGCAGGCGTACGAGGGCGCGTACGACGCGTCGCCCGACTTCACCCCTCTCGGACCCACCAACGCCGGCGACCCGCTGATGCTCTACTTCACCTCGGGCACCACCGCCCGCCCGAAGCTCGTCGAGCACACCCATGTGTCGTACCCCATCGGCCACCTGGCGACCATGTACTGGATCGGTCTGAAGCCCGGCGACGTCCACCTGAACATCTCCTCACCCGGCTGGGCCAAGCACGCCTGGTCCAACCTCTTCGCCCCCTGGAACGCCGAGGCGACCGTCTTCATCCACAACTACACACGCTTCGACGCGGCCCGGCTGATGGCGGAGATGGACCGCGCCGGCGTCACCACCTTCTGCGCCCCGCCGACCGTGTGGCGCATGCTCATCCAGTCCGACCTCACCGCGCTGCGCACCCCGCCCCGCGAGGCCCTCGCCGCCGGCGAACCCCTCAACCCCGAGGTCATCGAACAGGTGCGCCGCGCCTGGGGCGTGACCATCCGCGACGGCTTCGGGCAGACGGAGACGGCCGTGCAGGTCTCCAACAGCCCCGGACAGGAGCTGAGGATCGGCTCGATGGGACGGCCCAGCCCCGGCTTCAAGGTCGTGCTCCTCGACCCCGTCTCGGGGGCGCCGGGAGCCGACGAGGGCGAGATCGCGCTCGACCTGCACGGCCGGCCCGTGGGCGTGATGACCGGCTACCACGGCGACCCGGATCGTACGGCCGAGGCGATGGCCGGCGGCTACTACCGCACCGGCGACATCGGAACCCGGGACGCCGACGGCTACATCACCTACGTGGGCCGCGCCGACGACGTGTTCAAGGCCTCCGACTACAAGATCTCCCCGTTCGAGCTGGAGAGCGCGCTGCTGGAGCACGAGGCCGTGGCGGAGGCGGCCGTGGTGCCGGCCCCGGACGAGGTACGGCTCGCGGTGCCGAAGGCGTACATCGTGCTGGCCGAGGGCTGGGAGCCGGGTCCGGACACGGCCAAGGTCCTCTTCGAGCACTCGCGCGAGACCCTCGCGCCCTTCAAGCGCGTGCGCCGCCTGGAGTTCGCCCCGCTCCCGAAGACCGTGTCGGGCAAGATCCGCCGCATCGAGCTCCGCGAGGCCACGGCCGCGGGCTCCGACGCCGAGTACCGCGAGGAGGACTTCCGATGACGGTGACTGTGACCCCACCGCTGTCGTACACGCACGGGACGAGCGGCACGGCCCTGCTCGGGGACACGATCGGGGCCAACCTGGACCGGGCCGTCGCGGCCTGGCCGGACCGTGAGGCGCTGGTCGACGTGGAGTCGGGACGGCGCTGGACCTATGCCCGGTTCGCCGCCGACGTCGACGAGCTGGCGTACGCGCTGCTCGCGAGCGGGGTCGCCAAGGGTGACCGGGTGGGCATCTGGGCGGTCAACTGTCCGGAATGGGTCCTCGTCCAGTACGCCACGGCCCGTATCGGCGCGATCATGGTCAACATCAACCCGGCCTACCGCACCCACGAGGTCCAGTACGTCCTGGGCCAGGCCGGCATCTCCTTCCTCTTCGCCTCCGTCAGCCACAAGACGAGCGACTACCGGGCGATGATCGAGCAGGTGCGGGGAAAGTGCCCGCGGCTCCGGGAGACCGTGTTCATCGGGGACCCGAGCTGGGAGGCGCTGATCGCGCGCGGAACGCCTGTTCCGTACGAGGACCTCTCCTGCGACGACCCGATCAACATCCAGTACACGTCGGGGACCACGGGCTTCCCCAAGGGGGCCACCCTCTCCCACCACAACATCCTCAACAACGGCTACTTCGTGGGCGAGATGATCGCCTACAGTGAGCAGGACCGGGTGTGCGTTCCCGTGCCCTTCTACCACTGCTTCGGCATGGTCATGGGCAATCTGGCCGCCACGTCCCACGGCGCCTGCATCGTGATCCCGGCCCCGTCCTTCGACCCCGGGGCCACGCTGGAGGCCGTCCAGCAGGAGCGCTGCACGTCCCTGTACGGCGTACCCACCATGTTCATCGCGGAGTTGAACCACCCCGACTTCGCGTCGTACGACCTCTCCTCCCTGCGCACCGGCATCATGGCGGGCTCGCCCTGCCCGGTGGAGGTGATGAAGCGGGTGGTCGGCGAGATGAACATGGCCGAGGTCTCGATCTGCTACGGCATGACGGAGACCTCGCCGGTCTCCACGCAGACCCGGCGCGACGACGACCTGGAGCACCGCACGGGCACGGTCGGCCGGGTCCTCCCGCACGTCGAGGTGAAGGTCGTCGACCCGGTGAGTGGTGTCACCCAGCCGCGCGGCACGGCGGGGGAGCTGTGCACCAGGGGCTACAGCGTGATGCTCGGCTACTGGGAGGAGCCCGAGAAGACCGCGGAGTCCATCGATTCCGGGCGCTGGATGCACACGGGGGATCTGGCCGTGATGCGGGAGGACGGGTACGTCGAGATCGTCGGCCGCATCAAGGACATGATCATCCGGGGCGGGGAGAACATCTACCCACGCGAGATCGAGGAGTTCCTGTACGCGCACCCCAAGATCGCCGACGTGCAGGTGGTGGGGGTGCCGCACGAGCGGTACGGGGAGGAGGTGCTCGCGTGTGTGATCCCGCGGGATCCGGCGCACCCGCTGACCCTGGAGGAGCTCCACGCCTTCTGTGACGGCCAGTTGGCGCACTACAAGATCCCGAGCCGGCTGCAGGTGCTGGACGCCTTTCCCATGACGGTGTCCGGGAAGGTGCGGAAGGTCGAGTTGCGGGAGAAGTACGCGGGGAGGGCGGGGCAGGCCCTTTGAGCGCCCCCGCGATCTTTCTCAGGCGCCCGTCGCGACCAGTTCACGCGCGGGGGCGTTCACCGGCCGGGGCGTCCCGGTGAGGTCGAGGACGAAGAGCGGGATTCCGAGACCGTCGGCCCTGCCGCGTGCCTCGGGCGCGAACCCCGCGAGCGAGAAGTACACACAGACCACGGACTCCGTCATGGCCGTCAGCCACAGGCACTCGACGTCGCGCAGCGACGCGGGGTGGACCGTCGGATCAACCTGGGCGAGGACCCCGCGTGCGGCCAGCCCGACCCCCGAGGGTGGCCGCTGGTCCGCCCGGCGCACGTCCCGGTATCCGAGCCACCGGAGGTAGAGCGCGGCCGTGGTGACGGCATCCCGCGCCGAACGGATCGTGAGGGGCTGGAAGGCGGGGCGAGGGGGCGGCGGCACGTGGTCGGGGCCGGGCGAGCCGCCCGGGGACCCGGGCCCGTGAGGACCGGAGGGCCGGGCGGGGGCGTCCGAGGCCCCGCTGCCCCGGTGGCCGGCGGACTGGTCGGCCGAAGCATGGGCGGACCGGTGGCCGGGGCCCACGTCTTGGCCTTCGCCGGCGTGCGCGCCAGACCGGCTGGCGTCCGGTGTGGTGTCGTTGCGGTCGGGGGCGGGCGCGGTGTCGGTGCGGAAACCGCACGCACCGGCCGTGGGCGCGGCGTCCGGGTCCGGGTGGTTGCCCGGGGGTGTGAACTCGGTGTTCGGGTGCGGGTGGTTGGTTGGGCGTGGGGTCCCGGTGTTCGGGTTGGGGTGGTTGTCGGGGTGGGTGGTCCCGATGTCCGGGTCCGGGTGGTTGCCCGGGGGTGTGAACTCGGTGTTCGGGTGCGGGTGGTTGGTTGGGCGTGGGGTCCCGGTGTTCGGGTTGGGGTGGTTGTCGGGGTGGGTGGTCCCGATGTCCGGGTCCGGGTGGTTGCCCGGGGGTGTGAACTCGGTGTTCGGGTGCGGGTGGTTGGTTGGGCGTGGGGTCCCGGTGTTCGGGTCGAGGTGGTTGCCCGGGGGTGTGAACTCGGTGTCCGGGCCCGGATGCTTGCCCGGGCGGGCGACCCTGGTGTCCGTGCCGGGGAGGTTGTCCGCCGGCGCGACCCCGGTGTCCTGCTCCGGAGTGCCGTCCGGGCCGGAGCCCGTAGCGGTTGCCCCTGCGTCGACGTGGGGATCACCCGGCGGTCTGGTCTCGGTCCGCGGGGCGAGGAGGCCGTCGACGAGACCGGTGCCGTCGTCCCCGGCGTACCGCTCTCGTGGACGCAGCGGCCGTAAGGTTCCCGCGACCGGGACGCGTACCACCGTCCCGCAGGGGCAGCCCAGTTCGGGATGTGGCCACTGGTCCTCGCGGCCGCAGGCCCCGCAGCGGACGGCGACCCAGTCCTCGTCCCAGGTGCGGTGGGTGACGACGGTCGGGGTGACGAAAGGGTTCAGCGGCGGACTGACGGGCGCCCCGCACCTGCACGGATAGGCCGGCGCCGCATACCGGTGATCGCGCCGGCAGTCCGGGCACCGCACCACGACGCTCTCGCCCATCGCTCACCCCACCACTGCGCCCTCGGCGCCGCAACAGCCCCTGCAACCCCCTCCATCGTCCTCCAGCGAGGGCCGCGCCGACACCGGAACGCCCGGAGAGGCAGCCCTGATTCGCCGACCGCGTCCGCCGCCGCCCCCACCCGTCGCACTCGGCACCGCACCCCTTGACGGCCCCTACCTCGCCTTCTACATTGCTTTCAGATAGCAGAAAAAACTTTCCGTTATGCGGAAAGCGACTCCGCGGGGCGCGACGGAGGCGCGAGTCCGACAGCCGAAGCAGGAGTACTCCATGGCTCGTATGACCGCTGCCCGCGCGGCAGTCGAGATCCTGAAGCGCGAGGGCGTCCGTGACGCGTTCGGTGTCCCTGGCGCGGCGATCAACCCGTTCTACGCCGCGCTCAAGGCCTCCGGCGGCATCACCCACACCCTCGCCCGCCACGTCGAGGGCGCCTCGCACATGGCCGAGGGCTACACCCGCACCCACCCGGGCAACATCGGTGTCTGCATCGGTACGTCAGGACCGGCCGGCACCGACATGATCACCGGGCTGTACTCCGCGACCGGTGACTCCGTCCCGATCCTCTGCGTCACCGGCCAGGCCCCCACCGCCGTGCTCCACAAGGAGGACTTCCAGGCCGTCGACATCGCGTCCATCGCCAGGCCGGTCACCAAGATGGCCGTCACCGTGCTGGAGGCGGCGCAGGTTCCCGGTGTCTTCCAGCAGGCCTTCCACCTCATGCGCTCGGGCCGCCCCGGACCCGTTCTCATCGACCTGCCCGTCGACGTCCAGCTCACCGAGATCGAGTTCGACCCGGAGACGTACGAGCCGCTGCCGGTCTACAAGCCGGCCGCAACCCGGGCCCAGATCGAGAAGGCCCTCACCCTCCTCTGCGACTCCGAACGGCCGCTCATCGTCGCCGGCGGAGGCGTCATCAACGCCGACGCCTCCGAACTGCTGGTGGAATTCGCGGAGTTGACCGGCGTTCCGGTCGTCCCCACCCTCATGGGCTGGGGCGTCATCCCCGACGACCACGAGCTGAACGCCGGCATGGTCGGCCTGCAGACGTCGCACCGCTACGGCAACGCGACCTTCCTGGAGTCCGACTTCGTCCTCGGCATCGGCAACCGCTGGGCCAACCGCCACACCGGCCGGATCGACGTCTACACGGCCGGCCGGACGTTCGTGCACGTCGACATCGAGCCCACCCAGATCGGCAGGATCTTCGCCCCCGACTACGGCATCGCGTCCGACGCCAGGGCCGCGCTCAAGCTGTTCGTCGAGGTGGCACGGGAGTTGAAGGAGTCCGGCCGGCTGCCCGACCGGTCCGGCTGGGCCGCCGCCGCACAGGAGAGGAAGGCCCGCCTCCAGCGCCGTACGCACTTCGACGACATCCCCATCAAACCGCAGCGCGTGTACGAGGAGATGAACAGGGCGTTCGGGCCGGAGACCCGGTACGTCACCACCATCGGCCTCTCGCAGATCGCCGGCGCCCAGATGCTGCATGTCTACCGGCCCCGTCACTGGATCAACTGCGGCCAGGCGGGCCCCCTCGGCTGGACCGTCCCGGCCGCGCTCGGCGTCGCCAAGGCCGACCCCGAGGCATCCGTCGTCGCGCTCTCCGGCGACTACGACTTCCAGTTCATGATCGAGGAACTCGCCGTGGGGGCGCAGCACCGGATCCCCTACGTCCATGTCCTCGTCAACAACGCCTACTTGGGGCTGATCCGCCAGGCACAGCGCGCCTTCGGCATCGACTTCGAGGTCAACCTGGAGTTCGAGAACATCAACGCGCCCGAACTGGGCGTCTACGGCGTCGATCACGTCAAGGTCGCCGAGGGCCTCGGCTGCAAGGCGATCCGGGTGACCGATCCGAACGAGCTCCGTTCCGCCTTCGAGCAGGCGAAGAAGCTCGCCGCCGAGTACCGGGTGCCGGTCGTCGTCGAGGCGATCCTGGAGCGCGTCACCAACATCTCCATGTCGACGACCAACGACATCAGCGACGTGGTCGAGTTCGAGGAGATCGTCTAGAGGACCGGCCTCCGGCGGAGTCGGGGGACCGGGTGAGGCGGCGTCAGCCCCCGGTCAGCGCCCCGTCAGCGCCCCCCGTCCCGCCCGGCATTCGGCGCGTCCGTACGGCCGTACGCCGTGGCCTGCTGCACGACCTCGCCGTGCAGGCTGACCGAGCAGGTGGCCTTGCCGCCCTCCTTGCCCAGGACGACGGAGGCGGCCGCCGGGGCGCTGCCGCGCCGGGGCAGCTGGGCGCTGACCGTGTGCGGCTGTCCGTCCGTCCCGGCGTAGCTGATCCGGGCCGTGCCGTGGCCGGGGATCCCGTAGGCCACGGGGATGGTCGCTCAGTCCGAGCCGCCGCCCCCGCTGCCGCAGCCGTAGTGCCCGACACCGCCCGTGCCGCCGCCCCGGGAAGAGCCGTGGAAACCCTTGTCCGCCACCTCGGCCCGGGGGAGAAGTCCCGCCCGAAGGGCGAAGCGCGGCGCGAGCGCCCGTAGGGCCGCCTCGCCGTGCAGAGCGACGGCGAGCAGTTGGTCGTGGGCCGTCAGGTCACGCCTGCTCGTGGGCAAGGGGTGCAGCTCCCGCAGGGCCCGCACATGGCGGCGGGCGGCGCGGGTGGGGCCGAGCAGTGGGTAGCGCAGGAGACCGGCCTCCGCCAGGGGAACGCGCATCAGGGCCACCGCAAGACGGATGTCAGGCCGTTTCACCAACTTCCGCAGCCCGCACGGCTCGTTGAGGGACGCGCGCACAGCGCTCTCCAGCGGCGGGAGCGGAGGCGGGGACTGCCCCGGGAGCCCCGGGACCGCGTCCTCGGGCACCGCCTCCACGGTTCGCAGCGTCCCCGGCCGACCGGCTTCCACCGCGCCCCGCAGGTGCAGGCCCACCACGGCGACCGTGACGGCGACGCGGGGACCGCCCCGCAGGAGCGCGATCTCGTGCGGTTCGAGCCGCACCGTCACCACGTCGCCCATCACATCACCCCCGTGCCGGGGCCCGCCGCCCCCGTGCCGACGGGCTCCGTGTGACGAGAATGTGCCCGGGGGCGGGGGGAGTTGAAGCCTGTTGGTGCCGGTTCAGAGCTTGATTTGAGGGTGCCGTAGACGGCCTACGTACGGAGACGTAGGCGCGACACGTGGGTCCGGGCGGCGCCGGCGCTTGGGCGCGACAGGACAGATGTCAGCAACCGGCGCCGCCCGGGGTTCGAGGGGGTCAGACCCGGGCGCCGGAGAGGCGTTCCACCGAGCGCAGCAGGGCCGAGTGGTCCAGGCCGCCGTCGCCCTGGGCGCGGAGGCCGGCGACGAGCTGGGCGACCAGGGCGCCCACGGGGAGGGCGGCGCCCACGGAGCGGGCCGCGTCCGTCACGATGCCCATGTCCTTGTGGTGCAGGTCGATGCGGAAGCCGGGCTTGAAGTCGCGGTTCAGGAAGTTGTCCTTCTTGCGGGTCAGCACCGTGGACCCGGCCAGGCCGCCGCCCAGCACGTCCAGCGCGGCCCTCAGGTCCACGCCGGACTTCTCCAGGAACACCACGGCCTCGGCGCACGCCTGGATGTTCACGGCGACGATCAGCTGGTTCGCGGCCTTCACGGTCTGGCCCGAGCCGTGCGGGCCGCACAGCACGATCGTCCTGCCGAGCGCCTCGAAGACCGGCCGTGCGGCGTCGAAGTCGGCCTGTTCCCCGCCGGCCATGATGGACAGCACGGCCTCGATCGCACCGGCCTCACCGCCGGACACGGGGGCGTCCAGGACGCGGATGCCCTTGGCCTTGGCGGCCGACGCCAGGTCGATGGAGGTCTGTGGGGTGATGGAGGACATGTCGATCAGGAGGGCGCCCCGCCCGGCGTTCTCCAGGATGCCGTCCGGGCCGTACACGATCGCCTCGACCTGCGGGGAGGCGGGCACCATCGTGATGATCACGTCGGCGTCCCGCACGGCCTCGGCGACGGACCCGGCCACGGAGCCTCCGGCGGCGGCCAGTCGGTCCAGCTTCTCCTGCTCCAGCGTGAACCCGGTGACGTCGTAACCCGCCTTGATCAGGTTCTCGGACATGGGGGAGCCCATGATGCCGAGGCCTATCCAGGCGACCTTGGGGAGTGCGTTGCTCATGTCGGGGGTGCCTTTCGGTACGGGGGTCAGCGGGGCAGCCACTCGAAGGCCTCGGCGCTCGGCCGGTCGCCCGGCTTGTACTCCAGGCCGACCCAGCCCGCGTAACCGGCCTTGTGGAGCTGGTCGAGCAACTCCTCCAGCGGAAGCGCGCCCGTGCCCGGTGCGCCACGGCCGGGGTTGTCGGCGATCTGGACGTGCCCGGTCCTGTCCGCGTACGTGTCGATCACCCGCCGCAGGTCCTCGCCGTTCATGGACAGGTGGTAGAGGTCCATCAGGAACCGCGCGTTGCCGAGGCCCGACGCCCGGTTGACCTTGTCGACGACCTCTACGGCCGCCGGTGCCGACACCAGCGGGTAGCGCGGGGACTCCGGTGCGTTGAGGGCCTCCACCAGCAGGATCGCGCCGATCCGGTCGGCGGCCCGGGCCGCGAGCACCAGGTTCTCCAGGGCGAGTTCGTCCTGCTCGGCGGGGTCGACACCCTCGACCCGGTTGCCGTACAGGGCGTTGAGCGCCGTGCAGCCGAGGGAGGCGGCGAAGTCGGCGGCCACGTCGATGTTCGCGCGGAACCGCTCCGACTCCTCACCGGGGACCGAGAGGGCGCCGCGGTCCGGGCCCGGCAGCTGTCCCGCGTAGAAGTTCAGCCCCGTGAGCCGGACGCCCGCGTCCTCGATCGCCTTCCTCAGCGCGTCGAGCTCGGACCGCCCGGGGGTGGGGGAGTCGACCCAGGGCCACCACAGCTCGACCGCGGTGAAGCCCGCCGCTGCGGCGGCCGCGGGGCGCTCCAGGAGCGGGAGTTCCGTGAAGAGGATCGACAGGTTGACGTTGAAGCGCTGGTCTGCGAATCCCATCGGCGCTGAGCCTCATTCCGGTTGCGAATTCCGTATCGCGGAAACTAGTTTCTGCTCAATGGAAGACTGCCGAGAGGTGGAGGCGGCTGTCAAGAGCCGCGCACGAAATGTGCCCCCGCGCGAGCCGCGCGGGGGCACTTCCGGGGATTCCAGGGCATCGCTCAGAGCGCGTCCACGGCACTCACCTTCCAGCCGCCGGAGGTACGGGTGAGCGTCATCCGCACCCGGTTCAGATCCACCCGGGGTCCCGCCACCCGGGTGCTCTCGGTGACCTGGTTGACGAACAGCAGGACCACGACCCGGTCCGGTGCGGCCGACACGACGGAGGCCGCCGGGACGCCGCCGTCCGCGGGCGCCGCCACCGTCGCCTTCACCACCCCGTGGTACTTCCTGGCCGTCGGCCCGACGACCGTTTTCGTCGTCCTCGCGTACTCGTCACGGAACTTCCCGGTCAGCTGGGCGCTGGCCCGGGCGAAGTCCCGGTCCAGCCGCCGATAGTCGTACGACAGCACGACCGGCGCCGCCTTCCGCGCGGCCGCCAGGGCCTCGACACGGGCCTGCTGCGTCTGCCGCCCCTCCCGGTACTGCCACCCGAGCACGCCGACGGCGACCAGCCCGGCCACGAGAACGCCGCAGAGGGCGAGGGCGAGCAGCGGCAGGCGCCGGGGTGTGCCCTCCGCCGGTTCCTCCTCGGACTCCGCCGCCGGCTCCTCCTCGGACTCCGCCGCCGGTTCCGGCGGGTCCTCCCAGCCGTCCGGGACCTCGATGAGCACGGTGCGTCCGGAGTGCTCCTCCTGGTCCTGCCCGGGCGCCTCTTTCACGGATTCCGCGCGCCGGGCGCGCTTGGCCGCGGCGCGCGCGGCCGCCGTCATGGTGCCCCGGGTGGTCGTCCTCGCCATGGTCGTCCTCCTCAGCTCTGGTGACATCAGCCGACGAACTCGACGTCGGACGTCAGCCAGCGACCGCCCTGGCGTACGAGGTCCAGCTGGAGCCGGTACGTGCGTGCCTCGCCCTTGGGCACGGCGGTGTTGGTCACCTCGCTGTCGGCGACGACCAGGACCCGGGCCGAGCGTCCGTCGGACCGCACGATGCCCGCGTCGAGGACCTGCCCCTCGGACACGGACTTGTTCCGGGCGACGAGCTCGGTCAACTGCCGGGTCTGCGCGGCGAACTGCTTCTTGAAGTCGCCCGTGGCGCCCTCCAGCACGTTCCCGCTGTCCCGGTCGTAGTGCCGGTAGTCGAGCGAGGTGAAGTTCAGCGCCGACTGGCGGGCCGCGGCGAGGATGTCCTGACGCCGCTGCTCCGCCCCTCGCTGTTCGTGGAGCTGGAGGCTCAGCCAGATCGCCAGGACGGTGGTGAGGACGGTCGCCACCACCAGCCCCACGGTGCGGGCCCTGCTCATGCGGGCCCCGCTCACGGGGGTCCTGTTGATGCGGGCCCTGCTCATGCCATCGGTCCGACGAGCAGCCATTGCCACGACTCCTTTCCGAACAGGGTCTGTTGGCCGCCCGTCGAGCCGATCTCGACGGGCGTCCCGTCCGGGCCGGCGGCGGTGCCGGTCTCCGGGTCGTACGGGGTCACGTACGCGGCCCGGTCGGCATCGCCCGAACCGGCCGACGCGCCGGGAGCGTTCTGCGCGCCGCGCACGGACGTGCCGCTGCCGCGCGGTGCCGTGCAGCGGGCGCCGGTGTTCGCCGTCCGCGTGCTGGTGTCGTCGGGGTCGCGCCGCCGCGTTCCGCCGTAACCCCGGGTGCAGGGCGGCGGGTCGTCCGCGTTCAGGACGAGACCGAAGTGGGTGGTGCCGTCGCCGGGGACCACGGTGTAGCTGCCGGCGACGACCACCGGGAAGGTGACCAGGGCCTGTTCGACACCGGGCAGCCGGGCCACGGTGACCTGGCCGCCGCTGATCAGGTTGGCCAGCAGGACCGGCAGGTCCGGCCGGGTGGACCTCAGCAGTGAGTCGACCTCCTGCGCGGCCGGGGCCGCGTTGCCGACCAGCCGGCGCAGGTCCGGGTCGCTCGACTTCAACTGCGCCGTGAGCGAGGCCAGATCGCGCGAGAACGACCTGATGGCCGACCCCTGATCGGCCTGCGTCCTCAGCACCGTCCGCGAGTCCTCTATCAGCGAGACCGTCTCCGGGAGATTCCGCGAGGCCTCCTCGACGAGTTCGTTGCCCGAGTCCACCAGCCTGCTCAGCGCCGGTCCGGTGCCGGAGAAGGCCTTGCCCAACTCGTCGACGGTGGTGTGCAGATCGTCCTTGCCCACCGAGTTCACCAGCCGGTCCAGACCGAGCACGAGGTCGGTGGTGGGCAGCGGCAGGCGGGTGCGGTCGCGTGGGATCGGGCTGCCGTCGATCAGGTACGGACCGCCCCGCCGCCGCGGTTGCAGGTCCACGTACTGCTCGCCCACCGCCGACCGGTTGGCCACCACCGCCAGCGTGTCGGCCGGGATGCGCGGCGCGTCGTCCTCGATCTTCAGGGCCACGGACACGCCGTCACCGGTCAGCCGCAGCGCGCCCACCCGGCCCACCGGCACCCCGCGGTAGGTGACCTCGGAGCCGGAGAAGACGCCCCCGGAGTCGGCGAAGTCGGCCCGCACGGTGTAGCCGCGGTCGAGCACGTCGTCCACCAGGCCGGTGTACTCGGCGCCGACGTACGACACCCCGACGGCGGTGACCGTGGCGAAGGCGAGCAACTGGGCCTTGACCGTACGTGTGATCACGGCTGCATCCCCTTCAGCAGGAGCTCGGCGAGAGCGAGGTCGACGCCCTGTGGGAGACGGCCGGAGGCGGCTCCGGTCCCGGAGCCCGTGGTGCCGTAACCCGTGGTGCCGTAGCCCGCGCTGCCGTAACTCGCGGTGCACACCGGCGGGCACAGCGGGTCGCCGCCGTCCCCGGGCGCCGACGGCTCGACGGGCACGTCAGGCGTGTCAGGCGTGTCCGGGGTGCCGGGCAGCGAGGTCGGCGTCGGGACGCCGGGCACGTCCGGGAGGCCCGGCACGTCCGGTGCGCCGTTCCCGCCCGAGTCGCTGTCGCCGTCTCCACCGCCCGACCCCTTCCCGTCGTCGGTGAGGTTGCCGTAGAGGCCCGCCAGGTCGAGGTCGGCCGTGAGGTGGAGGTTGACGTAGTCGCCCTTGATGGCATCCGCCGCGTTGCGCGGGAACGGGTAAGTGGTCAGCAACTCAAGGGAGTTGGGCAGATCGCTGCCCGCCTTGTTCAACTGAGCGAGGATCGGCCTCAGGTGCCTGAGGTTGGCGACGGTGTCGTCCCGCGAGGCGTTGACGACCCTGGTGCCGGTCTCGCCGAGCTTCGACAGGGCGGTGAGCATGCGCGTCAGGTCCTGGCGCTGGTCGGCGAGGACCTTCAGCGCGGGCGGCAACGTGTCGACGGCCACGGCGATCGTCTTCTTCTCCGTCCGCAGCCGCTTCGCCAGCCGGTCGACGCCCTTGAGCGCGCGGACGATCTCCGCGCGTTGGTCGTCGAGCCCGCCCAGGAACGTGTCGAGTTCCTTCAGAAGCGACCTGACCCGGTTCTCCCGGCCGTCCAGGGCCTTGTCGAGCTCCACGGTGATCGTCTTGAGCTGGGCGACCCCGCCGCCGTTGAGGAGCGCGGAGAGGGCGGACAGCACCTCCTCGATCTCCGGGTCCCGGCCGCTGCGGGACAGCGGGATCCGGTCGCCGTCGCGCAGCCGCCCCACGGGCTCGACACCGGTCGGCCGGGACAGGGCCACGTACTTCTCGCCGAGCATGCTGGTCTGCCGCAGCTCCGCGACCGCGTTGCCGGGCAGCCTCACCGAGTCGGCCACCCGCAGCCGCACCCGGGCGTGCCAGCCGTCCAGCTCCACCTTCTCGACGGCGCCCACGGTCACGTTGTTCACCTTGACGGCCGACTGCGGGACCAGGTCCAGCACGTCCCGGAACTCGACCGTGACGTGGTAGGCGTGCCCGTCCGCCGCGGCTCCCCCGGGGAGCGGGACGTCGTACCAGCCGTTGAACTCGCAGCCCGTCAGCAGCCCCGACAGCAGCACCGAACCGGCCGCCGCCCACGCGGCCACCCTCGTCCTGCGGGAGACACTCATGCGCCGGCCCCCAGGATCCCGCCCAGCGTCCGGTCGACCGTGCCCGTCCCGGCCGGGGCCGACGGCACCTCGGGCAGGGAGTCGAACAGTTTCTTCAGCTCCTTGCAGTCGGGATTCCTGCCGCCCTCGTCGCCGGTCGTCCTCAGGAGGGAGCAGAGCAGGGCGGCCGGATCCTGCGCCTGCTGTGCGTTGTTGCGGGTGTCGAGGGTGCCGGCGGAGGCGTTGTACGTGTTCTGCTGGTTCGACAGCCCCGTCGGAGCTACCTCCAACAGCTCCTGCAGTGCGGCCCGTTGGGTGACGAGGACCTTGGTGACCTTGCTGAGGGACCGCACGTCGGAGGTCAGCTCCTTCTTGTTGCCCTTCACGAAGCCGGACACGTCTCCGAGGGCCGCGCCCAGGTGCTTCAGCGCCGCCGCGAGGTCCTCACGCTCCCCGGCGAGCTGCCCCGCCACCTCGGCGAGGTCGCTGTTGAAGGACCGCACGCTCTTGTCGTCGGCCGCCAGCGCGGCGGTGAACACCTGAAGGTTGCGTACGGTGCCGAACAGGTCCTCGCGGCCGTCGGACAGCGTGGTGACCGCCTGCGAGAGGTCCTCCACCGTCCGGTTGAGGTTCTCGCCCTGCCCGTCGAGGTTGTCCGCGCTCACGCCCAGCAGGCGCGACAGGGAGCCGTCCTTGTTGGCGCCCTTCGGGCCGAGTGCCTCGGAGGTGGTGTGCAGGCTGTCGAAGATCCGGTCCAGCTCGACGGGGACGGCCGTGCGCGACTCGGGGATGACGTCGCCGTCCCGCAGCACCGGCCCCTTCCGGTACACCGGCAGCAGCTGCACGTAACGGTCGCTCACCACCGAGGAGTTGATGATGGCGGCCTGCGCGTCCGCGGGGATCCGGCGGCCCTGGTCGTACTCCAGCTCCACCCGCACCCGGCCGCCCTCCGGAGTGATGTCCTCGACCTCGCCGACGCGGACGCCGAGGACGCGGACGTCCGAGCCGGGGTAGATACCGACGGTGCGCGGGAAGTACGCCGTGACGTGGACCTTCTCGGAGCGCGGCCACAGCACGACGGCGAGCGCGGCGACGACGGCGAGCGCCGTGAGCAGGCCAAGGCCTCGCCGTACGGGGAAGCGTCCAGTCATCGTGTGCCTCCCGTCCTGGGAACCACCGGAGCCGCGACCAGGTTCTGGACGTAGGAGTCGAACCAGTGGCCGTTTCCGAGGGTGTTGGTGAAGACCCGCACGTACGGAGCGAGCAGCTCGACACTCCGGTCGAGGCTCGCCTGGTTGCGTTCGAGCATGCTGACGAACGTGTCGAGGTTCTTGAGAGCGGGACCGATCTGCTTGCGGTTGTCCTCGACCAGGCCGGACAGCTCGACGCCCAACAGGGCCGAGCTCTTGAGGAGTTGGTGGATCGCCTCCCGCCGCCTGCTGATCTCCCGCAACAGTTCGTCGCCGTCCTTCACCAGCGCGGAGAAGTCCTTCGAGCGCTCGGCCAGCACCTTGGTGACTCCCTGGGCGTGGTCGAGGAGCCCGCGCAGCGCCTTGTCGCGTGAGGCGATCGTCCGGGAGATCCTCGACAGTCCCTCGACGGACGCCCGTACCTCCGCGGGCGAGTCCTGGAAGGTGGTGGAGATCGTGTCCAGCGCCCTCGCGAGCCGGTCCGTGTCGACCTTCTCCGTCGTGGTCGTCAGATCGCTGAACGCCTGCACGACGTCGTACGCCGACACCGTCCGCCGCAGCGGGATCTCAACTCCGGGCTTCAACCGGCCCGGGCCCTTCGGGTGCAGTGCCAGGTACTTCGCGCCAAGGATCGTCTTCACCCGGATCGACGCGCCGGTGTCGGTGCCGAACTCCGGCTCGCCCTTGACCTTGAAGGTCACCTTGACGTGGTCGCCGTCCAGGTCGACCTCCTCGACCTTGCCGACCTTGACCCCGGCGATCCGCACCTCGTCGCCCGGCTTGAGACCGCCCGCCTCCGAGAAGGCGGCGCTGTACGTCTCGCCGTCGCCGATGAGCGGCAGCCGGTCGGCGTTGAACGCGGCGACGGCCAGCAGCGCCAGGACGGTGAGACCGACGGCGCCGATGACCACGGGGTTGCGGTCACGGAAAGGCGTCGGACGGTGTCCCCTGCGGGGCAACAGCCGGGGCAGACCGGGCAGTTCGGGTGGCAGGATGCGCACCTTGACGAGCGGCTCGGGCCGTTGCCGTCGGCGCGTGAGCGGGCTCGGTCCGGGCGGCTTGGGCAGATCGGGCCGCTTGGGCCGCATGGGCGGCCGAGGCAGCTTCGGTGGCAGGATGCGCACCTTCACCAGGGGCTCCGGCCGCTGCTTTCCGCGCGGGAGCAGGCGCGGCCGAGAAGGCCGCGGCAGCCGCTGCAGCTTGGGCAGCCGGGGCAGCTTCGGTGGCAGGATCCGCACCTTCACCAAAGGCTCCGGCCGCCGCTTCCGGCGCGGCACCATGCGTCGCCCGTTCATCTGTCGCCCGCTCATCCGCCGCACCTCGCCCGCGCCACGTGGAGTTCGGGGGTGAGCACCTGCTTGGTCTTCGGCAGCACGATCCGGCCGTCGAAGTCGCAGAGGTAGAAGTTGAACCACGAGCCGTAGGACGCCGTCCCTGTCAGCTCGTTCAGCTTGTTCGGCAGCCGCTTCAGCACTCCCTCCACGGTCTTCTCGTTGTCGTTCAGCGTTCCGGTGAGCTCGTTCAGCCCGGCGATGTCGTCCTTCAGCGGCGGACGCGCGTCCTTCAGCAGCCCCGACGTGGCGTCCGTGAGGTCCGCGATGCCCGCCAGGGACGCCCCGATGGGCTTGCGGTCGGCGGCCAGCCCGGAGACCACCCGCCGCAGCTGCGTCAGCAGCGCGGAGAAACGGGCGCCGCGCCGGTCGAGCGTGTCCAGCACGGTGTTGAGGTTGTCGATCACGGAGCCGATCAGCTCGTCGCGGTCGGCGAGCGTGGTCGTGAGCGAAGCCGTGTGCGCGAGCAGGCTGTTCACCGTGCCGCCCTCTCCCTGGAGCGTCCGGATGATCTCGGTGGCCAGCTGGTTGACGTCGTGCGGGCTGAGCGCGGCGAACAACGGCTTGAAGCCGTTCAGCAGCGCGTTGAGGTCCAGCGCGGGCCGGGTCCTGGACAGCGGGATGGTGCCGCCGGGCCGGAGCCGGGTGCCGTCGCCCGTGCCCTCGGTCAGCGCGACGTACCGCTGTCCCACCAGGTTGCGGTAGCGGACGACCGCGCCGGTGCCGGCCGGCAGCGGCCGGTCCGCGGTGACGGTGAACGTGACCTCGGCCAGTGTCCGGTCCTTGATCCGGATGCCCTCGACCTCGCCGACCCGCACTCCGGCGACACGGATGTCGTCGCCCTTCTCCAGCCCGGTCACATCGCTGAACACCGCGTGGTACGTGTGCTTCGGAGTGAAGTCGACGTTGACGATGGTGGCGGCGAGCAGGGCCGTAGCCACCATCGTGACCAGCGCGAACAGACTGAACTTCACCAACGGCGCCATCGCTTGGCGCGCTCCCCTCGTCCTCATGCCACGCTCACCGCCGTCCCACGGACCAGCGGACCGAACAGCAGGGTCGCCACGGGCGGCACCTCGTCCGCGGGTACGCCCATGACGGGAGCCACGAGCGAGCCCACGGCCCGCTGCTCTGCCCCGGTGGCGGACACACCGAGCCCGCCGGGCAGTCCGCCGCCGCCCGAACTCCCCGACGCCGTCCCGTCCTTGAGGTCGGTGTGCGGAGCGGGCACCCCCGGATGCGGCAGCCCCCGGCAGTCCGGCCCCGACCGCTCCCCGTAGCGCGGTTCCTCACCGGGCTCGTACGCCCCCTGCGGACGGACGACTTCGAGGGTGATGTGCATCGTGCCGCCCCGGAACGCGTCCTCCGACGCCTGCTCCTGCCGGACCAGTCCGTCGAGCAGACAGGGGTACTCGGGGGAGTAGCGGGCGAAGAGCTCCAGCGTGGGGCGGGAGACCCGGCCGAGGGTGATCAGCCGGTCGCCGTTCTCGTCGAGGAAGTCCTCCGCGGTGCCCGCGGTGGTGGTCGTGGAGCGGAGGGCGGCGGCCAGCCGGTCCTTCTTCTCGACGAGCGTGCGGCTGGTGGTGACCGTGTTCCGCAGGATCCTCAACAGGTCGGGCGCGGCGTCCCCGTACACCTCCGCCACGTCGGCGAAGCGCGAGATGTCCTCCTTGAGGGACGGCAGATGCGGGTTGAGGCGGCGCAGATATCCCTCGACCCGGGTGAGGTTGTCGCCGATCCGGTCGCCGCGGCCCTCGAGCGCGGTGGCGAACGCCGAGAGCGTGGCGTTGAGTTCACCCGGCCTGACGGCGCGCAGCAGCGGCAGCAGGTCGTTCATCAGCTGCTGCACCTCGATGCCGGCCCTGGTGCGGTCCTGCGTGATGACGTCCCCTGCACGGATGGGCCGGGCCGAAGCCCCGCGCGGTGCGACCAGGTCGACGTACTTCTCACCGAACAGCGTCTTGGGCAGCAGCCGCGCGTGCACGTCCGCCGGGATGTACGTGACGTACTCCGGCTTGAGGGCGATGTCGAGCGTCGCCTTCCTCCCGTCCGCGTGCACCTCGCGCACCTCGCCGACCAGGAGCCCGCGCAGCTTGACGTCGGCGCGCGGATCGAGCTGGTTGCCGAGGGTGTCGGCCTCCAGGGTGATCCGTACGACGGAGGTGAACGCCTGCTGGTAGACGGCCACGGCGAGCGACAGCAGCAGGGCGAGTACGACGAGGAAGACGACGCCGTACAACCGCAGTCTGATCCTTCGCACCGGCCTCATCCCGCGATCCGTACGGTCGTGTTGGCGCCCCAGATGGCGAGGCTGAGGAAGAAGTCCAGGACGTTGATCGCCACGATGGACGTGCGCACGGCGCGGCCCACCGCGACACCGACGCCGGCCGGGCCGCCGCTCGCGTGGTAGCCGTAGTAGCAGTGCACCAGGATGATCAGGACGGCGAAGACGATCACCTTGCCGAAGGACCACAGCACGTCGACCGGCGGCAGGTACTGGTGGAAGTAGTGGTCGTAAGTGCCCGTCGACTGCCCGTAGTAGACGGTGGTGATGGTGCGGGCGGCCAGGTACGAGGAGAGCAGCCCGATCACGTACAGCGGGATCACGGCGACGAAACCGGCGATCATCCGGGTCGTCACCAGGAACGGCAGCGAGGGCACGCCCATCACTTCCAGCGCGTCGGTCTCCTCGCTGATCCGCATCGCGCCGAGCTGCGCGGTGAACCCCGCGCCCACGGTGGCGGACAGGGCAAGCCCGGCCACCAGTGGCGCGATCTCCCGGGTGTTGAAGTATGCCGACAGGAACGCCACGAAGTTCGAGGTGCCGAGCTGGTTGAGGGCCGCGTAGCCCTGGAGGCCGACCTCGGTGCCCGTGAAGAACGACAGGAAGGCGATCACGCCGACCGTGCCGCCCACGACCGCGAGGGCGCCGCGGCCGAAGCTCACCTCGGCGAGGAGCCGCAGGATCTCCTTCTTGTAGCGGCGCAGGGTGCGGCCGGTCCAGGCCAGGGACCGCCCGTAGAAGGTCAGCTGGGCACCCAGCTCCTCCAGACGATTCGACAGTGCCATGCCTCAGCCCCTCTGCGGGACGACTTGGAAGTACACCGCGGTCATCACGAAGTTCGTCACGAACAGCAACATGAAGGTGATCACCACCGACTGGTTCACGGCGTCACCGACGCCCTTCGGACCGCCCTCGGCGGTAAGCCCCTTGTACGAGGCGACGATCGCCGAGATCGCCCCGAACACCAGCGCCTTGATCTCCGCCGCCCACAGGTCGGAGAGCTGGGCGAGCGTGGTGAAGGAGGCGAGATAGGCACCCGGGGTGCCGTTCTGGAGGACGACGTTGAAGAAGTAGCCGCCCGCGACACCGACCACCGACACCAGGCCGTTGAGCAGCACGGCCACCACCATCGAGGCGAGCACGCGGGGAACGACGAGACGGTGGACGGGATCGATGCCGAGCACCCGCATCGCGTCGATCTCGTCCCGGATCTTCCGCGCCCCGAGGTCCGCGCAGATCGCCGTGCCGCCCGCGCCCGCGATGAGCAGCGCGGTGACGATCGGCGAGGCCTCCCGCAGCACGGCCAGGACGGAGGCGGCCCCGGAGAACGACTGGGCGCCGAGCTGCCGCGTCAGGCTGCCGATCTGCAGGGCGATGACCGCGCCGAAGGGGATGGAGACCAGGGCGGTCGGCAGGATGGTGACACTCGCGACGAACCACGCCTGCTGGATGAACTCCCGTGCTTGGAAGGGCCGTCGGGGCATGGTCCGGACGACGTCCAGCGCCATCGCGAACAGGTTGCCCGACTGCCGCAGCGCGCCCGTGGGGGACAGGCTCACGAGCCGGCCACCTCCTTCTGGGGTTCCGCTTCGCGTCTCGCGATCGCCTGCCAGCGGGGCGGGCGGGTGATGCCCGGCCCCGGCAGCAGGCGGGGAGGAAGTTCCTGACTGCCGGGTGTCTGGGAGGGGCGGTCGTCCAACTGCGCGAGTTCCTGCTGGACCTGAGCGGCGTCCTTCTCCTCCGCCATGCCGATCGGGCCCTGCATCCGGCCGCCCAGGAACTGCCGTACGACCGGTTCGTCGCTGCTCAGGAGCTTCTCGCGGGGCCCGAACACGACCAGCTCACGGCGGAACAGCAGCCCGATGTTGTCCGGGACCTGGCGCGCCGAGGCGATGTCGTGCGTGACGATCAGGAAGGTCGCGTCGATCTGGGCGTTGAGGTCGACGATGAGCTGGTTGAGGTAGGCGACGCGGACCGGGTCGAGACCGGAGTCGGGCTCGTCGAACAGGATGATCTCGGGGTCCAGCACCAGGGCCCGCGCGAGACCGGCCCGTTTCCGCATCCCGCCGGAGATCTCGCCGGGCAGCTTGCCCTCGGCCCCGATCAGCCCGACCATGTCCATCTTCTCCAGCACGACGCGCCGGATCTCGCTCTCGGACCTGCGGGTGTGCTCGCGCAGCGGGAAGGCGATGTTGTCGTACAGGTTCATCGAGCCGAACAGCGCGCCGTCCTGGAACAGCACGCCGAAGAGCTTCCGCACCTCGTACAGCTCGTGCTCGCGCAGCTTGGTGATGTCCCGCCCCGCGACCGTCACGGAACCCCGGTCCGGCTTGAGGAGCCCGACGAGCGTCTTGAGGAACACCGACTTCCCCGTGCCCGAGGGGCCGAGCATGACCGAGACCTCCCCGGCGGGCAGCGTCAAGGAGACGTCCTGCCAGACGACCTGGTGACCGAAGGACTTGGTCAGCCCTTCCACACAGATCTCCACACCCATCCGCCCCACCCTTCGCCTTCGTCCGTCCTGGCTCCCGACATCTGCTCTACGGGGAGGGGCGGGGGGTCCGTCGCGGCGAGTGCGGATTTTTTTCGGCGGGTTCTGCTTGGGCTTGGCTGCGGGTGCGTCGCGGCTGTTCGCGCAGTTCCCCGCGCCCCTGAAAAGCACGTGCCCGCGCCCGGGATCATGGCGTACCGCGACCGTGCTGCACCGCCCGCATCGTCTGCCGGGTTCTGTGTGTGGGCGGCTGCGGGTTCGTGGGGGCTGTTCGCGCAGTTCCCCGCGCCCCTGAAAAACACGTGCCCGCGCCCGGGATCACGACGTACCGTCACCACCACGCACCGGGACCCGCGTACGTGCGGCAGGGGGTGTGCCGGGAGGTGTCCGCCCGCAGCGGCCGGCGTCCGCCGCCGAGCACTTCACTCACCCACAGCACCGCCGGACCGAGGACGGAGACCTCGCGGCGCGCCCCCGACCCACGAACAAACGCTCAGGCGTCCGGTGCGCGCTGGAAGCCTTGCGCTGTGACGCCGGACGCGCCCGCGCTTTTAAGGGGCGCGGGGAACTGCGCGACCAGCCACAACGGACCCGCACCCGCCCACCGAAGCCGCACCCGGCAGACGAGACCGGGCCTACGGCAGCGCGCTCCCGGTCGGCAACTCGACCTCGGTCGACGGGGCGTCCGGCACTTCCAGGACCGTGGGGAGGACGGACTCGAGCGGCACATCGGGTACACCCGGCACATCGGGTACACCCGGCACGTCAGGTACACCCGGCACGTCGGGCACGTTGGGTACGTCCGGCAACCGCGGCAGGTCGGAGACCCCCGGAGCCGGCAGCGACACCTCCGGCAGGGGCGGAACGGACAGGGGAACGAGCGAGCCGTCACCCGGCGAGGCCCCCGCCCCGCGCCCGACCGCCGCCGGAGGTGTCGCGCCCGGTTCCCCGGACGCCCTCGCCCGGTCATCGTCACCCGTCCGGAGGACCGTCGCGGGGCCCGACACGGAGGGCGCCGGAGACGGACCGCCCCCGCCACCGTCGAGTGCGTACGGCAGCACGAACACCGCCACCGCGAGCGTCGCCGCGGTGGACGCGGCCACCACGACGTGGGCCTTGCCGCCGCCGCGCGGGCGCCCGCGCCCGAGCAGGAACAGGACGCCCCCGAGCGTTCCGGCCAGCGAGGCACGCAGCGTCCGCCGTGCCCGGGCGAGCAGCGACTCGACGGTGCGGTAGCTCAGCCCCATCCGCACGGCGACTTGGCCGACGTCCAGCTCCTCGGACTTCAGCCGCAGTGCCTCCGCCTGCCGCGCGGGCAGTTCCCCGCTGCGCACGGCCAGCCACCGGGCCTCCGCCCGGTCGCACACCGCCTCCTCGACGGGAACCGGTCCGGGGGCGATGAGCGTGGGGCTGGTGCGCACCTCGGCCTCGCGGTTGACCTGCCGGTAGCGGTCGACGCACAACCGCATCGTGACGGTCGTCAGCCAGGCACCGAGACGCTCGTCGTCGAGGTCCGGGCGCTCCGCGGCGCGCAGCATCGCCTCGTGCACGGCGTCCTCGGCGTCCTCCAGGCTCATCGACCTGCGCCTCGCCACCTTGAGCAACTGCTCGCGGTGGCTCCACATGTGCTGCCAACGGTCGTCGGCAGCCCCCGCCCGACCGGGCGTGTCCGTCGCCATCGAGGACCCCCTCGCGTTCACCGGCCGGAATCGTGCCGTCCGGCGGGTGGCGACATTACCGCCCGGTAGTCGCGGTTGTGGAGGGGCGGGCGCCTATCGAATCGGCATCGGGCTCGCGTCGGCGCCGGTCAGCGGGCCCGTGGCCGGCGGCAGCCCCTCGTCCGGCAGGTCGATGTCCGGCTCGGGCAGGGGGAGTTGGGGGATCGCCGACGACGTGGGGGCCGCGCTGCCTTGTGTCGGCGACGGCGACGGCGACGGCGACGGCGTGGACGACGGGGACGGGGAGCCGGATCCGCCACGGCCACCGCTACCGTTCGCGTCGGCCGTCGGTCCCGCGGACGCGTCGGGCCGGGGCCCACGGGACAGACGGGGGCCAGGAGGAGAGCTGTCCGGCGCCGTGCCGCTCGCCGCCCCGGGAGCGGCGAAGGCGTCGGGCACCACCCGGAGCCCTTCCAGGAAGTACGCGAACCACGCCCTGACCGTCCGCAGATACGCCTGCGAGTGGTTGTAGCCGAGGATCGCCCGGTCCAGGTCGCCGGGGTCGGACAGGTCCCGGCCGCCCGCGCACAGGTAGCGCCCCGCGGCGAGTGCCGCGTCGTACACGTTGTGCGGGTCGGCGCGCCCGTCGCCGTTGCCGTCCGCGCCCCAGACGGCCCAGGTCGACGGGACGAACTGCATCGGGCCGACCACGCGGTCGTACACGGTGTCCCCGTCGTACGCGCCCCCGTCGCTGTCGCGGATGACGGCGAAGGGGCCGCCGTCGAGCCGTGGCCCGAGGATCGGAGTCACGGTCGTACCGTCCGGCGCCACCCGGCCCCCGCGAGCCTGCCCGGACTCCACCTGCCCGATCGCGGCCAGCAGCTGCCGGCGCAGCCGGCACCGGGGCACGGTCCGCGCGAGCTCCGCTTCGGCCCGCCGGTAGGCGGCGAACACGGTCTCCGGCAGCGCGCCGCCGACCGTCACCGTGGCCGCCGCCGTCGCCGAGCCGGTCCGGGGACGCAGGGGCGACAGGGGCGGCAGGGGCGGCAGGACGGTGCGGTAGGGAGCGTCGCCGGACACGCTCGGCCCTCGCTCGGCGGGCGCCGTCCGGCCCGGTTCGGCGGCCCGCGCCGCCACCGCCCCCGGCGCCTGCGACGCGGTCAGGGCGACCATGGCCGCCACCGCGATCACCGTCCCCTTCGTACCCGTCTTCGTACCCGTCGCCCTTCTCCGCCCTGTCACGTGGGCCCCTCCCCGGTCGTCCGAGCGGACCTCGTGTCCGCTCATCCCCTCATCCGCTCTACGCGGCGGGTCGGCGCGTCCGTCGCGGCGGATCGGCAGACGAGGCAGACGAGGCAGACGCGACAGACGCGGCGGTCTCGACCGTCTCGACCGCCTCGGCTCGGAAAGGCCCGCCCGCCGTGCCTAACCTGGAGAGGTGGCTCGGTCCAACGACGAGGTCGCCGCGTTGCTCCAGGAGTACGCGGACCTGATCTCGATCACCGGAGGAGACGCGTTCAGGGTGCGCGTCTACGAGAAGGCCGCCCGGGCGATCGGCGGTCACCACGCCGACGTGGCCACGCTCGACCTCAAGGGCCTCCAGGAGATCCCCAACGTCGGCAAGTCCATCGCCGGGAAGGTCCTCGAGTACTTCCGCACCGGCCGGGTGTCCGCGGTCGAGGAGCTGCGGTCCAAGATCCCCGCCGGTGTGCGGCGGCTGACGGCGATCCCCACGCTCGGCCCGAAGAAGGCGCATGCGCTGTACGAGGAGCTGGGCATCTCCACGATCGATGAACTGGTCGGCGCCATCCACGCGGAGCGGTTGCGCGACCTGAAGGGCTTCGGGCCGAGGACGGAGGAGAAGCTCCTCCACGGCATCGGCCTCCTGCAGTCCTCCGGAGACCGTGTCCTGCTCGACGTCGCCATGGACCTCGCCGAGGACATCGTCTCCGCGCTGTCGCGGGTGACCGGCTGCCGGCGCTGCGCGTACGCCGGGTCGCTGCGGCGCCTGCGCGAGACGATCGGCGACATCGACATCCTGGCCGCGGCGGAGGAGTCGGGCCCGCTCATGCGGGCGTTCACCGAGCTGCCGTACGTCACGGAGGTCATCGCCCGGGGCGGGACCAAGACGTCCGTCCGCACCGACAAGGGCCTCTCGGCCGACCTCCGCGTCGTACCGCCGGACTCCTGGGGAGCGGCGCTGCAGTACTTCACCGGCTCCAAGGCGCACAACATCCGCACCCGGGAACGGGCCGTCCACCAGGGCCTGAAGCTCTCCGAGTACGGACTGTTCGACGTCGAGACGGGAGAGAAGATCGTCTCCGAGACGGAGGAGGACGTATACGCCCGGCTCGGCCTGCCGTGGATCCCGCCGACGCTGCGCGAGGACCGCGGCGAGATCGAGGCGGGGCTGCGCGGCGAACTGCCCGAACTGGTCGAGGAGAGCGACATCAGGGGCGATCTGCACACCCACACCGACCTCACCGACGGTCTCGCCCCGCTGGAGGACATGGTCCGGGTGGCCGCCGACCGCGGATACGCCTACTACGCGATCACCGACCACGGACCGGATCTGTCCATGCAGCGGATGACCGACGAGCGGATGCTCGCCCAGCGCGAGCGCGTCCGGGAACTCGACCGCACGTACGACACGCACGGCAGGCGCGGAGGCATGAGGCTGCTGCACGGCGCCGAGCTGAACATCGACCCCGACGGCGGTGTGGACTGGCCGGACGACTTCCTGGCCGGCTTCGACCTGTGCGTGGCCTCGGTGCACTCGCACTTCAACCAGGGGCGTGAGGCGCTGACCCGGCGGATCGTACGGGCCTGCGAGAACCCGTACGTCACCCTCATCGGCCACCCCACCACCCGCATCATCGGCAAGCGGCCGGGCCTCGACGCGGACCTCGACGCGATCTTCGCCGCCTGCGCGCGCACGGGTACGGCCCTGGAGATCAACGCCCATCCCGACCGGCTCGACCTGCGCGACGAGGATATCCTGCGGGCCAGGCGGCACGGTGTGAAGTTCGCCGTCGACAGCGACGCCCACGCCACCGTCCACCTCGCCGAGATGCGCTACGGCGTGGGAACGGCGCAACGCGGCTGGCTCACCAAGGACGACGTGATCAACACCTGGCCGGAGGCCCGGCTGCGACGCTTCCTGCGCAAGGGCCGGACGGAGCCGGGATCGTCCACCTGAGCCCCGTCAACTCGCTTGCCACCACGGCGACATGACGCCTGCGCTGACACGGGCGACGCCGGACCGACGTAGGAGTCGGCGGCACCGGCTCCTACTGCGATTTCAGTAGCCGGTCCTGCGGTTTCGGTAGCCGGCAGTGCCAGTAGCCGCACGACGACGGGACAGGCCTTCCCCGGCCAGGCTGATGGGCAATCGAGAACGAATCTGGAGTGCCCTGACATGGCAACTTTTCTCAGTCGACTGGGCCGCATGGCCTTCCGGCGACGACGTTACGTCGTCCTGATGTGGCTGGCCATCGTGGCCGCCGTGGGTCTGAGCGCAGTGCAGGCGCCGGGAACCTCCGACGACGGGTTCTCGATGCCGGGGATCGAGTCGCAGAAGGCGTTCGACCTCATGCAGAAGCGCTTTCCCGGAGCGGCCGCCGACGGCGCCACCGCCCAGGTCGTCTTCGTCGCCCCCCACGGGGAGAAGGTGACCGCGACCGACAACAGGGAGGCCGTCGAGGACACGGTGGTCTCCCTGGCCGACGGCTCGCAGGTGGTCGGCGTCGCGGACCCGTTCGCGTCGCAGGCGGTCAGCAAGGACGGCTCGACGGCTTACGCGACCGTCACCTACAAGGTGAAGTCCTCCGACGTCACCGACGCCAGCCGTGCGGCGGTGGAGAAGGCCGCCGACCAGGCGCGCGAGAACGGCCTGACCGTCGAGACCGGCGGCTCCGCGATGGACAGCGGCGGCGGACCCAGCGGGGTCGCCGAGATCATCGCCCTCTCGGTTGCGGCTGTGGTGCTGCTGTTCACCTTCGGGTCGCTGGCGGCGGCCGGCCTGCCGCTGCTGACCGCGATCGTCGGTGTCGCCGTGAGCCTGTTCGGCATCTTGCTCCTGGCCGACCCGCTGGGGCTGTCCTCGAACACCATGACCCTCGCGATGATGCTGGGCCTGGCGGTCGGTATCGACTACGCCCTCTTCGTCGTCTCCCGCTATCGCGAGGAGCGCGCGCGGGGCCGTGGGCCGGACGAGGCGGTCGGTCTGGCTGTGGGCACCGCCGGCTCGGCCGTCGTCTTCGCCGGGCTCACCGTGGTGATCGCGCTGGCCGGCCTGTCGGTGGTCGGGATTCCGCTGCTGACGAAGATGGGCCTGGCCGCCGCAGGGGCGGTCGTGGTCGCCGTCCTGGTCGCTCTGACCTTCGTCCCGGCGTTCCTCGGGTTCTGGCCGAACGCGGTGCTGGCGCGCGGGGTGCGCAGGGGATCCAGGGGCTCCGCCCCCGTGACCAGGCGCATCACGTCCAGCAGGCGGCTTCTGTCCGGAAGGAAGCTCCTGGTCCGAAAGCAGGTCAAGGCCGAGGCCAAGGCCGAGGTGAAGGCCGAGGGCGCGTCCGTGACAAGTCTCGATGCCCATGCCACGCCAGTGAAGAACGTCGAGACGGAGAAGAACGTCGAGGCGGAGAAGAACGTCGAGGCGGAGAAGAACGTCGCGGCAGAGAAGAGCGACACGAACAATCTCGGCACCCGCTGGGCCCGCTTCGTCCTGCGCCACCCCCTCCCCGTACTGCTCCTCGGTGTTGTCGGCCTCGGTGGCCTCGCCGTGCCGATGACGTCCCTGCAACTGGGCATGCCGGGCGACGAGGCCAAGTCCACCTCCACCACCGAGCGGCGCGCCTACGACGCCCTCGCGGAGGGCTTCGGCCCGGGCTTCAACGGCCCGCTGACCATCGTCGTGGACGCCGAGGGAGCGACCGACGCCAAGGCCGCCGTCAGCACGATCAGCGAGAAGATCGGCGACACGAAGGGGATCGTGTCGGTCTCGCGGGCCAGCTTCAACAAGGCCGGTGACACGGCGGTCTTCCAGGCCACCCCGTCCACCAGCCCCACCGACGAGAAGACCAGGACCCTGGTCAAGACCATCCGCGCCGAACGTCCGGCACTCGAGTCGGACACGTCCGCGACCTTCGAGGTCACGGGTACCACCGCGCTGAACATCGATGTCGCGGCCAAGGTCCAGTCCGCGCTGGTGCCCTACATGATGGTGGTGGTCGGCCTGGCGGTCGTGCTGCTGCTGATGGTCTTCCGGTCCGTACTCGTGCCGGTCAAGGCGGCGCTCGGCTTCCTGCTCTCGGTGCTCGCGGCGCTCGGCGTGGTGGTGCTGGTCTTCCAGCAGGGGCACGCCGCCGGCTTCTTCGGCGTGGAGCAGACCGGGCCGATCATGAGCCTGATGCCGATCTTCATGGTGGGCATCGTCTTCGGACTGGCCATGGACTACGAGGTCTTCCTCGTCTCCCGGATGCGGGAGGCGTACACCCACGGCGAGGCGGCCGGGCAGGCAGTCGTCTCCGGGTTCCGCCACAGCGCCCGCGTGGTGGTGGCCGCCGCACTGATCATGATCGCGGTCTTCTCCGGATTCATCATGGAGGACTCGGCGATGATCAAGATGATCGGGTTCGGCCTGGCCGCAGCGGTCCTCTTCGACGCCTTCGTCGTCCGTATGGCGATCGTGCCCGCCGTCCTCGCCCTGCTCGGCGACAAGGCCTGGTGGGTGCCGAAGTGGCTGGACCGGATCCTGCCGCGCGTCGACGTGGAGGGCGAGGCCCTCAGCCGCCGACCGGCCGAGAACCAGGCCCCTGGCCCTGACCCGGCGGGCCCCCACCCGGCCCCGGACGAGCCGGTCGAGGTGCGCGTCTGACCGGCTCCGCCCACCCCAGGGCCGCCCGGGGCAAGGTCCCGGGCGGCCCCCACGGCCGTCCACCTGAACCATCGGCGACCATGGACCCAGCACTCCCACCCGGAGAAACACGATGACGAGCAACCTCGAACGGTACGCGGAGCGCCACGCCCGGGCCGCGGACCTCGTGATGGCGGCGGCGCTGTGTGCCCTCACGATCTTCGGAGCCCAGATCAGCACATCCGAATCCACGCCTCCGGAGAGCGTGTGGCCCGCCCGGATCCTCGCCGTCGTCTGCGGCGCCGCCGTGCTGAAGTCCCGAAGCCACCCGCGCGCCGCACTCGCCGTGACCGCGGCGGCCACCGCCGTCATGACCGGCCTGGACTACCTGCCCAGCCCGCTGCTGCTGGCTCCCGTCATCGCTGCCCTCTACTGGCTCGCCGCTCTCACCGACTCCCGGACAACCGGGATCTACGGCTACACGACCATTGCCGTGCTGGTGGCCACCTCGCTGTCCGCCGCCCCGCTCGGGGACAACTTCATGCTCCGGTCCGCGGGTACGGTCCTGTGGCTGCTGCTGGCCCTGTCCCTGGGCGGCATGAGCCGCTTCAGGCGCGCCTACATCGAGTCCGTGCAGGCCCGCGCCGCGCACGCCGAACGCACCCGCGAGGAGGAGGCCCGGCTGCGCGTCGCGGAGGAACGCATGCGCATCGCCCGGGAACTCCACGACGCCGTCGCCCACCACATGGCCGTCGCCAACGCCCAGGCCGGCACCGCCGCCCACCTCGCGCCCACCCAGCCGGAGCAGGCCCGGAAGATCCTCACCGAGCTGGTCGGCACCACCTCCTCCGCGTTGCTGGAACTGCGGGCCACGGTGGGGGTGCTGCGTCAGACCGGCGACCCCGAGACCGACCCGCTGGAGCCGACTCCGGGTCTGGACCGCCTGCCGCAACTGGTGGCGTCCTGCGAGTCGGCCGGTCTCACCGTCACGGTCACCACCGAGGGAGAGGTCCAGCCCCTGTCTCCGGGGGTGGACCTGACGGCGTACCGGATCATCCAGGAAGCCCTCACCAACGCCACGAAACACGCGTCCGACCACGCGGCCCGTGTCCGGCTCGCCTACTCGGACTCACGCCTGCTCATCACCGTCACCAACGAAGGCACGGCCGTCACCCCGTCGGTTCCCGGTGGCGGCTACGGCCTGATGGGCATGCGCGAGCGCGCCCACTCCGTCGGCGGCGACCTGAGCGCCGGACCGCGGCCCGAGGGCGGCTTCGAAGTCACCACCGCCCTGCCCCTCCAGCCCCAGCCCCAACCCCAACCCCAGCCCCAACCCCAGCCCCAGGCGGAAGCCCTGGCCGCACGACAAGAGGAACCCCGTTGACCACCCGTGTCCTGCTCGCCGACGACCAGGCCCTGCTGCGTGGCACGTTCCGGCTGCTGATCGACTCCTGCGAGGACATGGAGGTGGTCGGCGAGGCGGCCGACGGACAGGAGGCGGTGGAGCTCACCCGCGCCCTTCAGCCCGACGTCGTGCTCATGGACATCCGCATGCCCGGCACGGACGGCCTGACCGCCACGGCCGCCATCTGCGAGGACCCCGACCTGGCGGGCACCCGCGTCCTCGTCCTCACCATGTTCGAGACCGAGGAGTACGTCGCCCAGGCACTGCGCATGGGTGCCAGTGGCTTCCTGGGCAAGTACGTCACCACGGACGCGCTGCTGGCGGGAATCCGCACCGTCGCCGCCGGCGAGGCCCTTCTGTCGCCGGGAGCCACCCAGGCTTTGATCACCCGCTTCCTCACCGCTCCCTCCTCAGGAACACCCCTCGCTCCCGTGGAACGCCTGGGCTCCCTCACTCCCCGCGAGCAGGAAGTCACCGTGCTGGCAGCTCGGGGCAAGTCCAATGACGAGATCGCCGAAGAACTCGTCCTGAGCGTCCTGACCGTGCGCACCCACGTGCAGCGGGCCCTGACCAAGCTCGGCGCCCGCGACCGCGCCCAGCTCGTTGTCATCGCCTATCAGAGCGGCCTGGTGCGCCCCGAATAGTCCCACTGGAGAGTCCGTTAAGGTCGTGCCGGAGCGACTGGGGCACACCGACGCCATGGGGGCACAGTGCGACTGAGAGTGGAGTTCACCACCGAGCCCTTCGATCTCGACGAGGCGCCCGCGCACGCGCTGGTGGCCCGCGAGGTGATGGAGACGGCCGACCTCGACGCCGTGGAGGTCGGGCCCTTCGGCAACACGGCGGAGGGCCGGTCCGACGCGGTGCTCAGCACCGTCGACGCCGTGCTGCGCAGGGCCCTGGAGGCCGGTGCCACCCGTGTGTCGTTGCAGGTCAACGTCATCGACCTGATCGACGAGGTCGACAAGGCCGAGGAGAGCGGCAGGTGACCGCTACCGGGGACGACCCCTTCGTCGCGGCCGTGAAGCCGCTGGTCGACGCCATGGGCGGCGAGCTGCTGCCGCCCGGCGAGGCCGGCCCCGACGACGTGGTGCTCTCCTGGGAGGGCACCGACGTCGTCGCCGTACGGCTGCCGCAGCTCGCCGACTCGCTGGACCACATCCTGGCCGCCATGGAGCGCAAGCAGGGCAGGCCGCTGGCCGAGCTGGACCGCAAGGCCAAGCAGCAGGTCGTGAAGACCCTGGAGGCCCGCGGCGCCTTCTTCGTGCGGCACGGTGTGGAGACCGTGGCCGGCGCGCTGGGCGTCAGCCGCTTCACCGTCTACAACTACATCAACTACGCGGGCGAGCAGCGCGCCAAGGCCAAGGCCAGGGAGAGCGGCGCGCGGCCGCGGCAGGACGACTGACGCGACGCGGCAACGCGGCGACCACCGAAGGCGCCCCGCACGCCCGGTCAGGACGGGTCGAGCACCACCGGAAGCTCCGCCAGCCCGCGGAACGCGGGGAACGGCACCGTCAGCCAGCGTGCGTCCTCCGGTGCCTCGGCGAGGGCCATGTGCGGGTACCGCTCGAACAGCGTGGTGAGGGCGATCTGCATCTCCAGCCGTGCCAGCGGGGCGCCGATGCAGTAGTGGGGGCCGACGCCGAACGTCAGGTGGTCCGCCTGCACGTTCGGGCGCCTGACGTCCATCCGGTCCGGCTCGGGGAAGGCCTCGGGGTCACGGTTGGCCGCGGCGATCGAGATCTGGACGAGCGCGCCCTTGGGGATGAGCGTGTCGCGGATGACGACGTCTTCCTTCGCGTAGCGGAACGTCGAGTTCTCCACGGAGGTCTCGAACCGGAAGATCTCCTCGATGGCCGAGTTCATGCCGCTCGCGTCCCGGAGCGCCACGCGCTTCTGCTCCGGTTGGGAGAGCAGGTGGTAGACGCCGTTGCCGATCTGGTACGCCGTCGACTTGTGGCCGGCGAAGAGCAACACCCATGCGGTGGAGACCAGTTCGTGGTCGGTGAGCGCGCCGTCCTGGTCCTGCGCCGTGACCAGCGCGCTGAGCAGGCCGCCGTCCGGCTCCTGCCGCTTCCGCGCGATGAGGTCCACCAGATAGTCGCGCAGATTGCCCTCGGCCACTTCCAGCGCCTTTCTCGCCTCCGGACCGAAACCTGTCCGGGCGACGGTGCTGGACCACGCGTGGGCCTGCTTGCGCTCGTTCTCGGGGACGCCCAGAAGCTCGCAGATCACCACGAGCGGCAGCGGGAAGCAGAACTCCGGCAGCAGGTCCATGGGTTCCGAGGCGGGGCAGCGGTCCAGCAGTTCCTCGGTGATCTCCTGGACGCGTGGCCGCAGTGATTCCACCCTCTTCGGAGTGAAGGTGCTGCCGACGATCCTGCGGAGCCTGGTGTGCTTCGGAGGGTCCGAGAAGAGCATGTTGTCGTCGAGGGCGATCGACGAGTCGCCGAAGATGCGGTGGTAGGCGTCGATGGCGCCGTACATGTCCTTGCTCAGACGGGGGTCGGCCAGGGCGGCACGGGCGTCGTCGTACCGGGTGATGAGGTACGTGTCGACCCCGTGGGGAGGCGACAGCGGACACACCGGTGCCGTCTCCCTGAGCGTGGCATAGACGGGATAAGGGTTGGCGCGGAACTCCCGACCGCAGGACGAGGCCGCGGCGGCGGCCTCATCGGACGACATTTCCTCAGATGCGAACGCTTCCGTCATGGCTTTTCCCAGGGTTCGAGGTGCCGGCGGTGACTGTGAGGTCCGGTGTTCCACCGGAAACACCCCCGACCGCAGGGGCTTTTTCCACCGGTCAACGCCACGGTTTCCCGTGCGGCACCGCGAAGTAAACGTCGCTGGGCCATATGGGCCGAATGGCCGTCCGCGGTGCGCGGGCCGCTCCTTTGCCCCGGTCGGGCCATCGCGGGACCGCTCCGGTCGCGTGCGTGGGTGCCCATTGGTAGACACGGATGGACAGCCCGTACCGGTCCTCGACTTCCGGGCCGGCCCGCCGATGGATGGAAAATCAGTGAGCGGACGCGCGACGACATCTGTACCGGTTCTCATCGTGGGCGGGTCTCTGGTGGGTCTTTCCACCTCCGTGTTCCTGGGGCGCCTGGGAATCGAGCACATGCTCGTGGAGCGGCACGCGGGGACGTCGATGCACCCGCGCGGCCGCGGGAACAACGTACGGACCATGGAGATCTTCCGGACCGCCGGACTGGAGCCGCGTATCCGTCAGGCCGCTGCAGCGCTCGCCGGAAACGAAGGCGTTCTTCAGGTGTCCACCCTGTCCGGACAGCAGCGCCGCTGGATCATCCGGGACATCTCCGCCGGCATGGACATCTCCCAGGTCAGTTCGTCGAACTGGTGCCTGTGCAGCCAGAACGACCTGGAGCCGGTACTGCTGGCCCACGCCCGCGGCCAGGGCGGCGACATCCGCTTCGGCACGGAGATGCTGTCCTTCACACAGGACCAGGACGGAGTCCGGGCCGAGATGAGGCACCGGGACACCGGTGAGACGTACACCGTGAACGCCGACTTCCTGGTGGCCGCCGACGGGCCCAGGAGCCCCGTCCGGAAAAGCCTGGAGATCGGTCAGTCGGGGCCCGGTGAGCTCTTCCACAATGTCAGCGTCACGTTCCGCAGCAAGAAGCTGAAGGACTGCCTCGGAGAGAAACGCTTCGTCGTCTGCTACATCACCGATCCCCAGGGTGAGGGCGCTCTGCTTCCGGTGGACAACGAGGAACAGTGGGTGATCCATGTTCCCTGGTCTCCCGACAGCGGCGAAACCCTGGAGGACTTCGCCGACGAGCGGTGTGCGGCACACATCCGCGCCGCCGCCGGCGTTCCGGATATCGACGTGGAGATCACGGGAAGAGCACCCTGGCACGCCTCCAGCCGCGTCGCGGACAGCTACGGAAAAGGCCGGGTCTTCCTGGCCGGTGACTCGGCACACGAAATGCCTCCCACCGGGGCGTTCGGTTCCAACACCGGAATTCAGGACGCGCACAATCTCGCCTGGAAACTGGCCGCGGTGCTCCGCGGATGGGCGGACATGCCGTTGCTGGACAGCTACCAGCAGGAGCGACGGCCCACCGCCGTCGCGACCATCGAGCGGGCCTGTCTGCAGGCCGTCGAGGAACAGCACCCGGGATTCAGCCCCGCGGCGGGACGGAACGACGACCCGGCGGACCTCATGACCGTCGCGCTCTGCTACCGGTACGCGTCGAACGCTGTCGTGGGTGTCTCCCCGCGGCGTCCGGTGGTCCCGGACGTCTTCGAGCTCGGCGGTGAACCGGGCACCCGCGCACCGCACATGTGGGTCACGCGGAACGGCGTCAGGATCTCCACGCTGGATCTGTACGAGCGTTCCTTCGTCGTCCTCTCCGGGCCCAGGGGCCAGGCGTGGCGGAACGCGGCGGAAAAGGCCTCCGACGCCCTCGGCGTTCCCCTCGAGGCGTATGTCGTGGGGAACGGCGATGACTGCGACCTCGTGCCCGAGCCGGACGCCGACTGGGCGAAGTGGCACGGCGCGGCCGAGGACGGCGCCGTTCTCGTACGCCCGGACGGCTACGTCGCATGGCGGGCGCATGCCGACATGCCGCATGCCGACCGCCTGCTGACTCATGTGCTGCGGACGCTGCTCGGCCGCGACTGAGCGCCGCATCGCCGCGGGTCACCGTCGCAGAGAAGACGCAGAGAAGACCCAGAGAAGGCGCAGAGAAGACGCAGAGAAGGCGCAGAGAACGCGCAGGGAAAGCGCAGAGAAGAGGGCATCGCGATGACGCTCGTGGGAGAACCCCGGTTCGAGGACGGCCGCGTGGACGTCCATCACCACTTCACCGCACCGGCCTGGCTGGACTGGGCGGAGGAACGCGGCATCGTCAACCGTGAGAAACTGCCCTGGTGGACGCGCTGGGACCTGAGCGCGGCCCTGGACGTCATGGACAAGGCGGGCATCGGCACGGCCGTCATGACGGTGGCGATGCTCGGCCGGCTTCGGGAGCGTGCGGAGCGCCAGGACAGCGCGCGGGTCGCCCTGCGGGCGGCGGCCGACGTCGTCGAGAGCCATCCCACACGCTTCAGGTTCTTCACGCCCGTGTTCCTCGACGACCTGGAACTCTCCACGTGGAGCCTCCGCCACGGCCTCGACGAACTCGGTGCCGTCGGAGTGAGCACGAGAACGAGCATGAACGGCGTCTACCTGGGCGACGAGGCGCACGACCGCCTGCTGAAGGAACTGAACGAACGGTCCGCGATCGTCAGCACCCACCCCATGGAAGTACCGGCGGGCAACGACCCCACCATGGGCCTGCCGGGAGTGCCGCCCTTCATCTGCGACTTCCTCGTGGACACCACGCGCGCCGCCATCAACCTCATCAAGAACGGCACCCTGGACCGCTATCCGAACCTCACCTTCATCCTCCCTCACGGCGGAGGCTTCCTTCCCTACATCGCCACCCGGCTCGAACTCTTCGGCGGACGTCTCACCCCCGAGATCGAGCCGGGCCAGGTCCGTGACTACCTGCACCGCTTCTACTACGACACGGCCGGCCCCATGTCGCCCTCGGCCACACCCACCCTGATGGCCACCGTGGACCCCAGCCGCATCCTCTTCGGCACGGACTGGCCGCCCACCCCCGGACGCGTCGTCACCGATGTCACGACACCCGCCCTGGACAACGACCCGGTCATCTCCGACCAGCAGCTCCAGGGGATCAACCGGGAGAACGCCCTGCGTCTGCTGGGCATGCGCGCGTGAGGCCCGATTTTTCAACAAACTGTTGACGTCGTGTCGCCGGAGAGCGTTAGCTGTTCGCACAGCCCGTCCAGCGACACGCCACGGAGGCCCCGTGAGTCCGAGCTCTTCCCCGCCGGGCCTCGGCCGGTTCAACGCCCTGGAGCGGCACGCGGCCGACGCGGCGCTGCGTGAGGCGTGCGCCTCGGCGGAGTGGGGGCGCAGACTGCTCGCGGGGCGGCCGTACGCCACGACCGACGACCTCCTGCTCGCCAGCGACGCGGCGATGGCGGAACTGAGCACCGAGGACCTTCAGGAGGCCGTGTCCGGGCACCCGCCCATCGGCCGTCCCAAGCCCGGCGACCCGGCCTCGGCCCGGGAACAGCGCGGCATGGCCGGCGCCTCCGACGAGCTCAGGGCCGAGATGCTGGAGTTGAACCTGGCCTACCAGGACCGGTTCGGCCATGTCTTCCTGATCTGCGCGACCGGGCTCACCGGCGAGCAGATGCGCGACGCCGTCAAGGAACGGATCGGCAACCCGCCCGAGCGGGAGCGTGAGATCGTCCGCGCGGAACTGGGCAAGATCAACCGCATCCGGCTCACCCGACTCGTTGATGAGGGCGATGAGGGCGATGAGGGCGAAGAGGGCGAAGGGGGCACCTCCGCATGAGCACCAGCAGCGCTGCCCGGCCGAGGAGTTCCGTGTCCACCCACATCCTGGACACCAGCGTCGGCCGTCCCGCACGGGGCGTGCCCGTCTCACTGTCAGCACGCGACGGAGACACCGAGTGGACGGCGCTCGGCACCTCCGCCACGGACTCCGACGGACGGTGCCGGGACCTCCCGGAGCCGCCGGAGGGCACCACCCACGTACGGCTCGCTTTCGACACCGAGGCGTACCTCTCCGCGCACCGGGACAGCGGTGCGTTCTTCCCGGAGGTGACCGTCACCTTCGCCGTCGTGCCGGGTGAGCATTACCACGTACCGCTCCTGCTCAACCCGTTCGGCTACTCCGTGTACCGAGGGAGCTGACATGCCCGTCCTTGGACAGAACCAGTACGGCAAGGCCGAGAACCGGGTCGTCAGGATCACGCGGGACGGCGCCACCCACCACATCAAGGACCTGAACGTGTCGGTGTCGCTCAGCGGCGACATGGACGAGGTCCACTACTCCGGCTCGAACGCGCACGTCCTGCCGACGGACACCACCAAGAACACGGTGTACGCCTTCGCCAAGCAGTACGGCATCGAATCCGCCGAACAGTTCGGCATCCACCTCGCCCGCCACTTCGTGACCTCCCAGCCGGCGATCCACCGGGCCCGTATACGGATCGAGGAGTACGCCTGGGAGCGCATCGATCACGGCGGCGAGGGAGCGCACTCCTTCGTCCGCAAGGGCCAGGAGACCCGGCTCGCCCAGATCACGTACGACGGCGAGACGTGGGAGGTCGTCTCCGGCCTCAAGGACCTGACGGTGATGAACTCGACGAACTCCGAGTTCTGGGGCTACGTCAAGGACAAGTACACGACGCTCCCCGAGGCGTACGACCGCGTCCTCGCCACCGACGTCTCCGGCCGCTGGCGCTTCGCCTGGGCGGGCGACGACGAGCCGGCGCCCGACTGGAACGCGTCCTACGAGCAGGTCAGGACCCACATGCTCCAGGCCTTCGCCGAGACGTACTCGCTCTCGCTGCAGCAGACCCTCTACGCCATGGGCGCGCGGATCATCGACAACCGCCCCGAGATCGACGAGGTCCGCTTCTCGCTCCCGAACAAGCACCACTTCCTGGTGGACCTGGAGCCGTTCGGCCTGAAGAACGACACCGCCGACTCAGCGGTGTACTTCGCCGCCGACCGGCCGTACGGCCTGATCGAGGCCACCGTCCTGCGGGACGGCCGCGAGGCGCGGATCCCGGCCGATCTCACCACCCTCTGACGGGGTACCCGCGGGACACGGACAGCACGATCCGGAGAGAACACTCGGCGAGAAGAGGACGGACGAACGATGGCTCAGCGCATCGTCATCGAGAACGCGGCGATCGCGACCGTGGACGCGAACGACACCGAGCACGCCTCGGGCCACGTGGTCGTGGCGGACAACCTGATCGAGTCGCTCGGCGAGGGCAGGGCCCCCGAGGGACTGGACGACGTCGTACGCCGCATCGACGCCACCGGTCACCTGGTGACACCGGGACTGGTCAACACCCACCACCACTTCTACCAGTGGATCACCCGGGGCCTGGCCACGGACCACAACCTGTTCAACTGGCTCGTCACGCTGTATCCGATCTGGGCGCGCATCGACGAGCCGATGACCTACGCGGCGGCGCAGGGCTCGCTGGCGATGATGGCCCGGGGCGGTGTCACCACCGCGATGGACCACCACTACGTCTTCCCGGAGGGCTCCGGCGACCTGTCGGGCTCCATCATCCGCGCCGCCCGCGAGACGGGCGTCCGCTTCACCCTCGCCCGGGGCTCGATGGACCGCGGGGAGAAGGACGGCGGCCTGCCCCCGGACTTCGCCGTCGAGACCCTCGAAGACGCCCTCGCCGCCACCGAGGCCACCGTTGACGAACACCACGACGCCGCCTTCGGCGCCATGACCCAGGTGGCCGTCGCCCCCTGCTCGCCCTTCTCCGTCTCCACCGAACTCATGCGTGAGGGTGCCGAGTTGGCGCGTCGACTCGGCGTCCGGCTGCACACCCACGGCTCGGAGACCGTGGAGGAGGAGAAGTTCTGCCACGAGCAGTTCGGCATGGGCCCGACCGACTACTTCGAGTCCACCGGCTGGCTCGGCGAGGACGTGTGGATGGCGCACTGCGTCCACATGAACGACTCCGACATCGCCGCCTTCGCCCGTACGAAGACGGGTGTGGCCCACTGTCCCTCGTCCAACGCCCGGCTGGCGGCGGGCATCGCGCGGGTCCCCGACATGCTGGCGTCCGGCATCCCCGTCGGCCTCGGCGTGGACGGCACCGCGTCCAACGAGTCCGGCGAACTGCACACAGAGCTGCGCAACGCCCTGCTGGTCAACCGTCTGGGTCCGCACCGGGAGGCGGCGCTGACCGCCCGCCAGGCCCTGCGGCTCGGCACGTACGGCGGAGCCCAGGTCCTGGGCCGGGCACGGGAGTTGGGCTCCCTGGAGCCGGGCAAGCTCGCCGACCTGGTGCTGTGGCGGATGGACACCCTGGCCCACGCGTCGATCGCCGATCCGGTGGCCGCGCTCGTCCTCGGCGCGGCCGCACCCGTCACCGCGTCCTTCGTGAACGGCGAGCAGATCGTGGAGAACGGCCGGCTGCTGTACGTCGACGAGGACGCCGTCGCCCGCTCCACCCGCGCCGAGGCACGGCGTCTCGCCGACATCGCCGGCATCACCGCGAGGGGCTGAGTCGCCTCCTCCCTCAGGTGATCTCGTAACTGTCCCCGTACACCTGCCACTTGAGGGGCAGATCCAGGTTGAGGTTCCCCTCGTCCAGGAAGACGCGCTGGGCCGTGTCCACGCGGGAGGTGTCCGTGTGGGCGGGCTCCTGCTCCATGGCCCACACCCGGGCGTCGAGGAAGGCGCGCAGATACGTCGTCTCGTCGCCGCCCCGCGCGGGCGTGGCGGCCTCCTTCAGGGCGCGGGTGCGGATGCCGCCGAAGCTGAGGGTGTCGGTTCCGGGGCCGTGCATGACCAGGGCGTCGTAGTAGATGAACTGGCCGAGGGCGCCGACGCCGTCCTCCCGGCCGCGGGCGACCGCCGGGCCGAAGTACACCCGGTCCCGCTCGTCGCGCTGGGCTCTGCGGAAGGCGGCGGTCGCGGCGGCCTTCTTCCAGGCGGTGGGCAGACCGGGGTCCAGGCCCTCGTGCGAGTCCGAGCCGTACACCGCGCTCAGGGCGGGAAGGTAGCCGGCCAGCGCGTTGCCCGGGACGCGCTCGGTGTAGAGCTCGACCAGGGCCAGCATGTCGCTCGTACCGGAGCAGAAACCGATGATCCCACCCGTGTAACCGCGCCCGTCGCCGATGTCCTCGATGTACGCGTACTGGTCCTCCCAGCTCAGCGACGAGTTCTCCGCACTCGACACCAGCCGCATCGCTGTGTCCTTCTTCTCCGGGTCGTCGAGCCCGGTGGCGGTCGTCGCCGCGTCCGCCGCCTGGTCCACCAGGGAGGGGGCGGCGAACAGGGAGGCACCCAGCGCCGCCAGCAGCAGGCGGCGGGACGCGGGTCGGGTGGGCAGCAACGGCACGACGTCTCCAAGGAGAGTGTTCTCAGGGGTGGTCGAGGGTCGCGTGCCGGGGTGGGAATGCCGTGGGTGTGCGGTAGCAGGTCGCTGTGACCTGTCAGGAGAGGGCTGTGAGCCGGTCCCGGAACAGGGGGCGGCGAGTCAGGAGAGTGCTGTGAGCCGGTCCCGGACCAGGGTGGCGAGCTGGTACGTGTCGCCGGTCGGCCGGGTGGTGAGCGGGCCCGGGTCGCGGATCCAGCGGTCCTCCAGCGCGAACCAGTCGGTCTCCTTCGGGTCCCGCTCCTCCCGCAGGGCGGTCTTCAACTCGGTGAAGTACGTCGACCAGCGCAGCCGGTACAGCCCGCCCACCAGCCCCGCCCACTCACGGTTGGCGTAGTCCCGCAGGCCGGCGGCCGCACCCGCACGGGTGCCCCACACGGTCAGCAGCGAGAGGTTGTCGTACGCGAGCTGCTCACGCTCCTCGGCGCTCGCACCCCAGGAACGCGCGTCCGCAACCCAACGGCCCAGCAGGTGGCGGAAGTCGGTGGCGAGCAGCCGGTCGAGGAGGTCCATCAGGGACAGCCATGCCTCGGCCAGCTCGCCGAGGCGCGCCTCGTTCCCGGTGTCGTACGCCTTCTTGATGTCGGGGAGGAGGACGCGGCTGCGGTTGGACACGGCCTGGCGGGCCACGTCGAGGAGGTCGCGGCGGTACGCGGAGGACTTCCGCAGCTCCGGGCGCACCTTGAGCAGTTCGGTGAGCGCGGGCTCGAAGTCGGCCGCGTCGTACCGGAGTTGTTTGGGGGACCAGCGGGCCGCCCTGACCACGTTCAGCGACGGACGGGCGCCGAACAGACCGTCCGCGGGCTCGCTCCACCGGTCGGCGCGCGTGGTGCCGTACGCGGTGCGGCGCAGGATGTCCCAGGCGGCCTCGGCGTGCGGATCGCGGGCGCCGTACCGGGCGCGGGCCCATTCGCTGAACCACTTCTTCAGATCCAACTCGCCCTCGCGCCAGGCGAGTTCGGAGAACAGGGTGAAGGCGGCCGGGTTGTTGTCCGCGGCCTCCGGCATCAGTGCGACGCCACGCAGCCGGCTGCCGTCCTTCGTGCGCCACTTCTCGTACAGCGAGGCCCAGTCGGAGGTGTTCGCGCCGAGCGCGGTGTGACCGCCGAAGTTCCAGATCGAGCCGAAGGCGTACGGCGTGCCGCCCCAGTCCGCCTCCCGGTCGGTGACCGTGGGGAAGCGGTCGGAGAGGCCGTCCACGACGAGCATGTACCGCTTGTCGACGGCGTCGACGAGCGCGCGCGGGGGATTGCGCTGCCAGCCGATGATCACCCAGGTGGCGCCGGGGCGGGCCTTCTGCAGGGCCCGCTCGACTCCCTTCGCCGCGTCCCCGACGGGCACGTCACCGGGGTCACCGCCCTCGTGCAGCAGATCCATCTTGTACAGCGTCGACGGACCGCCGAACATCTCGCCCTGCATCCGGTAGAAGGCGTCCGCCACCCGGGCGAAGTGGTCGGTGCGCGGGTCCAGCCAGTCGGGGCGTGCGAGGCCCATCCAGTTCCCCTGCGGAACCGTGCGCGCCCCCTGGTTGCGCTTGGCGAAACCGGGCGGGACCGTCCCGAAGTACCCGGGGAACACGGGGCTCATGCCCAGCTCCCGCACCCGGTCCACGATCCGCCGCCCGAGGGCGGCGCGCGCGTCGAGCAGCTGACGCGAAACGGGGTGCGGGAAACCGGAGAGGTTCTGCAGCAGCCACCAGGGCTGATGGGCCGGCCCCGGAATCCAGGCTCTCAGCTCCTCGTCCTCGTACCCGAACTGCTGGAACAGCCGGTGGTAGAGAGCGTCCGCGCCCGCGTAGACGAGGATCTCGTTGTAGCCGTGCAGGGCCAGGACGTCGAGCTCGCGTTCCCAGTACGTCCAGTCGAGGTACGCGCCCGTGTAGCCGTCGTTCGTGTCGTTGAGCGCGAAGCGGTGCGGGACGTTGGCGCGGCGGGTGACGGTGCCGTCGAGGCCCGGGAGATCGGTGGGGAGGAGGTCGGTCTGCTCGCCCGCCCAGTTGATGTCGGCGTACGCGACGTGCCGCAGGTACCAGTTGAGGCCGGTGAGCTGGGTCGCGGGGGTGTCACCGGAGACCGTGATGCGGCTCTTGTCTCCCGACAGGCGGAAGGTGTCGCGCTGCCCCTCCGTACGGAAGGTGATCTGCTGCCAGTGGCGGGGCAGCAGCCGCCGGGCGGCCGCCGTCGCCGCGGACGCCCCGGCGGCCGTCCCGGCGGGCTCCTTCCCGGGCGCGCCGTCGTCCGCCGGGATCGCACCGGCCGAGGTACAGGCGACGGCGGCTCCGGCCGAACCGGCGGTGAGGGCGGTCAGAAGGGCACGGCGGGGGAGCGGCATGGTGTCTCCGGGGTCGCGGGTGGGGGGAACGCCGTCGGAGGCGTACCCGGCGAGACACCACCTGTGTCCGGACACACGGCCACAAGGGGGAGAACCTGGCGTGAACGGCTGAATGTGCGACCTCATGAACTCTCCTCGCGCTACGTGGGTGCGCCCTCCCAGGCCATCAGGTTCGCCAGCAGTTCGGCCTGCTCGATGGCGTCGTCGAGGGCATGGTGGGTGTGCCGCCGGTGGGGGAGCAGCTCGCGCGGCATGGTGCGCTTGGCGACCGCCCGCAGCGGCACCCCGGCCTTCGTCGCGTACAGCGTCTTCATGTCCAGGCAGCCCGAGTGACCGAAGGGGCTCTCGCCCGTGAAGCGGATCAGATACCAGTAGAGGAACATCCAGTCGTACGCCACCGGATAGCCGCACACCACCGGCTGGGCGCCCACGCTCACGTCACGCACCCAGGCGCTGAACTCGGCGAGGGCGACGGCCGGTTCGGCGCCCTCCTCGATGAGCCCCGCACGGTCGAGGCCGCTCACGGCCAGCGCCTCCGGCACGAACTCCTCGCTGATGGGGCGGAGTTCGCGGTAGAAGGTCAGCTCTTCCGGGTCGGCCGGAGTGAACCCGTCGGCGTCCTGACGGCCTGCGACGGCAGCCCCGAGGCTGAGCATCGAGTACGGGCCGGGGATCGGGCCGTCGGCCTCGATGTCGACGGAGATGTAGAGGCCGGGCTTCGGTCTGGTTGGTGCCATGGGGTGAGGATGGCGCGCGGGCGGTGGGCTGCGCATCCGGATTTCAGGCTCCGCCGAATCCTGTCGCAACGCCCGCGTTCGCCCCCTACAGTCACCGCATGGCCACCGAGGACGAGAACCCAGGTCAGCCCGACATCGCCGCGATGCTCAGCGACCAGACCGGCGCCTGCAAGGCCGCACGCGACGCCATCGCAGCCGGCGGCCGGGTGGTGGTCTGGGACAACGAGGTGCCCCATTGGATGGTCGCCGGCATCGCTGCGGCGAGGCTGAGACGGTCGTTGAAAATCGGTCTGACGACCCTCGGCCTCGACGAGACCGTTGCGATCCTGGCTCAGCACCGTGAAGAGCGGTTGCGCACCGGCATCATCGACGCAGCAGACCGGTCGTGGCACTTCACGCTGTACCTCAACGCCACCGGAATCGAGCTCTTGGCGTGCAGCGGCGTCAAACGCGAGCCGCCTTCGAAGGTGAGCGGTCAGAAGCTCCAGCTGTAGAGGCCGCCACCCGTGTTCACCGCGGACGCCGCGAGCCGGGCGACTCCCCGCAGGACCGCCAGTAGATCATCGTCGGTCATGTCGTCCCCGTCCTCGGACCAGAGTCGCGTGGTCCAGCGGCCTGCGAGCTCTTCGAGTTCGGCGGAGCTCGCGTCGGCCAGCGCTCGAGTCAGCCGCTTCGGCAGAGCGAACACCTCAGCACCATCGTTCAAGGGGGCGGTGACCCACTCCGGCCACGCCCACCCAAGGAACTGCTCAAGCGGCGGGGCCTCGGCCGAAGGCTCCTCGAAGTACATGTCCCACTCGACGATGGCACTGTCCGGCTCAATAAAACGGCACGTCACAGACTCAAAGGCCTCACCAGGTCCCCGCAGGCGCGTCGCAGCAGCCGTCTCGTCGTCGGGGGCGAGGAAGAACACTATGTCGTGGGCCATCCGATCCTCTTGCTGTTCGGCAGGAAACAAGATCGGGCTGAGGAGGTGGCGGGCCCGTTCCGGCTCGGGTTCGTTGGCGAGGAGGGGGCGATGGCCGCTCGCATCGCGCCGACGTGCCGGCAGACCGTGGCCTTGGACGCATCCGGGATCAGGGAGCAGAGCTGTCCAGTGGTGAGGACCCGCCCGCCGCGCAGCGCGTGGACCACGCGGACGGCGGGGGTCAGAGGCCGAAGGCCTTCGCGTCGGTCGTCATCGCCTCGAAGGCCCCACGTGGGTCGGCGACAAGCCTGCGCTCCTTGAGGTCCATCAGCCCGCACAGCACCGAGATCTCGGCGGCCACCGTGCCGTCCGTCTTCCGTATCGTCTGCTCGATCCGGTACGTCTTGCCCTCGGACCAGGCGAACGAGCACGTCACCTCGGTCTCGTCGCCCGCGCGCAGCTCCCGCCGGTAGCGGATGGTCTGCTCCAGCACCACGGGGCCGACGCCCTTGGCGAGCAGTTCGCCCGGGCCGAGGCCGGCTTCCTGCAGCATCGACCAGCGGGCGTGCTCCGCGTACTGCAGGTAGACGCTCTGGTTGAGGTGCCCGAGGATATCGGTCTCGTACCCGCGGACGGTCACCTTGACGGCATACGGCTCGGTCACTGAGCCCCCTTCTACGACGGACAGGAGTGGTTCGGGTGCTGCACTAGGCCACTCCAACTCCCCAGTACCGTAAGCCCTTTCACCGTCGAGCCGACCGCCGGGGGAGCCTCATGCCCGGCGCGGCGAGGCCAGGAGGTACCGCGCCGAGGCGCGTGGCTCCCCGTGCTCGCTGACCTGCCAGCCGGCCTTCTCCAGCGTGGCCGCGCAGGCCCGCAGCGCGGTGACGTCGGGGTCGCGCACGGCGACGGCCTCCGGTTGCGGAGTCGCCCGGACCCGGTAACCGGTCTCGCCCGTGCCCGCCGCCGGTCTGTGGCCCGCCGCCTCCAGCGCGAGCGCGGCGGCCTGCACCAGATGGGTGCGCTCCCAGCCGCAGGGCCGTTCCGTGGCGCTGCCCGGGTTGGTCATCCGGCGCAGCTCCAGCAGCCCCTGCCAGGCACTGTGCACCTCACGCGTGCGAGCCGGGCCGGGCGGGGGTGTCTCCTCGCCGCCGATCCGCGCCGTGAACACCCCGCTGTCGGTGGGCGCCGGGGTGGGGGCGGACAAGGGCGCATCGGGCTCGGAGGGCGCCTCCCGGACGCGGTGCCCGGCCGGAGTGAGGAAGTGGTCGTGCGGCGGGCGTGGGTGCCGGAAGGCGAGGCCCCGCTTGACCAGCGCGGCGAGCTGCGCCTCAGTACCCGTCAGCCGGCCCGTCACGGGGTCCGCGGCGTCGATGACCCGGCGCTGGGCCGCGGTCGGCGGTCGTGTCACGGCACACTCCTCCCCGGGCAGCGGTCTTCCGGACGGTCGGAGCCCACCGGCTGCGAACCCTCCGACCAGTCCTCTTCGAAGACTACGAGGAGGCTCTGACATTCCACGCGGCGACGACCGGCCGCTCGTGCTCCGTGCCGAGCCGGCTGACCGTGCCCGTCCCGAGCTGGAAGAACGCGCCGCCGGACGCCGGAAGCCCCAGCCACCGCGCGGTCAGCACCCGCAGGAAGTGCCCGTGGGCCACCAGCGCCACGCCGCCCTCGGCGTCCGCCGCCGCGGCCCTCACCCTGGCCAGCATCCGGTCGGCCCGTGCCCCGATCTCCTCCGGGCTCTCCCCGGGGTGCTCGGGCGGCCCCGGCGCGACGCCGTCCGTGAACAGGAACCAGTCGGGCCGGGTGCGGTGGATCTCGGCGGTCGTGACACCCTCGTACGCGCCGTAGTCCCACTCGCTCAGATCGGCGTCGATCCGTACGTCGTGCCGCTCCGCCAGACCCGCGAGCTCGGCGGTCTCCCGGGCCCGCTTCAACGGGCTGACGAAGACGGTGTCGATCCGCTCCGCGCGCAGGAGCGGCACCACCTCGCGCGCCTGGGCCCGGCCCCTGTCGGTGAGCGGGAGATCCGTCCAGCTGGTGTGCTGCCCGGACCGTGACCACTCGGTCTCTCCGTGCCGCACGAGGAGCAGGTCACCCATGGTCGCACCCTTTCCTGTCGCACTCGGGTCGGTGATCGACCCATGATCGCCAACAGGTTGCCGGGTACCCGCATTCCCTGCGAGCCGTCTACTGCCGGTACCCGCTCAGGAACCGCCCGATCCGGCTGATCGCCGCGTCCAGGTCGTCCACGTGGGGGAGTGTGAGGATGCGGAAGTGGTCGGGGGTCGGCCAGTTGAAGCCGGTGCCCTGCACGACCTGGATCTTCTCCCGCAGCAGCAGGTCCAGGACGAACTTCTCGTCGTCGTGGATCGGGTGCACCTTGGGGTCGATGCGCGGGAACGCGTACAGCGCGCCCATGGGTTTCACGCACGACACACCCGGGATCTCGTTGAGCTTCTCCCAGGCACGGTCGCGCTGCTCTCGCAGGCGGCCGCCGGGCTCGGTGAGGTCACGGATGGACTGGCGGCCGCCGAGCGCGGCCTGGATGGCGTACTGGGCGGGGGCGTTGGCGCACAGCCTCATGGAGGCCAGCATCGTCAGGCCCTCCAGGTAGTCCTTCGCGTGCTGCCGGGGACCGGTGACGACCAGCCAGCCGGAGCGGAAACCCGCCACCCGGTACGTCTTGGACAGGCCGCAGAAGGTGAGGACCACCAGGTCGGGGGCGAGGGAGGCGACCGAGTGGTGGACGGCGCCGTCGTACAGGATCTGGTCGTAGATCTCGTCGGCGAAGACCATCAGGCCGTGGCGGCGGGCCAGGTCGAGGATGCCCTCGATGATCTCCTTCGGGTAGACCGCGCCGGTGGGGTTGTTCGGGTTGATGATCACGACGGCCTTCGTCCGGTCGGTGATCTTCGCCGCCATGTCGTCCAGGTCCGGGTACCAGTCGGCCTGTTCGTCGCACAGGTAGTGGACCGCCCTGCCGCCCGCGAGGGTCGTCACGGCGGTCCACAGGGGGAAGTCCGGGGCGGGGATCAGGATCTCGTCGCCGTCCTCGACCAGCGCCTGTACGGCCATCGAGACCAGCTCCGAGACGCCGTTGCCGAGGAAGACGTCGTCGACGCCCACCTCCAGGCCCAGGTTCTGGTAGCGCTGGGCGACGGCGCGTCGGGCGGAGAGGATGCCGCGCGAGTCCGTGTAGCCGTGCGCCTGGGGGAGCATCCGGACCATGTCCTGGATGATCTCCTCCGGCGCCTCGAAGCCGAACAGCGCGGGATTGCCGGTGTTGAGGCGCAGCACGCTGTGGCCCGCCTCCTCCAGCGCGTTGGCGTGCTCGATCACCGTGCCCCGGATCTCGTAACAGACCTCGCTGAGCTTGCTCGACTGCCGGAACTCCATGCGCTCTCGCCCTCCGGTACGTGGTGTTGCTTGGTTTTACCAAGTAACAGCTTGGAAAGTCCAACAACATGTCTAGACTGCGTCGCATGTCACCTCGCCGAAGCTACGACCAGTACTGTTCCGCCGCCCGGGCGCTCGACGTCGTCGGTGACCGCTGGACCCTCCTGATCGTCCGGGAGTTGCTGGCCGGTCCCCGCCGCTACACCGACCTCCACGCGGACCTGCCGGGTGTCAGCACGGACGTACTCGCCTCACGGCTGAAGGACATGGAGCGGGACGGCCTGACGACCCGGCGCCGCCTGCCGCCGCCCGGCGCGGCGTACGTGTACGAACTCACCGCCCGCGGGCGGGAGTTGCTGGCCGTGCTCCAGGCGCTCGGCGAGTGGGGCGCACCCCTGCTGGAGGAGCGGCGGGCCACCGACGCCGTACGGGCACACTGGTTCGCCCTGCCGCTGTCGCGGGCGCTGCGCGAGGGAGGCGCGGGTTCGGGTCTCGTCGAAGTCCGGCTGGAGGAGGGGCAGTTCCACCTGTGGGCCGGCGCCGAGGAGGGACCGGTGTACGGCGACGGGCCGGCGCCGGAGGAGCCCGGCGCCCGGCTGTCGTTCGACGCGGAGACCTGCGTGGCGGTGAGCCGGGGGGAGTTGAGCCTCAGGGACGCGGTGCGCGCGGGACGTGTCGAGGTGTGGGGGGACGGGGCGCTGGCGAAGGAGCTGCGGGAGGCGTGACCCGCGCCCCGAAAGGGGCGCGGGGCTGTGTCAATGTGCGGCTCCTCCGCGTGGGCGCGACCAGCCACAGGCAACCCGCAGTTCTTCTACGGCATGACGGGGCTCATGCTGATCGGGGTTCTGGGGCGCAGCCCCAGAAAGACACCGACGGTCAGACTCCCGGCGGCGGTACCCGCGAAGGCCGCCCCGCCCCCCGAGTCAGCGCATACCCGCCCACACCAGCGAGCGCGGCGAGCACGCCCCCGACCGCGGTCCACACCCAGCGGTCGGACCACCAGCCCGACGTCCAGCCGCCCTCGGGTTCGACCGAGGAGAGCACGGCCGTCGCCGACTCGCCGTCGCTCTCGTCGCCGTCACTCTCCTCGGCGTTCACGGCGATCCCCGGTACCAGCGGCTTCGCCAGGGAGCCGTCCACCGCCGCCGAACCGCCGATGTCCCTGGAGTCCACCCGCACCTCGGCGTCGACCGCGAGGCCCAGGTCGGACGTCGCCAGGTCCACGACCGTCAGCCGGACGTAGTACGTACCCGGCAGCGGGTCGTTCGCCCACTGCTCCGACCAGGCACGTACCGTGCGCAGGGTGCAGGCCAGCTCGACCGAGGCCGCGTCCGCCGCGGCGGTGCGCGTCTGGGCCCCGTACTGACAGGACTGGCGGCGCCGCAGACCGTCGTACACGTCGATCTGCCAGGTCTCGGAGGCGTGCGTGTCCGGCAGCTTCACCGTCGCCCTGACGGTGGGACGCTGACCGGCGTCCGCGGGGAACGACCAGTACAGGTAGTCGCCCGCCGAGCCGCTCGCGGTCGCCTTCTGCCCCTGCTCGATCTCGGTCGCCGTACGGAACGAGGTGCCCGCCTCGGTCGGCGCCCCGTCGTCCCCCGACGCGCTCGGCGACGGCGAGGAGTCGGCGACCGCGGGGGAGACCGCGGGGGAGACCGAGGGGGCGACGGCCAGCCCGAGCAGGAGCGCGCCGGCGCTCAGCACACGTGTGATCCGCATCAGTTGGTCCTCCAGACCGCGACCCGCCAGCGTGACAGCCAGCCCCAGACGAGACCGGCGAGGAAGCCGGTGAGGATGAGCACGCCGAGCAGCCACCAGCCGCGCCCCAGGCCGAAGGCGGCCACGTCGCTCGCCTGGCTCGGCCCGTCCACGACGTCGACGGTCAGCTCAAGCGGCAGACCTGGAGTGGTCTTCACCCCGGAGGACGCCGAGAAGGAATGGGTGACCTGGAGACACACGGACTCGGCCGTCGCCGTGTCTTCCTCGTCGTCGTCGCTCTCTGCCTTCGGGTAGCGCAGACCGGCCGACACGACGTCCGTGCGGCCGTTGCCCGCCGCCTCGCCGCGCACGATCTCCCGCCCGTGCACGGTCACCGCCCGCAGCAGCACGCCGTAGGAGGGGTTCACGGCCCGGTCGGCCGACACGCTCACCGAGGCGCGCAGTTCCTGACCGGGCTGGACGTCCACCCGGTACCAGCGCTGCTGCCCGAACTCCTCGCGGTCGGTGTAGAGACCGGACTTCAGCGTCGGCGCCTTCGCGCACGCCCCGGCGCCCTCGGTGGCGACGGGCGTCACGACCGGGTCCGCCGCGCGGTCCACCAACTGGTTGACGCGGTCGGTGAGTTCGTCCTGGTGCTCCACCGAGGTGTAGGTGCCGCCGGTCGCCTCGGCGATACAGCTCAGCTGCCGGCTCAGCTTGACCGTGGGAACGAGTCCCAGGGTGTCGATGGTGAGGCCGATGCCCTTCGCGGCTATCTCGCGGGCCACCTCGCACGGGTCGAGCGGGGCGCAGGTGTCCTCGCCGTCGCTGATCAGCACGATGCGCTTGGAGCCGTTGCCGCCCTTCAGGTCGTCGGCCGCCTTGAGCAGCGCGGGACCGATCGGGGTCCAGCCGGTGGGCGTGAGCGTCGCGACCGCGGTCTTGGCCTCGGTGCGGTCGAGCGGGCCGACCGGGTAGAGCTGCGCGGTGTCCTTGCAGCCCGTCTTCCGGTCGTCGCCGGGGTAGTCGGCGCCCAGGGTGCGGATGCCGAGCTGAACCTCCTCGGGGGTCGCGTCCAGCACCTCGTTGAACGCCTGCTTCGCCGCGGCCATCCGCGAGCCGCCGTCGATGTCCCGCGCCCGCATGGAACCGCTGACGTCGAGCACGAGGTCGACCTTGGGCGCGTCCGCGGCCGTCGTCTCGTCGGCCAGGGCCACGGACGGGACGGCGATCCCGGCCGCCAGGGCGGCGAGCAGGGCACAGACGCCCGCCGCCAGCCGTTGTCTTGTGATCATCAGCGGATCTTATGGAGCGGAGTGCGCGTGCAACAAAACGATGCGTCTGCCAGTGGCTTCTCCAGGATGCTTCTACGGGACCAGGGGCTGGATCTTGACCCTCCTGCTGGTCGCCATCACTGCGCGGCGTCGGGGCGACGCTCACTCAGTGGAGCGGGTTGCCGAGGGTGGCCCAGATGTCTCCGGGCCGCTCGGGGGACAGCCTCATCAGCGTCAACGCCTTGACGGGCAGTGGATCTTCGAGCAGGGCGAAAAGATCCGGGGTGCGCGGCAGATGCGGCACCGCCGCCTCCAACGCCTCTCGCAGGGCTCCGCCCGACCCCGCCACGGCCGCCAGCGAGCCCGCCACCAGCGACCCGAACAGCTTGCGCCGCAGCGCGGTCACGTCGTCCGTCACGATCCGCCCGGTGAGCCGCGGAGGCGCGATGCCGTGCCGGGCCAGTCGCGTGGGGCTGACCCGGATGTCGGCGAGATCGCGGTACACGAGGCGGAGCGGGTCGCCCGTCGAGGACAGGATCACGAGCAGGTTCTGGCCGTGCGCCTCCAGGGCGACGCCCAGATCGAGCAACCGGAGGCAGACCGTCAGCGAGAGCCGGGCGAAGCCGGCCGTCCAGGCGGGGGAGCGCGGCAGACCGGTCCCCGCGAGCGCGGCCACGGGGACGACCCGCTCACCGCTGCCCGCTTCCACGTACACGTCCGGCGACTCGCGCAGGACCGCCGCCAGATCCGGTGAGCCGCTGGTCACCGCGCCGAGGGTGGGGGTGACGTGCAGCAGGCCCCCGGTGCGGGCGGCGACGTCCTCCATGAAGGCCGAGACCGTGGCCGACGTCTCGATCGAGTACACCGAGATGTCCCGCACCGACGACGTCAGCCGGGCGCTCAGCGCGGTCTTGACGTGCGGGCCGCCGTCGGCGGGCGCGAGGGTGCGCAGCGACATCAGGGGGTGCGCCGGGACGCCGTCCCGCACCGGGCACTTGAGTACGTGCTCGGCCTGCCAGGGGTGCACGGGAATCAGCACCCGGCCCCCCGCACGGAACCGCTCCGGCCAGGCGCCGACGACCAGACAGTCGTCCGCCTCCGCCTCCGCCATCCCGAGCCGTACGACAGGCCGGTGCTCCGGCCCGAACGCGAGCTGCTCGGCCGCCGAGAAGCCGGGCCGGGAACGGCAGTTCGGGTGGAAGGGATGACCGTCGACGACGCGCTGTTCCCACTCCCAGCTCGTGGCCGGCGCGGGGGCGTCGGCCGGCTGGTTCGCCCGGGACAGCGCCAACGAGGCGACACTGTCGTCGAGTTCGGCCGCGAAGGACGGGCCGTGCGGGACGGCCAGGTCCCTCATGAGCCGCGCCGGCCGGTCGTACGGCGCGCCGTCGAGCCGGACTTCGGTGACGTACGCGGCGGTCGCGTACGGGTCCGCGTACGGGCCGTGCAGCCGGCGCCCGTCGGTCAGATGCAGCGTGAGTCCGTCGCGTCCCGGCTCGCGGCGGGTGATCCACGGCAGCGGCTCGTGCACGAGCGCGCGCCACAACCGCGTCAGGACGGCCGCGCGGGCACCGGGAAGCGCGTCCGCGTACGGCGGCGTGAGGTCGGGGCGCACGCCGGCGATCTCGTCGGCGAGCGCGGCCTCGGCCTCGGGCGGGGGAAGACGGTGCACGGGCGTGCTCCTCGGGTACGGGAACGGTGCGGGGCGGCGTACGACGGCCGGGACGGCATCGCGCCGACGTACGGCGACCGACATACTGATCACCAGAGCACCGTATGGAACGAATGGACCCCGTGGACGCCCAGGATCCCAGGGACGACGTCGCCGCGGCGGCCGACGCCTACGCCGTCGCGCCGCTGCTCAACTGTCTGCTGCGGGAGGTGGGGATACGCGTCGGGCCGGACGTGTACCGGCTGCGGGCCGGCGGACGTCTGCTGCGGGTGCGCGGCAGCCGCCGTCCCACCGCCCCCGAGGTCCACGCGGACGGCTCCTGGTACCCGCTCACCCACACCGACCTGGTCAAACTCACCGCCGAGGAACTGCGCCGCCACACCGGCCTGTCCAACTCCGAGCTGCCCGCCGACATGCTCGACAGCCGGGACGCGGTGGCCGCCCTCCTCACGGCCCGCGCCCACGCCACGGCTCCCGCCGACCCGTACCTGCGCTCCGAACAGTCCCTCGTCACCGGACACCCCTACCACCCGGCCCCGAAGGCCCGCGGCGGCGGCCCCGTCACGGCCTGGCTGCCGTACGCGCCCGAGGCGTACGCCGCCTTCCCGCTGACGCTGCTGGGTGTCCGCGAGGACGCGGTGGTGGAGGAGGGCGACACCACGGCCCTGGACGCGTACGGGACCGCCCCGCGCGGCTACCGTCTGCTGCCCGCCCACCCCTGGCAACTCGACCTCGTCGCACGGGAACTGGCGCCCGCCTTCGCGGACGGCCGGCTCGTCCGGCTGGGCCGCACACCCGGCCGGGTCGCGCCCACGGCGGCTATCCGCACGGTGTACGCCACCGAGTACGGCCCTGAGGACGACCTCTTCCTCAAGTTCAGCCTGGACGTGCGCATCACCAACGACGTGCGCCGGCTGTGGCGCCACGACCTGCTGAAACTGCGCCGCACGGACGCGGCGGTCACCACGGCGTTCGCGGAGCTGCCGGCAGCCTGGCTGAGCGACCGCGGCTACCGGACCGCCGACTTCGCCTTCGAGGAACTCGCCGTCATCGTCCGGGACGGCCTGCGCCCGCACCTCGTCCCCGGCGCGACGCCCCTCCTCGCCGCCGCCCTCACCGAGGACTTCGACGGCAACCCGCTCGACCGGACGGCCGACCCGGGCGCCTGGTGGCAGGCGTACCTGCGCGCGGTCGTGCCCCCGGCCCTGGCCGCCTTCCACCACCACGGCGTCGTCCTCGAAGCCCACCTCCAGAACACGGTGGTCGCCGTCGACGCCGCCGGCACCCCCGTCCAGGCACTGTTCCGCGACGCGGAGGGCGTGAAGCTCCTGCCGGACGTGACGCGCGACGCGGGCTGGGAGCGCCTGGTGTACTGCCTGGTGGTCAACAACCTGATGGAGATCGCGGACGCCGTCGCCGAACGCCACCCGGGCGCCGACCTCTGGCCCGCCGCACGCCGGGAGCTGGCCCGCCACCGCGAGATCCCCGAGATCGCCGGCCTGCTCGACGCGCCCACCCTCCCCGGCAAGACCAACCTGCTGCTGCGCTGGACGGGCGCGGACGGCGCGGACGCCCGCTACCTGCCCCTGCCCAACCCGCTCCGCGGAGCGCACGCCGAGTGACTGCTGGGCGGAGTGCTTCGTCGGCCCGCTCCGCTGGGCATCCGGGCAGAAGAACTCATGCGGGATCCGACGACGGACTACCGGCGCACTAGTGTCGCGGCGCTAGCCGCCCACGGGGAGATCAGGGGAAGCCGACTGCCACCACCCGGGATTCTCCCGGTACCACCCCACCGTCCGCGCCAGCCCGGCGGTGAAGTCCTGCTGGGGGCGGTACCCAAGCCGGTCGCGGATCTTCGACCAGTCCACCGAGTACCGCTGATCGTGGCCCAGCCGGTCGGTGACGTGCTCGACCCGGTTCCAGCCGGCCTCGCACGACTCCAGCAGCAGGGCGGTCAGCTCGCGGTTGGTGAGTTCGGTGCCGCCGCCGATGTTGTAGATCTCGCCCGGTGAACCGGCCGTGCGGACCAGCTCCACGCCCCGGATGTGGTCGTCGACGTGCAGCCATTCGCGCACCTGGGACCCGTCGCCGTACAGCGGCACGGTGCCGCCCCTCAGCAGGCGGGTCACGAACAGCGGTATGACCTTCTCCGGGAACTGGTAAGGGCCGTAGTTGTTCGAGCAGCGCGTCACCCGGACGTCCAGGCCGTGGGTCCGGTGGTACGACAGTGCCACCAGGTCCGAGGCGGCCTTCGACGCCGCGTAAGGGGAGTTCGGCGCGAGGGGATGGCTCTCCGGCCACGATCCCTCGGCGATCGAGCCGTACACCTCGTCCGTCGACACGTGCACGACTCGTTCCACCCCGTGCCGCAGCGCCGCGGCCAGCAGTGTCTGGGTGCCGAGCACGTTCGTGCGGACGAACTCGTCACCCCCGGCGATCGAACGGTCCACGTGGGACTCGGCGGCGAAGTGGACGATCTGGTCGGCGTCCTTCACGAGTTCGCCGACCAGATCCGGGTCACAGATGTCGCCCGGCACGAAGCGGAGGCGGGGATGGTCCGCGACCGTTGCCAGATTGGCCAGGTTGCCGGCGTACGTCAGCTTGTCCAGGACGGTCACCGACACCCCGGCCACCTCGCCGGAGGACGTTCCGCCGAGCACCGACCGCACATAGTGCGAACCGATGAACCCGGCCCCGCCGGTCACCAGAAGGCGGGTGCGCACGGCCGTCACAGGATGTGGAGTTCGGGGACGTACAGAATCCATTTCCCGCCCTGTTCGCGGAACGCGCGCTCCTTCTCGATGATTTCCTGCGCGTGATTCCAGGCGAACAGCACCGCGTACTCGGGATACGGCTGAGAGAATTCCTCGAGCGGCCGTACCGGAATGTGCGCGCCAGGCGTCAGCAGTCCCTGTTTGGCAGGGGTGGAGTCGTAAACGGCCGGGATCAGGTCCGGGCCGAAACCACCGTAGTTGGTGACCGTGGCGCTCTTGGCGGTCGCCCCGTAGGCCGCCACCCGGGCGCCCTCCTCGCGCAGCCGGCGCAGCAGTGAGGCGAGTTCCTCGACGTTCCGCTTCACCTGCGTGGCGAACTGCTCCAGAGTCGAGATCTCCGCGATCCGCTGCCGCTCCTCCTCCTGGACCAGCGCTTCCACCTGCTTCGACGGCGTCCGCGCAGCCTGGCGGGCCAGCGTGTAGCGGACCTCCCCGCCGTGCACCGGCAGATGTTCCACCTCGACCAGGTCGAAGCCGTAGCGGCGGGCCGCGGCCCGCACAGACGTCGCCGAGAACAGATAGAAGTGCTCGTCGTAGATCTGGTCGAAGCTGGTCCGCTCCACCACGTCCCCCAGGTAGGGGTCCTCGAAGACGAACACGCCGTTGGGGGCGAGCAGTGCGTCCACACCCTGGAACACCGAGTCCAGGTACGGGATGTGGCACATCGTGTTGGCCGCGTAGATCACCTGAGCCGGACCCTCCGCGGCGGCGATCTCCCTGGCCAGCGACTCCTCGAAGAAGTCGACCCGTACCCGGACGCCCTTCCCCTTGGCCACCTCGGCGACGTCGCGGGACGGGTCGACGCCCAGGTGCCGCACGCCCCGCGCGGCCACCGTGCCGAGCATCACCCCGTCGTTGCACCCGATCTCCACCACGAGCGGGTCGCCGTCGCGGCACTCGGTGTCCAGCAGGTGGTGGGCAGTGCGGGTGAAGTGCTCACGCATCTTCACCGACATCGAGGAGTGATAGGGGTAGTCCGCGCGGAACATCCGCTCGCGCGGCACCTCGTCGAGCAGCTGCACCATCGTGCAGCTCCGGCACACGCCCACCGCGAGCCGGTAGAAGAACTCCCCCTCGGTGTTCTCGGGACGGAGAAAACCGTCGGACAGCGGCTGGCTGCCGAAGTCGAAGAACTGGTGCACCGAGCCCTGGCAGATACGGCATGCAGTCATGCGGAGGATCCTGTCCGCCGTCTCTCGAAGGAAGCTAGAAGGACGCTGGAAAAGCCTCCACCGGTCGACCCACCGTCTAGCGGGGATCGACAGCGGCCCGGATAGATTTCCGGCGTCGCGTGCCACCCCCGGAGGTAAGGGCAGGAAAATCTGTGAAAGGCATCATTCTTGCGGGCGGATCCGGAACCCGGCTTCACCCGCTCACGCTTGCCACGTCGAAGCAACTGCTGCCGGTCGGCGACAAGCCGATGATCTACTACCCGCTGAGTGTGCTGATGCTCGCGGACATCCGCGACATCCTCATCATCTCGACCCCCACCGACCTGCCGCAGTTCCCGCGGCTGCTCGGCGACGGATCCGACTACGGACTCAACCTCACCTACCGCGAACAGCCCGAACCCAACGGCATCGCAGAGGCGTTCCTCATCGGCGCCTCGCACGTCGGTGACGACACCGCGGCCCTCGTCCTCGGTGACAACATCTACCACGGCCCCAGCTTCTACCAGGTCCTCGCCGATGCCCGCGCCACCCTCGACGGCTGCGTTCTGTTCGGTTACCGGGTCGGCGACCCCAGCCGCTATGCCGTCAGTGAGGTCGACGAAACCGGCCGACTGCTCTCCCTTGAGGAAAAGCCCGAGCACCCCCGCTCCAACCAGGCTGTCACCGGGCTCTACTTCTACGACAACGCCGTCGTCGACATAGCCAAGAACCTGCGCCCCTCCGCCCGTGGTGAGCTGGAGATCACCGACCTCAACCGCTGGTACGTCGAGCGCGACCGGGCCCACCTCGTGAACCTGGGCCGCGGCTTCGCGTGGCTCGACGCAGGCACCCCGGAATCGCTGCTCCAGGCCGGGGCCTACGTGTGCGCTCTGCAGGAACGACAGGGCGTCCGTATCGCTTGCATCGAGGAGATCGCGCTGCGGATGGGCTTCATCACCAGCAGCCAATGCCACCGGCTGGGTGCCCGTATCGGCCACTCCTCCTACGGTCAGTACGTCATGGCCGTCGCCGAGGAACTCGCCACCGCCTGAGGGGAGCGGCCGGGTCACCCGGGGGGGGAGAGAGGGAGGGCGGGACGGCTCCCGGTCCCATCGGAAGGGGAGGCACCGCCCTCTCGGCCGAACGCGGTCCAGCGGTCGGTCAGCTCGGCGCCGGGGTGCCGTCCCGCTCGTCCGACAGCAGATCGCTGCGCAGCCGCACCGCCAGCTCCGCCGCCGTCGGATGGTCGAACACCGCTGTCGACGGAAGCCGCAGCCCGGTCGCCATGTTGAGCCGGTTGCGCAGCTCCACCCCCATCAGCGAGTCGAGCCCCAGCTGCTCGAAGGCACGGTCCTCGCCGACCGTCCCCGGATCGGCGTGCCCCAGCACCGCGCTGAGATGGGTGCGCACCAGATCCGTCAGCATCCGCGTCCGATCCTCCTCCGACAGCGGGTCCAGCTGATCGCGCAGTTCTTCGGGGCCCGCCTGCTCGACCGCCGCCGCGACCGGCTCCCGCTGCGACCGTTCGGGCGCCCGGACCAGCGCCCGCAGCAGCGTCGGCAGCCGCTCGCCCCGGTCGCGCAGGGCCCGCTCGTCGAACGGCGTCGCGACCACCAAAGGTTCGGCCAGCGCCCGTCCCCTGTCGAAGAGCTCCATGCCCCGCTCGGTGCTCAGCGGCACCAGGCCACTGCGGGCCATCCGCTCCAGGTCCGCCGCGCCGAGGTGACCGGTCATCCCGCTCTCCTGCTCCCACAGCCCCCACGCAAGCGACACCGCCGGAAGCCCCAGCGCGGTCCGCTCCTGGGCGAGCGCGTCGAGGAAGCAGTTCGCCGCCGCGTAGTTCGCCTGCCCCGGCGCACCGGTCACCCCGGCGTACGAGGAGTACAGGACGAATTCGGCCAGATCCAGGTCCCGCGTCAGCTCGTGCAGGTTCAGGGCCGCGTCCACCTTCGGCCGCAGTACCCGGTCCAGTTGCTCCGGCGTCATCGACGTGATGACGCCGTCGTCGAGCACGCCGGCGGTGTGCACCACGGCCGTCAGCGGATGCTCCTCGGGAACTCCCGCGAGCAGTCCGGCCAACTGCTCCCGCTCCGACACGTCGCACGCCGCGACGGTCACCGTGGCCCCCATGGCCCGCAGCTCACCGGCGAGTTCCCCGGCGGACGGCGCTCGCGCACCGCGGCGGCTGGCCAGTACCAGATGGCGGGCTCCGTGCTCACGCACCAGATGACGTGCCGCCTCCGCGCCGAGCGCACCGGTCCCACCGGTGATGAGCACGGTCCCGCCCGGATCCAGCGGCGCGGGAATCGTCAGGACGACCTTGCCGATGTTCCTCGCCTGCGCCAGGAACCGGAACGCCTCCTTGGCCCGGCGTATGTCGCGTACGGTCAGCGGCAGCGGCGTCAGCACACCCCGGTCGAACAGCGCCAGCACCTCGGCCAGGATCTCCCGCATCCGCTCCGGGTCGGCACCCGGCACCCCGGGCTCCGTGCGCGCGAGTGTCGTCAGGTCGTACACGTGGTAGCCGACACCCGGGTGGGCGGCCTCGACCCGCTCCTTGTCGCGGATGTCCGTCTTGCCCATCTCCAGGAACCGCCCACCGGCCCCCAGCAGCCGCAGTGATGCGTCGATGAACTCACCCGTCAGCGAGTTCAGCACCACATCCACGCCGCCGCCCCCTGTGGCCTGAAGGAACTCCGCCTCGAAAGCGGTGGTCCGCGAATGGGCGATCCGCTCCCGCGGCACGCCCAGGGCCCGCAGCGTCTCCCACTTGCCGGGGCCGGCCGTCGCGAACACCTCGGCGCCCAGATGCCGGGCCAGCTGGAGCGCGGCCATCCCGACACCGCCGGCCGCCGCGTGGATCAGCACCTTCTCACCGGGGCGTACCCGGCCCAGGTCCACCAGCCCGTAGTACGCCGTCAGGAACACCACGGGAACGGCCGCGGCCTGTGCGAACGACCAGCCCTTCGGCATCCGTGCCACCAGCCGGCGATCCGCGACCGCCCGCGCCCCGAACGCCCCGTCGAAGTAGCCCATCACCCGGTCACCCACCGCCAGGTCCGTGACCCCCGGCCCGGTCTCGACCACCACGCCCGCGCCCTCGGCGCCCATGGTGACGTTCCGTTCGGGAACCATGCCCAGGGCGATCAGCACATCTCTGAAGTTCAGCCCGGCCGCCCGTACGGCGATCCGCACCTGCCCCTCGGCCAGCGGCGCCGAACCCTGTGGCCACGGCACCACCTCCAGGTCGTCCGGGGCCCGGTGCGCACCCGGCACCAGCCGCCACGGCTCCGTCCCGTCCGGCAGCGCGGGTTCGGACAGAGCCGCCCTGACGATCCGGGGCACCAGCACCGCTCCTTCACGGAGCGCCACGTCCGGCTCGCCCGAGGCGACGGCCGCCCGCAGCGCCCGCACGGAGTCATCGTGGCCGTCGGTGTCCACGAGGACGATCCGTCCGGGGTTCTCCGTCTGCGCACTGCGTACCAGGCCGCGCGCGGCGGCCAGCGCCGGGTTCACGTGCTCGCCCTCACCTGCTGCCACCGCTTCCCGCGTGACCAGGACCAGCCGGCTCGCGGGGTGGGTGGGGCCGGTCAGCCAGCTCCGCACGGTGGTGAGGAGCCGATGGAGGTGACCGGTGGAGAACGACTCGTCGTACGGCGGCGCGCTGAGGGCCTGCACGGTCGTGATCGGGTCCGCGCTGGGCACGGAGGTCAGGTCTGAGTGGAGGGAGTACGGCTCCGCGAGCAGGCCCCCGCCGTCCTCGGGTTCCACGAGTGCCCAGTCGGAGTGATCAGGTTCGGCCGCGTCGACGGTCACCGGCGTCCACGCCACCGTGTGCAGGCCCGGGTTTTCCAGGGCCGCCGGGCGCAGCACCACGCCCCCGATGTGCGCGAACACCTCGCCGTCCGCGTCGACCAGCGTCACGCTGCCCGTGCCGGAGTCCACGCAGGCCTCCACGAGGCCGTTCGACGGCGCCGCCCGGTACAGGCTGATGTCGGTGAAGGTGAAGGGGAGGGGGGTGTGGGTGGGTTTGGGGTTGTTGAGGGTGGTGTGGAGGAGGGGGTGGAGGGCGGCGTCGA